>CAYNFB010000106.1:966-10615 GCA_964396355.1 uncultured Leptospirales bacterium | reverse complement strand
TTCCATATAAGAATAGCAGAACAGAAAATTTTTGATTGTGAGCCTGTTTCCGAACAGGGTGCGCAGTATTATTTCAACAGGGGTGTTGAGTATATTGATGATCATCAGATCGTCCGGGGTCTGTATTATCTTAAGTCTTTGATGTGTATTTATTCTGAGAATAACAGATTCAGGAAAATAAAAAGAGATGCCTCTCTGTGGATTAATCATCTGAAGAGGAGGCATGGAACCAGATACGAGAAATATGACGCCGAGACCTCCCTCCTGCATATAAAAAAAAATAAGTCATTTGTGCTGATAAATGAGAAGATGTACTACAGCCTGAGCTGTTCAAGGAAACCCGTGGTTATTTCCCGGGGATGGAAGAGGTCAGGAAAAGAATTTTCTCTGAGAATTGCATTCAGAAGCGGTGATCCGGAAAAGAGTGAGGGTTATGACTACGTTGCAGCAGTTGAGAGCCGGGACTACGGTTTTACTCTGAAGGATGTCGGTGTTGCTCAATCTTCATGGGTCAGGGAGTACGGGACAGAAAAGGTTATCCGGAATGAAATTTCCTCGGAGAAAAATTTTAAATTATATAAATTCAGCTATCCTGACGGGAGTCCGTTTACCGGTTATGAAGCATTTTTTATAAGCGGTAATAAATTTCACTTCATGAAGATAATGTGTCATGAGAGTCTGGGATCAAAGCTGCTGGCTGATATGGAAAAGCTGGCCCGGGGCTTTAAGACGGTAACTCCCTAGTTAAGGTATATCAGGGCTGTCTCTCCGCATTCTTCCTTGTCTTTACAGTTCTTGCAGTCCTTCCATATTTTTTCAGGGAACTGGTCCTTGGGAACTTCTTTAAAGTTGAATTTTTTGAAAAAATCGGGTTTATAGGTCAGTGTGAATATCCGCGCGCCGGTCATGTTTCTTAAATGTGTGAGGATGCCTTCGATGAGGATTCTGCCTGTACCGTGTCCCTGGCATGATTCCTCAACGGCAAAGGATCTTATCTCCTTGAGCTGAGGGCCGTAGTCAAAGTATGATATTATTCCCACAACACGGGAATCACTTACTGCAACCATAAAGTTCGGGAGTTCCTTTCTGATCTCGTCTCTTGTTCTTTCAAGAAGAAGCCGCTGTTCTGCGAAGTGTAAGATCAGATTGTATATGCCTTCAACGTCTTCTTCTGCCGCCATTCTTGTAACGGGAATCATATGCCTGTCCTGATATTAAATACGTTTTATTATCTGTGCATTGGTCGAAATGGCATATTGTTTGTAAAGAGAAATTTCGGTGAGGGATTTCTTCGCTTCAGCCTCAGTTTTATAGGGGCCTGTGAATATACGGTAGTTTTTTTTGTCTTTGGATACTATTACTGTGTGGCCTCTTGTGCTTAAGAACCGGGCAACAGATTTGAATTCCTTGTCCTGGTATTCGCTTCCAAGCTGTATGACGAAGGGGTATTCTCCCTTGGGATATATCTGATTGGCCGGTTTTGTCGAGAAGTTAACATCTTTAACCAGCTTCGTTACTTTCGCGCCGAAATTATTCATGGCATTGAATGTCTCATCATCGACAATTTTTCTATCCGATCCGCCGGCGAACTTGATGCCTATTACCAGACCCGCGGTGAAAGAAACAATAATCAGTGCGGTAATAATGGTAAGAAGCCGCGTAGCCTTTTTTCTGGACTGCTCCACTTCTTTTTCCATGGTTCTTGTGGATCTTGAGAAGAATTCAGGTTCAGCCTTTTCAAACTGCGGCGGCATATTCCTGATGTGACCACCATCATAAAAGTCCATGTTCTGCATAGTAAACCCGTCTAAAATAGATATTGCCGGAATTAAACCGGTCATACTACCTATGTCGGCATATAAAGTAGACTATTTTAGCAAAAGAAGTGCTTTCTTCGATCTATTTTTAAGTAAAATTATGATCAGCGGTTACCTGCTTCAAATTTCTTCATGAAAGCAGCAAGAGCCTCCACTCCTTCAATGGACATTGCATTGTATATGCTCGCTCTCATTCCGCCTGCGGTTTTATGACCTGCCAGACTTTTAAGGGAGTGACGGGCTGCCTCTTCTATGAATTTTCCGTTAAGCTCATCCGACCCGGCGCTAAATGTAACATTCATCAGCGATCTTGAATCGTCCCGGACGTTTGCAGAAAACAGATCTGAGCCGTCTATGCAGTCGTAGAGTATACGGGCCTTTTCTCTGTTTCTATCTTCCATTGCGGTCAGCCCTCCTGCCTTCATAATCCATCTGAATACCAGCATTGCAATGTATATGGAGTAGGTCGGAGGGGTATTGAACATAGATCCGGTTTTCACATGTGTATTAAAGTCCAGCATGGAGGGAAGTCCCTGAGGAGATCTATCAAGAAGATCATCTTTTATTATAACTATTGTCAGACCGGCCGGTCCTATATTTTTTTGAGCTCCGGCAAAGATCAGGTCAAAGTCCTCTATGTTTATTTTTTCCGACAGTATGCACGATGACATGTCTGCAATAAGCGGCACTCCGTCCCGTCCCGGGACTCTTGTGTACTTTGTTCCGTATATTGTGTTATTCCAGCATATATGGAGATAGTCCGCATCACTGCTGTATGAGAGACCATCGGTTTCGGGAATGTAATTGTACGAGCTGCCGCCCGATGATGCCAGAATGGTTACCTCACCGAATTTCTTCGCCTCGGTTATTGCTTTTTCAGTCCATACGCCTGTATCAATAAAGTCGCATTTTTTGTTTGCTGTCATTAAATTCATGGGTATCATGGAAAACTGAAGGGATGCGCCTCCCTGGAGGAACAGCACTTTGTAATTGTCGGGAATGGACAGCAGATTGCGCAGAAGTTCTTCAGCCTCTGTTATTATATCTTTAAACATTGCGGACCGGTGGCTCATCTCCATAACGGACATGCCGGAGTTTCCGTATTCGACCAGTTCTGATGCGGCTGTTTGGAGGACCTCAAGAGGCAGAGCTGCTGGACCTGCTGCGAAATTATAAACACGTGACATTATTATACCTCTGTTATGCTGATTGGATAAAAAGTGGCTTCGAGCTGATTCTCTGTCAAGTTGAATGTTTAATTTTCTTGTTGAAAATAAAATTATTTTTTAGACCATGGTTTATTCTATAAAAGCGTATAAGAGGTTAACATTTATGGCAAAGTTAAGGGCCTTCAGAGCAGTAAGACCCGGGAAGTCACTTGAGAAGAAGATAGCGGCATTACCCTATGATGTTGTTTCATTTGATGAGGTCGTTGAAATAGCCGGAAATAATCCCTGCAGTTTCTTCCATGTAACAAGAGCGGAAATGGATCTTGATCCAAAAACTGATCCATATACAGATGAGGTTTATAAAAAGGGCCGCGAGAATCTGGATAAATTTGTTGAAGAAGGCAGTCTCGTTCAGGATGAAAAGGCTGCTCTTTATCTTTATTCACAGGTAATGAACGGACAGATGCAGACCGGAATTGTGGCCTGCGCGAGTATTGATGATTACATGAATAATATAATCAAGAAGCATGAATTTACCCGGGAGGATAAGGAGAACGACCGGACCAGACACCTGGATATTCTCGATGCCAATACGGGTCCTGTTTTTCTTATATACCGGAACGACAGTGAGAAAAGTTCACTCATTGCAGAGGCCATGAAGAAGGACCCTGTATATGATTTTGAAGCAGATGACGGCATACGCCACATCGTTAGAGTTATAGAGGATGAATCAGTTATTTCAAATCTTGAAAAAGCATTTGATGGAGATGATCTCTATATTGCGGATGGACACCACAGAGCAGCTTCAGCAGTACGGGTAGGCAATATGCGCAGAGAGGCTAATCCGTCATATACAGGAGAGGAGGAGTTCAATTCATTCCTTTCTGTTATCTTTCCCGACGATGAGCTGCGTATTCTTGCCTACAACAGGGTAGTGAAGGATCTCAACGGCATGAATGGCGAGTCCTTTATCACTGCACTGGATAAGGATTTCACCGTAGAGCAGAATAATATGAAGATTCCTGCATCTTCAGGAAGTTTTTCCATGTATCTGTCAGGTCTGTGGTACACCATCACTCCCCGTCATGAGATATCAAAAGATCCTGTAGAGGCGCTTGATGTTTCCATTATTCAGAAGAGGCTTCTTGATCCGCTTCTCGGCATAGGTGATCCCCGGAAGGATAAGAGAATCGATTTCGTTGGAGGAATCAGGGGCACATCTGAACTGGAGAAGATGGTGGATTCAGGAAAATATCAGGTTGCATTTTCCATGTATCCAACAGGGGTAAAGGAACTGATTAATGTTTCTGACTCCGGGCAGGTTATGCCGCCCAAGTCAACCTGGTTCGAGCCTAAACTTCGAAGCGGACTCTTCGTTCACAAACTCGGCTAAAAATCAGAAGGTATAAATCTTTATCTGATTGTCCCCTTCCTCACAGGCGCTGTCAGAGGCAAATTCGGATCTTCTGATAAATGATTCCATAATAAGGTCGTTTATCAGAATGTCCTCGTTGCCGATGTTCTTGCCAATATCATCAGGATCAAGTTCTGAAATACCTATGGATACACAGGGACTGATCAGCTTGTCCTTATAGGTGAATCTGCTTGAACCGAGCTTCTGGACTATCCTGTCGGCAACGATATGTGAGTTCTCGGAGTTTGTTGCAGGAAGAAATATTAGAAAACGCGAGTTGTCATATCTTCCAATTTTGTCATAGGGTCTTATCGATTTCTTCAGTCTTCTGCTGAACTCACCCAGAAATGAATCAACAACCTTGGGGCCAAGATCTTTAAGGAGATCCTGCATATTCTTCAGGTTAATCATCATTGCAGTGGAGAAATCCCCTTTCCTGGCTGCTCTTCCCATCTCGTTTAGAATTTCATCGAAGAGTGATCTTCTGTTCAGCACTGAAGTGATAGGGTCTTCCTTGGCGTGTTTAATAAGTTTCTTCTTCGCTCTGGTGAGTCCGTTTCTGGTTTCTATATGTTTTTCAGCTATCAGCAGTCTTGTTTTCAGCTCCTCTTTTGAAAAGGGCATCAGTATGAAATCATCGGCTCCGCTCTCTATAGCTTCATCAAGCTGTGATGAGGTCTCCTTTATGCCGATGAGGAGGATGTGAATATAGCCCTTAGGACTCTTCATGCTGCGGATTGACGAGCAGATAGAGAGAGCTTCCTTATCCGACCAGTTTAGAAGAACAATCTGGGGATTTTCTGTTTTAACAGTGATTTCAGGGCCCGAATCATCTGCAGCGATTACTTCGAGATCCATTTCTTCAGATAGTTCATTAACGGGCTTTAGAATTGTCTTTGTGTGATTTATAAGACAGACTTTCATCGCTCGCCTCCATTTGGTTGTTCTTTATAAGATGATGGTTCAGTGAGAATTTGTCAAGAAATTAAAGGCTTACTTTATTTCTATAACGTAGGGGCTCATGTAAAGAATTCTGTCCTTGAGAACAGAGTAATTTTCCACGGCTTCAATTATATCTCTTATCTGCCCCGTCATTTTGGTCTGACCCGATGATAGTATTTCGGCAACAGAACCTTTCCGTTCCGGAAGGTTCACTATCCGGTAATGGCCCTCTATCTCCGCTTTATTTTTTGCATATTCCAGAGCTGCAATAATGCCGCCTGTCTGATCTGTCAGTTTTTTCTTCGATGCCTGATTGCCGGTGAAGACTCTCCCCTCGGCTGTACCGGCAATTTCTGACTTTGTAATTTTTCTGGCTTCCATGACTTTCCCGGTAAATCGGTGGTAGATGAAGTTGACGCCTTTCTGGAGAATTTTTCTCTCCTCTGCATTCAGGTCTTTGGACTCTGAGAAGATATCGGCAAATTCGCTCATCTTGACTACATCCTTGTTTATTCCAAGCTTGCCGTAGAGCTCCTTCAGGGAGATCTTGCCGGCTATTACTCCGATAGATCCTGTGATTGTTCCTCTGTTTGCAAATATTCTGTCTCCGCTGCATGCGATGTAGTATCCCCCTGAGGCGGCAATATCTCCGAAGGAGAATACAACGGGCTTGTCGTTTTTCTTTTTCTGAAGCATGAGCTCCTTCCACATATAGTCAGATGCTGCAGCAGAACCTCCTCCTGAATTTACCCGGATTACCACAGCCTTCACGTTGCTGTCTGAAAACACGTTCTGAAGAGTTTCCCTGTATGTAATATCTCCCGTGGTCTCTGAAAAATCAGATGTGCTGCTTCTGCCGGAAACAATTGTTCCTCCGACGTGAATTACGGCAATTTCAGGTATGGGGCCCCATGTTTCTGTTTCAGTTTTCTCCTCTATGAAGCTGTCCATATCTACTACGACTTTGCTCTCCGGCAGGGTGTCGATTGCCTCGTCCCTGTACATCACCTCATCAATGAATCCTTTTTCTTTTGCCTCCAGGGGCGAGTAGATGCCGTCTTTAAAAAGATCATCCACGACCTGTCGGTCTATCTTTCGGGCCTTAATAATGTCTCCGATGAACTGTTCATTCAGGTCGTACAGCAGGGAGCGCATATTCTCTCTAAGCTCGGGAGACATTTCTTTTCGGGTATAGGCTTCATTGAATGATTTGTATTTACCGTATTTGATTGATTCGAATTTAACTCCAACCTTATCCAGAAGGCCTTTGAAGAAGTATACCTCAGCGCTGAGACCTCTGAGAGAAAAGGAGCTGTTAGGTGTGAAAAATATTCTGTCGGCGGCAGAGGCGATATAGTATTCCCTGTTGCCGTTGTAGTTTATCTGGGCAAATACTTTCTTTCCTGTTTTCCTGAATTTAAGAACTTCATTCCGGAGCTCCTGGAGTTTTCCAAAACCCATGGGCATGCTGTCTATTTCCAGGAACAGGCAGTTTATGGAATCATCCTCAGCCGCACGGCCTATGCCTCTGAGCAGCTGGCTGAAGGTTGTTCCTCCTGAGAGGAAGAGGCTTTCTTTCTTCTGTTCGCCGTACTTTCTGTGGAGCTTTATGTTCAGCACGCCGTATGTCATGCCGATGGATTTTGCCTTAATATCTTTTTCTCTGCTTACAGAAATCTCACCGCTCATATGGGAGGGGAAATTTCCTGCTCCGCCGTATGCGGCGGTATGGACGGATGCCGGCTGTTCGAACCTGGCAAAGAAAGGCATGGATATTCCCCAGGTATAATTCTCCTCCGTGCTGCCTGAAGCTGTAATGCTGACTCCGGCAGGGAGGAGGACAGAGCCTGAGAATGTCCAGTCCATGTCATGGTATTTTTCTCCTTCCATTCTTTCGCCGTCTGCTGAAATCGTGAACCATTTCAGGGGACGGAGTGATGCCGACCAGGTCTCGCTGCGCTTCAAATCATCTTCGTTTATCCGGGCCTTGAGATCGCGGAAGGTGAGACCAAGAGACAAATATGAGCTGGGCCTCATGAGGAAACCGCAGTTCCATGAACGGTAGCCGTCCAGCTCATCAACGGGGCCTGATGCCATGGAGAATCCCCCTCCAAATCCGATCATGTTCTTGAAGAAGAAGCCCTTGTTTATCTGATAGAAATTTGAATCAGCATCGATGCTCTTTCCGTCATTGTCGTAGACGTATGCGTATCTTCCGTATATGAGCGATAACCCGAAGACATCCAGCGCCGCAAAGTGATTCCCTTTGTTCTCATCACCGGTGAAGCGCATATACTGATATGCAAGAACTGCATGACCGGGAGTGCGGGAGAATACGGGATTTTTCAGCATGGAGAAGCTTCCCCCTTCGGCTGAGGCTGATGAAGTTCCTGCCGGAAGGAAGTAGGGATTTTCTGCTGACACTGCAGCAGAGGAGATAGTGATTATCAATGCAGAGAGGAGTATTCTTAATTTCATTTTATTTTTCCGTTTATAGTTCTGTGAATCAGGGGTGGATATTTACTGTGTCTGTATATAATATACTTAATATTCAGGGCCGTTCAATTACATTGAGAAAATCATCTTTAATTATAGTGAATATTTCCTCATCGCTTCGGGAACCGTCGACTATGAGAAAGGATTTATCGGCTATTTCGAGAAAGTTCTTCCTCACATTTTCAAGGAATGAACGTTTCTCGAAAAGATCGCGCTGACCGGAGGAGTTCCTCTTCTCTATCCGTTTCATCGCATCAACCGGTGCAAGATCGATGAAGTAGACCCTGTCGGGAATGGGGAATCCGTGCTGGAGGTTCATCTCTATAATCTGTGCCGGTGTGATTACCTCTGAGCCCTGATAGGCAGCATTTGAATAGAAGTAGCGGTCCATGACGATGCTTGTTCCGCAGGAGATGGACGGGGCTATATTCAGGGCGTAATCCTCCTCCCTGTCTTTAATGAATAGCTCTATCTGCTCTTCAACAGGAAGGGGCGTTGACCCTGCGAGCATCTCTCTTATCTTTCTTCCCCAGATTCCGCCCGTGGGTTCGAACAGTTTTTTTACCGGTATGTTCAGCTCAAGCGCCAGGGCGTGGAGCTTCGCACTCTGGGTGGATTTCCCCGCGCCGTCAATACCTTCGAATACGAAAAATTTACCTCTCTTCATTATTCAGTCAGAGCCGGTTTCATGTCTTTAACGA
This sequence comes from uncultured Leptospirales bacterium, assembly GCA_964396355.1. Classification (GTDB taxonomy): domain Bacteria; phylum Spirochaetota; class UBA4802; order UBA4802; family UBA5550; genus CAYNFB01. Next base: position 2,076 of record CAYNFB010000106.1, on the reverse strand, counting down.
AGAGGGCCGTGGCTCCCACTGTTGCGGAGTTGAGGCCCAAAAATCCTGCAACGGGTATGAATGATAGAATGAAGAATGCCGCTCCGTTTCCGCATACGGAGTAGCGGAATTTCCAGCAGATTTTCAGCTTTTCCCCGAAGGTATACCTCCTCCTCTCAAGAGGATAGTCGAAGAACTGGAAGCCGTAGAAGAACGACGTAATGAAAAAGTTCAGAGCTGCATATACCAGGCTTCCTCCGGGTATCAGGTTAAGCAGGAGAAGAAATATATTTATCATAATAATAAGGATTGTCAGTTTGAGAATATTTTTGGTTATTCTCACCATATCTTCAATAAATGCAGCCAGTGTAAAAGGTTCATCAAATTTTTCTCCCGTCAGGATCTCCTCTGTCTTGAGAGAGAGAAAATCCAGAAAGGGCGAGGCAATTATTGAGCCTGCTATTGAATATATGAATACGGTTAATATCATCAGCGCTATGAATATGATGGGCGATACGATGGTGCTGAGAAGCTGCATGTACCACTGCTCTCCCGCAAGGAAACTCTGCACCCGGGGAGTTATTCCGGTATAGGCGAAGTAAAGTACTGCCGTGAGTATTATCAGATTGAGCATGAAGGGGAGGATGTAGTATTTAGTAATGCCCTTGTTTTCCCGGGCAAATCTGAAGGAGCTGAAGACCTCCATGAATCCCGAAGAGATAGAGTTCTTCACCTTTTTTTCTGCAAAGATTATCCTTTTATCCGGCATATGGCTCTCCATGTTCTGAAATTTTAAGGCGCTGATGAGGCCTGTCTGAACTTCAAGGATCGCCCCGATATTGAGAATAATCAAGAACTTTAATTATATTTTTTAGATGCCTTGACCAGTCTGTCCATTATCGCAAGTCCCAGGCCCTGTGGAGGCACAGGCTGGGCATAGATTCTCTTTATATTCATGGAGTCCAGGCTGTGGAGGCATGAGAACAGCGATGCCGCGGCCTCTACCAGATCTCCTGTATCGGAGAGTATCATTGTGCGTTCTGCCGGGAATTCATAGTCCGGGTTTTTGAAGAGTAGAAATCCTGCATTACCGTCTATCAGGGGAACATCATCCTCTATGATAACCGGCTT
>CAYNFB010000106.1:0-956 GCA_964396355.1 uncultured Leptospirales bacterium | reverse complement strand
AGTGATAGGGAAGCTGTCCCGGTGCCTGGGGAATCTCCCCGTGATCGGGCCTCTTTACTCTTATATTCAGGTGATTTTCAATATCCTCAACTGCAGTGCCTCCCGGCCTGAGGAGAAATATCTCGCCGTCCATGATTCTCACTATTGTGGATTCTATGCCGATGTGGCAGTTTCCTCCATCGAGAATCATCTCCAGAGATTTTCCTATCTGACCTTCAACGTGTTCTGCCGATGTGGGGCTCAGACATCCGAAGCGGTTTGCACTGGGTGCGGCAATGGGTGTTCCCGCAGCTCTTATAAGATCAAGGGCGGTCGGATGGGAGGGCATTCTCACCGCAACGGTGGGAAGACCTGAGGTTATTATATCAGGCACAGTATCCTTCTTGTCGAATACCAGAGTCAGCGGGCCCGGCCAGAAGCGTTCCATGAGCTTTTCTGTCAGGGAGTCGGCCTCATCTGTAAGCAGACTGAGCATGGAGGAGTCTGATATGTGAACGATGAGGGGATCGAAGAAGGGGCGCTCCTTTGCCTCAAATATCTTTGCAGCGGCAATGGGGTTCATGGCATCGGCTCCCAGCCCGTATACGGTTTCTGTGGGGAATGAAACGATTCCTCCGCCTCTGATTATAGATGCGGCTTTCTCTATGTTTTCGCCTGTGGGCTCATATATGGTCATGGCTGTTCCTGCTTTCTTAGTATTATAAACATAATTTTTCATATATTCAATGAGTCAATTTGTTTTTTTGTGAGCAGTGAAGAGTTATGGGTCAGGAAAGCTGAGCAACGGATTAAGATGTTCTGTGTGATTGATACTCTATAATTTACGCTCCTCGAAATAATTCAGATTGGAAATATTCTGCTTCCCGGCCCCGCCCTTCCGGGAGCCTTATCCCGGAGCCCTCTTCGAATGAAGAGGGCCCGGCGTCAGCCGTGGGCGGGAGATTCTCCGAGACGCT
>CAYNFB010000105.1:0-10665 GCA_964396355.1 uncultured Leptospirales bacterium | reverse complement strand
ATTTGCGAGGATGATGATGAAAGAAGAGGTTCCTTTGAAGAGCTGACAAATATGTTTCAGAAGGAGCTCATTATTGATCACATGAAGATGACAGGTGGAAATGTATCTCGTGCGGCATCCCGTCTGGGAACTACCAAGAGAATTCTAAGCTATAAGATGGAGAAGCTTGGAGTCGATTATCGTGATTTCAGAAGGTAGTACCTCTCAAAGACTGACTTATTATTTTTAATGAAAGAGGCGATAGAAAGTGCTCTCTAAAAGGAGTAAAATTATTAAAATTTGATTTTTAAATTGACAAATAGTATCTTCATTAAAAGCTTACATAAATTAAAAAATAAAGGATGTGATTTCATATGACAAGCCCCTTAGAAGTTGAGGTAAACGGAGACATCGAGAAAGCGTTCAAAAATCTCAAGAAAAAAATGGCTTTCGAGGGTATCTTTAAAGAGCTTAAAAGAAGAAGATACTACGAAAAACCCAGTGAAGAGAAGAAGCGAAAGAAAGAAGAAGCAGAACGCCGAAGACTCAAGAAAATGAGAAGAATGCAGATCCAGAATACCAGAGGTCGCAAGATGTCCCGTCCCGGCGGAAGAGACTAGGTTTACTTGTCTTGTCACATGAAGGGCTGCTCCTGTAGGGAGTGGCCTTTTTACTTTACAAGTATTTTAAATAAAAAAATCTTGATTTAACATCCTCCTTTAAACAAAATATAATTTCAAAATTCAGGAGGCCCCCATGACTGCAGGTGCACTTATTTTTTTCAGTTTAGCTCTGGTTTTTGCCGCATTCGTCATTGTTTCAGTGAGAATATATCAGATCAAACCCGATTTCGTCAAAAAAATCCTCAAGTATACAATTATTCTGATCTTTGCCCTGATCTTCAGCGTCATTGCGATTTCAATCGGATTCAGGATAGATGACAGACATTCCAGAAGTTATTCTGCCAATCTCAAGTCGGTTCAGGAAATATGGGGAGGCAATATTGTTCAGCAGCTTCCTTCTCTTTCTTATACAGAGAAAGTTCTGAAAACATATGAGAACAAGAAGACAGGCCTTCAGGAAAAGGTTCTGACCGATGTTTCAAATTCTATGGGTATCGCAGATCAGAAGGTTGATGTGAGGATTAAATCCAATATCCGCAAAAAAGGACTTCTGAAGTATCCCGGGTTTAATATGAGTTTCAGCGGAAAATATATAATTAAAAACTTTGAATCGAAGAGGAAAAAACTCGCCTTCTTCTTTTCTCTCCCCCAGGGGGCCGGTAATATAACTAATCTCACGGCGCTCTTTCAGGGCAGGGAATACAGGAGTGATTCGGATTTCTCAAACGGAATAGAATGGCAGGGCAGTCTGGCGCCGGGTGAGACGAGAGAATTTCTCGTTACCTACGATGCTCAGGGTACAGGAAGATTTGACTATGCCATGGGTACCGGGAAGAAGGAGATAAAGAAACTCAATGTAACTGTCTGGACTGATTTTTCTGAATCAAATATTCCCGACAGAGCGATGGTGCCCACAGAGTCCGGCGGAGATAGTGAGGCTCTTGTATATTCCTGGAAGGCTGCAAATGTTGTCACCGGTCAGAATATTGCGCTTAAATTCGGCATAGCCGGAAATTACGGGAAGACTGTATCCAGGCTTTTCTATTATTCACCGATTGCAATATTTTTGTTTCTCGGATTGATTCTTCTTTTTTCTACAGCTAAAGGCGTAGCCCTCCACCCCATGCATTATCTTTTTATTATAACCGGATTTTTTATATTCTATCTCCTCTGTTCATATCTGGTTAGCTATATGCCTATAATCGCGGCTGTTCTCGCGGCTCTTGTGGTTTCTACGTCAATTGTCGTCTACTACTGCTATCTTATAAAGAAAGGACCCGATATTGTGCGTATAAGCCTCTACGGTGCTCTGCTGTTCCAGTGGATATTTTCAACGGCTTTCTTCGTCCCTGAACATACGGGATTTATTATTACAATAGCGAGTATCCTGTCATTTATTTTCCTTATGAAGACAACTGCTCTTATTGACTGGGAGAACAAGTGGTAGACTGGACTCCCGGACTCTTCAGACAGCAGGGGGAGTCAATCACCCCTCTTGCTGAGAGGTGCAGGCCACTTCTGATCGATGATTACCGCGGTCAGGAACATCTCACCGGCCCGGGGAAAATAATAAGAAGAGTTATCGACACCGGCCGGGTCTTCTCAATGATACTCTGGGGGGATCCGGGTACGGGCAAGACCACCCTTGCAAAAATTATTGCAGGGTCCTGTTCCATGGAGTACCATTACCTCAGTGCTGTTTCTTCGGGAGTTGCTGATGTGAGGAAGGTTATCAAGGCCGGAGAGAACAACAAGGTCGCAGGTCTTCAGACTCTCCTCTTTCTTGATGAAATTCACCGTTTCAACAAGGCTCAGCAGGACGCTGTTCTTGGAGCTGTCGAGTCAGGAGACATTGTTCTCATCGGCGCAACAACGGAAAATCCTTCATTCAGTGTGATCTCTCCTCTTCTCTCCAGGGCCAGGGTGATGAAGCTGAAGAGGCTTGAGGATTCTCACCTTATGGAAATTCTGGAGAAGGCAGCAGCTGATGATAGAATTCTCAAGGAGGGTAATGCCCGATTTGATGAGGGTGTGAAGGATCTGCTTGCCAAATTCGGCAATGGTGATGCCCGGAGGATGCTGAATGTTCTTGAGGTGTCATTCTCTCTGGCTGAAGAGGGCCTTATAAAGGAGAAGGATGTTGCCGAGGCCTTCGAGAATACAATGCTTTACTATGACAGAAAGGGCGACAGGCACTACGACACAATTTCAGCTTTTATAAAGTCTCTCCGGGGCTCTGACCCTGATGCGGCTCTTTACTATATGTCTAAGATGATACTGGCAGGAGAGGATCCTGAGTTTATAGCAAGAAGAATGATTATTCTTGCCTCTGAGGATATTGGAAATGCAGTTCCCAATGCTCTGACCATGGCCGTATCAACGCTGATGGCTGTTAAAAACATAGGCATGCCTGAATCAGAGATTATTCTGTCTCAGTGTGCAGTTTTTCTCGCAACATCACCCAAGAGCAATGCGTCATATCTGGCGATCAGGAAGGCTAAGGAGGCGGCAGCTTCGGATAACTACGAAATTCCTCTCCACGTAAGAAATGCTCCTACCAGTTTGATGAAGGATATGGGCTATAAAAAAAATTATAAATATCCCCATGATTTTGAAGGCAGCTTCGTAAGTCAGGATTATCTTCCTGAAAAGATGAAGAGGGCAGTATTTTACAGGGCTACAGAAAACGGCAGTGAAAAGGCTATGAAGGAGAGGCTCCTGAGGCTCTGGCCGGATAAGTATAAGTAATTATTTTCCTGTAAAAATGCGATAGCATTTTATTTTCTCCATGAGTCTTTTCGATAGAATTGCGTCTGCATCATTCAGTGCATCATATATCATGATTGCATCACTGTGGTAATCAATGATCTTTTGCCGGCTCCATTGGGGCGGGGGAGGAGATAGATTGGTTATTCTGTCGGCCAGCTTTACCATCTGTATTTCAACAGGTGATTTTCTGATTCTTTCAAGACTATCTGCTATCCTCCTGGATTTCGGTAAATCGATGTTCTTTGTAAGGCTGAGAACTCCTTCCGCTGTTTCCTCGTCAAATGTGTTCATCAGATCAGTATAATTTGTATTCGTATCTTCTATCGTATCGTGAAGAAGGGCGCATTTTACCGCAAGATCCTGATTGATATCATTTCGACCTGTAATTGAGTGGATAATCTCCATACATACGCTGACACAGTGGATTATATAGGGCAAATCAGTTCCGGTTATTTTCTGCCCCTGGTGAGCATGGGCTGCATATTTTAATGCACTGTTGTATATATCCTGATTCCACATGGTCTATCTCCTTAATTTATCAGGTCATAATGGCCCGTATTTTTCAATAAATTTATTTCTTGCAATATCGGTCTTTTTTAAAGAAAAAAACTTGATTACAACAAGCGGCATAATTAAGTGGATTAAATTGATTAAAAGGAGCAGATATGACTGAACTAACAGGGCAGCAGAAGAGAAAGTTAAAGGCCCGGGCGCACCATCTTAATCCTGTTGTGCAAATCGGTCAGAAGGGAGTAAGCTCAACCCTTCTCGAGGCGGTGGAAAAGGCTCTGACAGACCATGAGCTTATAAAGGTAAAGTTTGTAGATTTTAAGGATGAAAAGAAGGATCTTATTCTTCAGGTAACTGAGGCAACTGGCTCATCTCTTGTGGACATAATAGGAAATATTGCAATTCTGTATAGAGAGAATCCAGAGCTGGAAAACAGAATTAAGATCTGATTATATTTCAGCAATGTTAATTTATTATTTATAATTTTCTCAGCTTTAATATTTTATTGACTTAATGTGCCCATTATTTGAATTTTGTTTAATCTAATTAAAATATATGAAATTTTCTTCAGGAGATGTCTATGAAAAAGTGTAACGTAGTGATTGTTGGTGCCATGGGTGCTGTGGGCAATGAATTCAGAAAGATACTGCTTGAGAGAAAGTTTCCAATTGATAAGTTGAAGTTTATTGATCCGGCAGAAGCAGGTGCGGATGTTCAGTTTGGAGACAGAACAGTAACAGTTGAGGCTCCGGCTGAAGATTCCTTTGACGGGTATGATATAGCGCTCTTCTCTGCAGGCGCCGAGGTTAGTCTTCAAATGGCTAAAAAGGCTGCTCAGGCCGGATGTATTGTTGTTGATAATAGTTCAGCATGGAGAATGGACTCCGAGGTTCCTCTCGTTGTACCTGAGGTAAATCCTGATGATGTCATGAACCATAAAGGAATAATCGCAAATCCGAATTGTTCGACTATACAGATGCTTCTTCCTCTTAAACTGATACATGATGCTGTGAAAATAAAGAGAGTTGTTGTTAGCACCTATCAGGCGGTATCGGGATCGGGCCTCAAGGCTATCGATGAGCTGAAACTTCAGGCCGGGGAAATTGCCGGAGGACAGGAAGTTTCTCAGGTCAGTGTATATCCTCATCAGATTGCTTTTAATGCACTTCCTCATATCGATGATTTTGTTGAAAACGGATATACAAAAGAAGAAATGAAGATGACTAATGAGACTAAGAAGATTATGGGAGATGATTCTATTGAACTCTGTGCCACCACGGTAAGAATTCCTGTTGTATTCAGCCACTCAGAGTCTCTCAACATAGAAACAGAAAAGAAGATAACGGCTGCCGAGGTAAAAGAACTTCTGTCTGGAAAGCCCGGTATTACTGTAGTGGATAATCCGGCTGCCAATGAGTATCCAATGGCTATTGATGCTGCAGGCAAGGACGATGTCTTTGTCGGAAGGATCAGAGAGGATTTTACTATTCCAAACGGTATAAACATGTGGGTTGTATCTGACAATATCCGAAAGGGAGCGGCATTGAATACAATACAGATCGCAGAATTGCTGATTCAGCGAGGACTGGTTTAATCTTCTTCAGGGCCTGCCCTGCGGGCCCGGATAACAACTCTTTTTCCCTATCCCCTCTTGCTTGTATATAATTTAATTGACATTTTATGATATTCTCTTTTTAAAAAGGTAGTCATACACTTATTCGGATATTTATTCTTTACATATTTGATTTGCTGCTATATAATAATCGATGTAAATACTTTTTAAACAGGTGATTTATGAGAAAAATACTTCTATACTTCGATCCTGCTGTGCAGAGTATCCTTGTTAAGAAAAAAACGGCAGAGGGAGAGGTTAAGGCCGCTCTCTCTTCACGATATAATTTTGTTTCTGAAGGTGAGATTGTAGCCAGAGTGGTAGATCTGAAGGGTGATGATGAACTCGAATCCAGAATTGATGAAGGCTATAGTTACTATAATGTTCAGGATTATTTTAATTTTGAAATAGGTCCCGGGGTCTTCTTTGATGAGAGCGAAAAAGCTTATAAAGCATCATTCTACGGTTTTATTACTTTAAATGATCAGAAGTTGAAGCTTTTATCTCCTTTTTCTATTTCTAAGGATAAAATTAAGGCATTTTATAATATATATCCCACTAAATTCGGTCAGTATCCTCCATTCCGGGAGATCGAGGAGATTCTCCACGTTGAAAAAATTGTTACTGCAGTATCAGAGGATAGATATAATCAGCAGATAAATGCCCTGAATGCAGACAATCCCCGTCTTGCAAGGGTGGTTATAGCGCAGGGGAGACCCCCTGTAAACGGCTATGATGATTATTTTGAGCCGCTCCTCAGTCTTCAAAAAAAAGCAGGCAAGATTCTGTCTGACGGGCGTATAGACTACAAAGAAGTTGACTCAATAATTCAGGTTCAGAAAAACCAGGAGATCCTGAAAAAAATTGACGGAATTAAATCCGAAGACGGATACGATATTTACGGGGAAAGGGTTGCTGCTGTAAATGAACCGTCTAAAGGTTATAAAAAGGGTGAAAATCTCGTTCAGTCAGGTTTTGATAATACTATATATCTTGCAGAGCTGGACGGGTGTCTTAATATTGCGAAAAATAAAGTCTCTGTTCTGCCGGTTGCTGTGATTAATGGAGATGTTGATCTCGACAAGGGAAATATCGATTTCAATGGTACTGTTCATATAACAGGTTCAGTGAAGCCGGGATTTAAAGTGAAGGCTGCCCGTGATATCATTATTGAAAAAGACGTCGAGGATGCCATCCTTTCTGCCGGTGGAGATATTGAGGTTAAGCTTGGAATTGTGGGGAAAGAATCTGTTCGACTCGTTGCGGGCGGAAATGTTTCTGCCCGGTTTATGCAGAACGCAAAAGTTGAGGCAGTGGGGAGTGTCTTCGTGCATGACTCAATAATTAATTGCGATATCATATCGTATAATACTATAAGTGTGGTTAATCCCGGGGGCAAGATTATTGGCGGCAAACTTCTTGCTCTCTATGAGATAAATTCTACTGTGATAGGCACTCAAAATGAGACTGCAACAAGCCTGACTGTGGGCAGAAATCTCATTGTAGAAAAGGAAATGTCCGACAAGAGAACAGAGATAAAGATTGTAAAAGAAAGAATAGAGGAAATCAGTACAAATATGAAGATGCAGTTTGGTGAGGAAATTTTTAAGAACCCCAGAGAATATCTGAAAATACTCCCTGCTGCAAAAAAGAAAAACTGCCTGCTTATTCTTAATGATATGGGCAGTGCGAATAATGAACTGAAGAAACTCCTTGCCGATGCTGCTGTTATAGAGAAGAAACTTAAATTTGAAAAGGAACCCGTTATAATTGTAAAGGGTAAAATATTTCCGGGAGTTGTCGTAAACGTAAAGAAGAGTGTGAAGAAAATTGAACGTGCTGTTGATAATGTCAAGTTTTACGAGGATGCTCTGGACAAGACTGTGAGGTTTACATCGGCAGTTTAGTGAACTATTGTTTTTTTCGGTTGAGAGTTTTCTGATTCTGCCATCTGCTTGCGGTATGAGAGGGACGGAATGGAAAGCTCCTCTCATTCAGCCGGTGTTTTCTTGCATTATATACGCAGTTGTATCCAATTCGATGAAATCTTCTAAAGTGAAAGATATCTCCCGATGATTTTTCATTTTATTAATAATAGATTTATTGACACATCGATTAACTTATTATCATTGTAATTATGAATATGGATGATTGTATGGACGATCTTCCTTAATTTTAAATAATGAGAGGTCACAAAATGAGTATGCCTGGTGTATGGGAACTTGCAATTATTTTTATGATAGTTCTGGTCCTCTTCGGAGCGGGAAAAATTCCCAAGATAGCTAAAGATATCGGGGGAGGAATAAGAGAGTTTAAAAAGTCAATTACAGGTGAAGAAGAAGACAAAAAAGAGGATAAAGATAAAAACTGATGATAAAACACAGTTCATATCTTGAAAAACACAGGGAGCGGATTGTAGAGACCGGGTATCTTGATTCGCCTCTGCTTGATTTCTATAAAGCGCTTTATCTCCTTCAGGAGGAATTTCAGGTTTCTGCTGAAGTGGATATCTCTGTGATTCCTTATGAAAAACTTCCAGTGCTGAATTCTGAGAATATTGTTCTGAGCGATTCCATTCTGGTCAAACTAAAGAGCCTTCTTGGTAAGATTGTAGAACTGGTTATGAGTGATAATGACGGAATGGATTTCACACTGCTTTATGAAGATTTTAACGAATCTGCAGAATCCAGTCTTCGTGCACTTCTTGCGAAGGATTTTGATTTTCTTAAGGAGAGAAGTTCCGGCTACAGACTGGGGCTTGATGAATGTATCTTTGTTCTTCATAATGTTTTTAAACCTCTGCTTGTCATGATGCGTGAAAAAACTGATTTTACAGCAACAGATCAGGAGTGGGGCATGAATAACTGTCCTTTCTGCGGATATTCTCCTGATATAAGCAAAATAGTCGACCATAAGGATAATAAGCGTATCCTTCATTGTGCGATATGTGAAAACGAATGGGATTTTCCCCGGCTGTCATGCATCGTCTGCGGAAATAAAGAGCAGAGTACTCAGGGATTTTTTGAGTTCGAAGACGACACTGTTTACAGAGTATATTACTGTGATGAGTGTAAAAATTATGTGAAGACTCTGCGGATACCGAAGAAGGACGAAGAGTCCGGTTACGATCCTGCAGTAGAGGATATTCTGACAAATTTTATGGATGCAACTATGCTCGGTAAGGGCTATTCCAGACCCTGACGGGTTGTAAAATGCTTGGGAGATTGTGATGAAACCCTATAAAATTGATTCAAGTGGTGCACGGATACTCGATATATTATCTGCAGATGGAAAGGCTACCCTTGGTGATATAGCAAAACAGACTGATCTGACAGAAAAGGAAGTCGAGAGTTGTATCCAGCAGCTGGAAAAAGACCGCATAATTCTTGGATATAAAACCAGTATAAACTGGCAGAGGATAAAGCAGGATGATGTAAAGGCTTTGATTGAAGTCAAGGTTACTCCTGAAAGAAAGGTGGGATTTGATGCTGTGGCAGAGTCAATCTTTCGATTCCCTGAGGTTTGCTCTGTTACTCTGATCTCGGGAAGTTACGATCTTCTCGTTCAGGTCGATGGAAAGAGTCTCCGTGAGGTTGCACAGTTTGTATCTGAGAAGCTTGCAACAATTAAAGGAGTAGAGTCTACTGTAACACATTTTATGCTTAAGAAGTACAAAGAGGATGGAATAATTCTGGTGGATCAGGCCGTTTCCCGAAGACTCCCCGTCACTCCCTGATCGTTTTTTCGATAAATATGACAGGGAGTTTTATATCCCTGCATCATATTTGTGATTTCTGGTATATTTATTCTCTTTCCCTCTTTTTATAATCGTATATTAATCTTGACTTTTACAATTTAAATGATATAATCTTAGTTTAACGCAATAATTTATTCTTTCAGTATTTATAGAATCCTGTATAATAATTTTTTTGTGAGGCAATGTCTATGACTGACAGGCTAGATCTTAAATCAATGACTGAATGGAAAAGGCTTGAAAAACATTATGACGAAATGAAAACCGTCTGTCTTCGCGATCTCTTCAGGGAGGACTCAGATAGAGGGGGCAAATTTTCTATAACAGACGGCGATATATACTTCGATTTTTCCAAGAATATTATAACCGGGGATACTCTGGATCTGCTGATCGACCTTGCAGAAAAATGCGGACTCGCTTCAGAAATAGAAATGATGTTCCGGGGAGAAAAGATTAATAAGACAGAGAACCGGGCCGTCCTTCATACTGCACTGAGGAATACGACGGGAACGCCTGTCTTCGTGGACGGCAGTGATGTGATGCCTCAGATCAGAGCTGTTCTTGCCCGTATGAAAGATGTTTCAGACAGGATTAGAAATTTACAGTGGCCCGGTTACACGGGAATACCGGTGAAGAATATAGTAAACATAGGGATAGGCGGATCCGATCTGGGCCTTGTCATGGCCTGTGAGGCATTGAAGTATTATTCTCATGAGGATATCAATGTTAAGTTTGTTTCAAATGTAGACGGGACTCATCTTCATGAAGCACTCCGGGGACTGGCACCGGATGAAACTCTCTTTATTGTGGCGTCAAAGACATTTACTACAATGGAAACTATGACAAATGCTCTGAGTGCGAGAAAATGGATCATTGATGCTCTTGGATCAGAACAGGCTGTTGCGAAGCACTTCCTTGCTCTGTCTACCAACAGCGAAGAAGTTGCAAAGTTCGGAATTAATTCTGAGAATATGTTTGAATTCTGGGACTGGGTTTGCGGGAGATATTCTCTGACATCCGCTATCGGTCTTTCTTTGATGATTGCTGCGGGTTATGAAAATTTTATGGAGCTTCTGGACGGTTTCTGTGATATGGATAATCACTTCAGAACGAAACCATTCAGGGAGAATATTCCTGTTCTTATGGCTCTTGTCGGGATATGGTATAATAATTTTTTCATGTGCGAAACTCATGCGGTGCTCCCCTATGAGCAGTATCTTCACAGATTTCCTGCATATCTTCAGCAGAAAGATATGGAGTCTAACGGGAAAAGTGTATCAAGAAACGGAATCAAGGTCGATTATCAGACCGGACCTGTTATCTGGGGTGAACCGGGCACTAACGGGCAGCATGCATTTTATCAGCTGATACATCAGGGAACAAAGCTGATTCCTTCTGACTTTATATGTTTCATCAAT
>CAYNFB010000104.1:0-10753 GCA_964396355.1 uncultured Leptospirales bacterium | reverse complement strand
CAGAAGCGCGGGAGAGGTCGTTCCTCCTACATCCGAAAGAAATCCTTCATGCTGTTTATCATCTCTATTGCATAGGTGCTCAGCAGTTCAGACGTAGATTTTTTCAGGGGCTCATTGAGCTTTGAATCGTGTTCCAGTCTTCTTCTGGCCATTACCTCGGCAAGGTCATCTAGCAGCTCGGGTCTGTCCCGGATTATCTCCTCCAGGCAGTCCTTGGGGATTTCAACAATGCGGCAGTCTGTTACTGCTGTAATGTCCGAGTTTCTCGGCTCTCCTGTTAGAAGAGACGCCTCGCCAAGAGAATCACCAAGTCCAAACCGCGACAGTTCAATTGTAGAGCCGTCTGCTGCTTTGTGTGAAACAGATGCCACTCCTGCAGTAACAAGAAGCAGGGATGCTCCCGGGTCTCCCTTTCTTGCTATATATTCACCGGACCTGAACAGGCTGATCTGTGCGCCCGCTGAGAGCTTCTCAATTTCTCCTTCAGACAGAGTCCTGAAAAGAGGTATCTCGCTGAGAAGTTCAGTCACACCGGGGTCGGCTATTGAGTATATTTTTTTGCGTGAAAAGTTCACCTCGTTTGTTTCGCACGATGATTCAATTCCGGTCTTTTTAAAATGCGACCAAATGCTCATCATCAGCTGGTCACGGCCTGAGAAATGCGACGGATAGTCAATGTAGGTTGCAGATACCATGTACCTGTAGGGCCTTTTCTCTATGTCCATGAGGCGTATGGAAGGAGGAGGATCTTTTATTATTACATCACAGCTTAGAGCAGATTCAAGAAGTATTCTCCGTGCAGTCTCCGGCGGCACCTCGGGTGAAATGGTAACGTAGAAGATGGTGCTGTATCTTCTGTCTGGAAGGTTGAAATTATGGAGAGTGGCCTCCATGGCCTTTCCGTTCGGAATGACGTAGACCGATTTCTTCCAGGACAGAAGTCTCGTGCTTCTCCAGTTGATGTCAATTACCTCTCCCAGCGTTCCGTCATTAAACTCTATCCAGTCGCCGATTCTATACGGTTTATCTATAGCAAGGGCAATCCCTGCAATCAGGTCGGATAGTATGTTCTGCATCGACAGGCCAAGCACACCGGCAATGATACCCGATGAGACAACCAGTCCGGTTACCTTGAGGTTAAATACCGTGGTCATGATGAAGTAGAGCACGAAGAGATATATCACTCCGGTGACGAAGTTTGTAATGATCTTTGGAACCGGCTCATTTGTATTCTTTCTTACAATGCCGGTCCATATAAATATGTTTATCGCCTCAACGAGCAGCTGCCCTCCGGCAAACCAGAGTAAAACCTCTGACAGGTTTTCCGTAAACCGGGCAACTCCGGCCCCGGCTGATGCCAGGGTGTAGTTTATTATCTGTTCGCCGCTGATTATGATGGAGGGAAGGGCCGCCAGCATGACGAACCAGAGGAGCCGGCTGCTTTTTGCTTTCGGGTTGAGCCTTTTCGTCACCTTCATCATGAAAAGAGCCGCAAAGGCGATTAAGAAGATCGCCAGACTCCAGGTCAGGGGTATTTTTCTGTCCCCATTTGTAATTATTTCTATCATACTCTGTAAAAACATATTTATATATTCCTTTCATTTGTAGGGTCCATCAATTGCACAATGCGGCGCATCAGTCAATAGATTTTAACCCTGCTGTACGAGGCCTGCCGCAGGTTGACGTGAACCTCATTATTGATTATCATAAATAAATGAACTGCTCGTTCAGACCGGGCGTTCCGAGGAAGGGGGGATAAACAAGTCGCTTACTGGTACACTATAGCTGTTTTGTGTATGCAGAGGGAGTTAAAAAAATGAATGTTAATCTGAAAACAGTTGAAGGCGAGGCTTTCAGATCAAATGGAGTACTTGTCGTTTCAAACATAATGATAGAGAATCTGACCGATGGGGAGATTGATCTGCTTGCAGGCAGGTACATCCGTGTAACCGGATATGTTGAGACTAAGCATCCCTGGATGATCATCGGAAGCCGGGTTATAAAAAAACAGTTCTTCTCGGTGCCGTCTATGACCAATGTGCTTTCTGTTGAATTTGTTGTGGAAAAATAATACCTGGACCGTAACAGTTTAGTATTATTGCGGATTTACGGCGGGTGTTCTTTTTAGAAAAGGAGCTCCTTAAAGCTCCTTTTCTGCTTTTAACTGATAACGTCCAGCAGCTTCCCCAGATTCGGGTCAGTTACCGTCTCCGTTACAGAGACCTTCATGAGTTTATCCTGAAAACCAGTGGCCTGTGCCGTGATGTTCTTCAGTAGATTACCCATGTCCTGGATACTTTTTGCGACGTCAAATCCGTTTGTTGTCACATTCATAACCGCCTCCATACCGTATTACGCGGTTCTTTATTATCGGCAGTAATAGAGCGAAAGATAAGCATAAAAAAATATGTGTATTGCTTTATTCCGATGATCGTCCTTTACGGAAGGAATAATTTTTTTATTTTTAATGTAACAATTTCCGTTAAATTGTACTAAATATATATTGGAACAGAGTTTTATTCTTACAGACATAAACTTCTTCCTGTTTACACTGACTATTGAAAACGCCCCCGTATTTCTGCGGGGGTGTTTATATGAGAGACCGCAGTTTTTCAGCGGTCTGGTTTTTTTAGTATTGTTTTTTTCGGGCCGGGCTGTACTTTTTGAGTTCTGTCTGTATATACAGTTGTAGAAATATTTAAAATTTCGGGAGGTCAGTCTTTAATGATAAGTGTCAATGGTTTAACCAGGTCCTACGGGGATTTCAGGGCTGTGGATAATGTGTCCTTTACCATAAGGGACGGGGAAATTACCGGTCTTCTGGGGCCTAACGGTGCAGGAAAGACTACAACTCTGAGGATGCTCAGCTGTTATCTTGCTCCTGACAGCGGCAGCATTATTGTAAACGGAAAAAGGGCTGATGAACATCAGCTGGAAATAAAGAGGACCATCGGCTATCTTCCCGAGTCTGCGCCGCTATACGGCGACATGATAGTCTTTGATTATTTGAAGTATATTGCAGAGGTCAGGGGCATAGATGATGAGAGGCGCATTGCCGAGGTTGCAGGGATCTGCCGTATCAGAGATGTGATGCACAAGAATATCTCTGAACTGTCAAAGGGCTACAGGCAGAGAGTTGGCCTTGCACACGCAATTATACATGATCCTGAAATTCTCATACTTGATGAGCCGACCTCCGGCCTTGATCCTATAGAAATAGTGGAGATCAGAAATCTCATAAAGGAACTGGGACGCAGCAAGACCGTAATCCTTTCAACTCATATCCTGCCTGAGGTGGAGGCCACCTGCGACAGGGTAATTATAATAAACAAGGGACGCATTGTCGCCGATGACAGCACCCGCAACCTTCAGAACGGAGGAGGAGAGCGTAATGTCACAGTCAGCGTGAGCGGCCCTGATTTTGAAGAATTTTCTGAAGTAATAGGAAAGATCGATGGAGTCCGGTCTCTTACTCCTCTCTCCGGCGACAGTCTTCTGTCTGTGATGATAGGCGCAGCGGATGATAAAGAGGTGAGGCCTGAAATATTCAGGGCTCTGGCCGAGCGTAATTGGGTGCTCTATGAGATGAAACAGGAACAGATGAGTCTTGAGAGTGTTTTCAGAGAATTGACAGCAGGAGGGGCAAATGGAAAGGTTTAATGAATCTCTTTCTATAATGAGGAAAGAGCTGCGGGGATATTTTACAAGTCCCGTTGCATATATAGTAATAACAGTTTTTACGGTATTTTCGGGATTCTTTTTCTTTAAGGATTTCTTCTATTTTAATCAGGCCGAGATGAGGAGTTTCTTCCAGTTTCTCCCCCTTATGTTCTGTTTCGTTATTCCTGCAGTAACAATGAAGCTCTTTGCCGAGGAGAGGCAGACCGGTTCATTTGAAATACTTATGACCCTGCCTGTTTCAACGTGGCACGCCGTTACGGGAAAGTTTCTCGCGGGATTTGTCTTCTCTGCAGTGATGATTTCTCCCTCGCTCATGTATCTTGTGACAGTTTCACTTGTGGGCAGTCCTGATTTCGGGCCTGTAATCGGCGGCTATATAGGCGCTCTGCTTCTTGCCGGAGCCTACACCTCAATTGGAATTCTCGCATCATCCATTACTAAAAATCAGATTATCGCATTCATCGCAGCCTGGGCAGTATGCTTTCTCATGTGGCTTGTTGACAAGATCGCAATGTTCATCCCCGCGAAGCTTTCCTTTATTTCATATCTGGGTACAGATTATCATTTCCAGAATGTGGCAAGGGGAATCATAGATTCAAGAGATGTGATCTACTTTGTCTCTCTTATTGCACTGTGCATGATGATAACAGCAAAAATTATTGAGCGCAGGAGATAGACAGATGAATGTAAAAGAAAAAATAATGATGTTTCTGAAAAGTCTGCGTTCAAGAGCAGGTGCGTGGGATTTTCAGTTTATACTTAATATTGTAATTATAATCTTAATAAATGCCGCAGGTGCAGCGATTTCACTGCGAATCGATCTCACTGCAAATGATACTTATTCCCTTTCAGAGAAGAGCAGAGAGGCTGTTTCGCAGCTTGATGAGAATCTGAAGATAAAGGTATTCTTCTCGGGAGATCTGCCGGCAGAACACGAGGCGGTGTCCAGGTATCTGAAGGATCTTCTAAAGGAGTATGACTACTACGGAAATGAGTACTTCTCATATGAAATAGTTGAAGGTGAAGATCTTGAGACAAAGGCATCCGCGTATGGAATAAAACCCGTTACCAGCAGGGAACTTGCCGATGATCAGGTGAAGATCAGAAATGTCTATATGGGACTTGTTATTCAGCACGCCGATCTTATTGAAAAGATTGATGCCCTCACATCATCTGAGGGGCTTGAGTATGAGATAACCTCGAGAATAGAGAAAATGTCCGGTAAAATCAGCGGCCTTCTAAAGCTCAAGGAGCCTCTGGGGCTGACTCTCTATCTGGATCCGGCTTTGATGAATCTTCCTATTCAGGGAATTGATAAACTCGAACTTGCCGTGAGACATGCGGTAGACAGTTCAAACCGGAGAAACTACGGCAAAATCGCATTTTCTCTTGTCAACCCCTCAACTCTTGAGAAGCCTGATGACCTTGTTTCTCTGTACGGAATATCAAGGCTTAAATGGAACGGAGGCCGTGAACGGGGCGGCAGAGTGGTGAAAAAAGGGCAGACCGTCCTTGGTCTTGTGCTTCAGGGAAATGACAGATTCAGGAAAATTGATATTGATGTTGTGCCCACAATCTTCGGTTCCAATGTCGTTTCAGGACTGGAAAACCTTGAGGAGAAGATAAACAGAGCTGTCAGCGATATAATCAGTGTAAGCACCAGAGTTGCATACGTTACAGGTCACGGTGTTCCCGATATCAGTGACAAGCGCACAGGCGGAGGCGCCGGTCTCTACGGCGAGCTGCTTTCGGACATGTATGAGGTGGTGCCTGTTGATCTTGCCTCAGGCGATATACCCGGCGATATCCGGGTAATGATTATAAACGGCCCGGAGAGTCCTTTCTCTGAAGAAGAAAAGTACAGAATAGATCAGTTTCTTATGGAGGGCAAGTCTCTTCTGTACTTTGCAAATTCATTCAAAGAGATAAATCCCCGGAATATGTACAGTCAACAGCAGCCGGTGGTTATTCCTCTCAACACAGGACTGGATGAGCTTCTGGCCCATTACGGAGTGAAGATAAACAAGGATATTGTTCTGGATAAGAACTGTACAAAGGTCAATCTGGGAGATATGATTAAAGACTATCCTCTCATGCCCATGATTGTAAAGGAAGGGCTGAACAGAGACAGCATCATTACCAGATATATAAACAGTGCTCTCATGATAAAGGCATCATCTGTCGAGGTGGATGATAAGGCCGGTGAGAAAGGCCTTAAAAGCTATTCTCTGATCTCCACATCCGATGACAGCTGGCTCATGAAGGGGCGTGTGAATTTTAATCCCTTCACCATGATTCCTCCCGCAGAGGGCGAGCTGTCTTCATATTCTGTGGCTCTTTATGCCGAGGGGAAACTGGAAAGCTTCTATAAGAACAGACCCCTTGAGGAAATTAAAGGTAAGGGTGCAAAAGACGCTTTCATCTCTTCAAAAAAGCTTGATTCCACTGTGGGATCAGGGAAGTCCAGAATTATTGCAGTGGGCTCATCGGAGATGACAACATCAGGTTTCGTCAGCCATGCAAGAAAAATACTTGCCGGGACAAACAGAGGAAGTTCTTCTTCAAATGATATTCTCCTTCACTCAATGGTTGACTATCTTGCCGGCAACTTCTACGTTCCTCAGATGAAAGGGAAGAGTCTTGAAAATAATCCGCTCATTAAGACTGCAGATCATACCCGGTTCATGCTCAAGGTTATAAACATGGTCATGGTGCCGCTCTTTGTCGTATTAAGCGGACTGCTTATATGGAGACGAAGGATAGCCAGGAAAAAACATATTGAAATACTGTTCTCAGGAGAAAGCATTAAATGAATAGAAAAACTATCGTAAGCCTTGCAGTCATTGCCGTTCTTGGAGTGATTGTGGCAGTTCATAATATGAAGAGTTCAAAAAGTCTTCCCGGCCTTTCTGACATAAGCGGCCGGGCTGATGAAATATCCTTAAAAGGCGCTGATTATTCAATGGATATCCGTAAGGGTAAAACCGGATGGTCAATAAATAAACAGGGTTATTCTGCTGACGCGAATAGTGTTGAACAAATGGAAAAAAAGGTTAGCGGAATTAATATTGTTGATTTGATATCAAAAAAAGGTTACTATAATAAATATGAGCTTGATGAAAAGAATGCATTTTCTGTTGTGCTGTCCCGTGAGGGGCGTGTGCTGAGGAAAGTTCTCATCGGCAAGGCCGGAACAACGAAGAACCATGTTTACGTGAGAATCGATGACAGACCGGAGGTATACCTTGCATCCGGTCTTTTCAGAGAGGATTTTAAACGAAGTGTTGATGAACTGAGAGATAAAAAAATATTCAGTGTAAAGAAAGAGGCTCTGGAGACTTTCAGTATCAGATATAAAGGAAAGACTTACAGTTTCTTCCCGAGCATTGAAGAGAAGAAGGACAGTGATAAGGCAAAGGAAAGCGTGAAACCTGTTTCCGGGAATACCCGTACCTGGTACTGCCGTGAGCTTAAAGGGGCTGTTCTGAATAATTCTGTGATGAATAATCTTGTCTCATCTTTCGATCCTCTCAGGGCAGATACTTTTCCTGAAGGAATGACTAAACGCAAAGCAGGGAAACCCGTTGCATCTGTAAGGCTCAGAGCCTATGATAAAAATATTGAATTTAATATTTACGGCAGTGCCGGGAAGGCCGGCTATTATGCCGCCTCATCAGAGAGCGAGTACGTCTTTACCGTGGGCTCATGGCTTGCGGAAAGATTTTTTATAAAAAGCAGAAAAGATATAGTTAAATAATCATTAAAGAGGTTAAGTATGTCTGAAGAAATGATTAATCTTGAAAGTCAGGTCGTAGTAGCTCAGGAGTTAAGACCCGATCTCATGACTATTATTCCAATTTCGCAGAGGCCTATATTTCCGGGGATGATGATTCCTCTTATTCTCACGGGCGATTTTATGATTGAAAGCGCTCAGGAAATCATGGATTCCCCCAATAAAATAGGCGGAGTTGTGCTTATAAAAAAACAGCACGACGGTATCGCAAAATCCAATGAGCTCTACACTGTGGGTGTTGCGGTTAAAATAATTAAGATTACTCCCGTTGACGAGAAAACCATACAGGTTATGCTCAATGCTCTGGGCAGGTTTACCCTGAAGAAGGTAATCCGCGATGAGCCTGTTATAAGATGGGAAGTGGATAATTATTATGAGCAGGAGTTTAAGGCCACTGAGGAGATGAAGGCTTACTCAATGGCAATAATAAGCTCGGTAAAGGATCTTATTAAGACCAACTCTCTTTTTCAGGAAGAGCTGAAACTCTTTCTCAACAGATTCAGCGTCGAGGATCCGGGCAAGCTTGCTGACTTTGTCGCATCCATGACCACTGCAGAATCCGCCGAGGTTCAGGATGTACTTGAAACATTTGATGTCAGGCAAAGGGTGAAGAAAGTTCTCATCCTCCTGAAAAAGGAAATAGAGCTGAGTAAACTTCAAAAGAAGATAACACAGCAGATTGAGGAGAGGATTTCAAAACAGCAGAAGGAATTCTTCCTCAAGGAACAGCTTAAGGAGATAAAGAAGGAACTCGGACTTGAGAAGGATGAGAAGACTTCTGAAATTGATAAATTTAAAGAGAGAATAAGTCAGATCACCCTTACTGATGAGGCGTCAAAGAAAGTGGACGAGGAGCTGAACAAGATGATGCTTCTTGAGCCTAATTCGGCCGAGTACGGTGTAAGCAGAAATTATCTGGAATGGGTAACATCTCTTCCCTGGGGCATCTACTCAACGGATAATTACGACATAGAGAAGGCCAGGAAAATTCTCAACCGGGATCATTACGGGCTGGATGATATTAAGGAAAGAATATTGGAGTTCATCGCAACAGGAAGGATGAAGGGGAATATTTCCGGCTCAATAATCTGTTTTATCGGCCCTCCCGGTGTGGGCAAGACATCTATCGGAAAATCTGTTGCTGAGGCTCTTAACAGGAAGTTCTTCCGGTTTTCTCTCGGCGGCATGAGGGATGAGGCGGAGATTAAGGGGCACAGGCGTACCTATATCGGAGCTATGCCGGGCAAGATAATCCAGAGCCTCAAGACTGTTGATGTGGCTAATCCTGTCATCATGCTTGATGAAATAGACAAGATCGGCGCAAGCTTTCAGGGCGACCCGGCCTCGGCTCTTCTCGAGGTCCTTGACCCGGAGCAGAATGCCCAGTTTCTTGATCACTATATTGACCTGAGGTTTGATTTGTCAAATGTGCTGTTCATCGCAACTGCAAATCAGATGGATACAATTCCGGGCCCGCTTCTAGACAGGATGGAGGTGATGAATCTTTCAGGTTATATTCTGGAAGAGAAACTGCAAATTGCAAAAAAATACCTTGTGAGCAAGCAGCTTGCCGAGCACGGCATAAAGAAAGGCATGGTTAAAATCGACAATAGCGCTATAAAGAAGATGATTGACGGCTACGCAAGGGAAGCAGGAGTGCGCAGTCTTGAGAATAACATAAAGAAAGTAATGCGCAAGGCTGCACGAATATTTGTGGAGGGGAATACCAGCCCCATAAGCGTGAAGGACGATAATCTCGAGGAATTTCTGGGAAAACCCAGATTTACCGATGAGTCACTCTATGACCGCAGTATTCCGGGAGTAGTTATGGGACTTGCCTGGACCAGTATGGGCGGCACAACTTTATATGTTGAGTCAACAGCAGTGCCTTCCAAAGCAAAAAGCTTTAAACAGACCGGGCAGCTTAAGGATGTCATGCGTGAATCATCTGAAATCGCATATACCTACGTTCAGTCAAGAGCTGCCGATTACGGCATTGATGATGATTTCTTTCCCGGAAATTTTATTCATCTTCACGTACCTGCAGGAGCTACACCAAAAGACGGGCCTTCTGCGGGAATTACCATGGCGACTTCTCTCTACTCTCTTGCAAAGGGAAAACCTATTAAGAAGAATGTAGCCATGACCGGAGAGCTGACTGTTACCGGTAAGGTTCTTCCTATCGGCGGAGTGAAGGAAAAAACAATTGCAGCGAAGAAGGCAAAAGTTAAAACTATTATTTATCCTTATGAGAACAAGAAGGATTTTGATGAATTGCCTGAGTATATAAAGAAGGGGCTTAGTGCTCACTTTGTTAATTACTTTGATGAGGTTTTGAAAATAGTATACTGATTATTTCCCGGCCGCACGGTAGAGGCGTAATATATATTACGCCTCTACCGTGTTTAAAACAAAATAAAATATTTCAACTTTTTTTGTTGACACAAAATGCCCCTGATATATTTAGTTAAGAGTAACTTAGTGTTGCTTATTGCCCAGGTGGTGGAACTGGTAGACACGCATGGTTGAGGGCCATGTGGGAGAAATCCTGTGTGGGTTCAATTCCCGCTCTGGGCACAAAATAAGAGACTGTTTGACATAAAAATCGAACAGACTTTTTTTTTATTACGGCGATGTTTCTTGCTTTGTAGCAGTCCTTAAGCGGGGCGGATAAATATTTGTAAACGGAGAGACCAATGGAAAGAACTCTATCTATCATCAAACCGGACGGTGTTAAGAAAAATATTATTGGCGAGATAATCAGACGTTTCGAAACAGCAGGCTTAAGAATAGCTGCAGTTAAGAAGATTAAAATGTCAAAAGAAGTTGCACAGGGCTTCTACGCAGTTCATAAAGAAAGACCTTTCTTCGGAGAGCTTACTGATTTTATGTCAGAGGGGCCCGTTGTGCTCATGGTTCTTGAAGGAGAGGATGCTATTGCCGCAAACCGCAAACTCATGGGTGCGACAAATTTTAAAGAAGCCGATGCGGGAACAATCAGAGCGGATTTTGCCTCCAGCATTCAGTATAATATTGTTCACGGTTCTGATGCCCCTGATACTGCCGCATTTGAAATTTCATACTTTTTTGCAGAGACCGAAATTTTCTGATAAGTTTTTTCTTCAGTATTAACTGTATGAAAAGAGACTATTTTTTCAGAGAATTAGGCTAAATTCCCTCTTGACAAAGAGGAACCTGTATTTTATCAGGTATAGACGTTGTTAAGGAAAGGTGTCCGAGAGGCCTAAGGAGCACGGTTGGAAACCGTGTGTTGCGCAA
>CAYNFB010000103.1:6665-10791 GCA_964396355.1 uncultured Leptospirales bacterium | reverse complement strand
CCGGCAGGTACGCGTCCTGTTTCCTCGGGGTGGTTGCGTTACACCCTTTTGCAAAGTTCTGGAGACAAGCAGTTCCCTACCCGCCAAAAATTAATGCCTTAACAATAACTGAATATTTTGGATTCCCGACGGCTCGGGAATGACAGGGAGTTATGAAGTAATGGCGATGAGTTATCAGGAAAGTCATGAAGGCATACTTTTTAAATATCTGCTGCATCATTATTTAAAATATTCATAAGAACTGTTGACTTTGCAGATACGTATATGCTTATTGCCAGTAACAATTTTACGAGATAACTTTTCAGGTTATTTTTAAACAACAGGAGCTTTTTATGAAAAAATTATTAATACTTATAGTTTTGACGATTATGACAATTTCTTTATTTACAGCATGTGGACAGAAAAACGAAAAAAAAGTTCACCTGGTTTTTGCAGATCTCTCCTGGGAGAGTCCGCGTATTCACAACAGAATTGCTGCATTTATAATCCGGAATGCAATTGGTGATTATACCATAGAGTATGTACCAGGAGACACAATCCCAAGTTACAAAGGATTGGAGCATGGAGATCTCGATATATATATGCAGTCCTGGCATCAAAATAGTTTAGAGGCATATGAGAAAGGTATCAAAAGCGGCGGTATTATTGATATAGGTGAAAACATGGACGATGCACCTCAGGGGTGGTGGATTCCAAGATATATGGTAGAGGGTGATGATGCAATTGCACCGAATTTAAAACATATAAAAGATCTGCCAAAATATGCACAACTTTTTAAAGATAAAAATGATCCCAAAAAAGGTATCATTTATTTAGGTGCAGCAGGCTGGGGTGCAACAAAAATTTCTGAAGGATATTTTGATAAATATGGTCTTGATAAATTTTTTAACAGAGGTATTCCGGGATCAGGAACTGCAGTAGTTGGAACTATGGTAGGAGCTTATCAGAAAAAACAGCCATGGGTTGGATACTACTGGGCGCCATCACCGGTAATGGCAAAAGTTGACATGGTACTTCTCAAAGGCAGTGAGTTTCCAAAAGTTGACATAAACAAACTTGTTAATAAATCAATGCTTGTAAAAGCTCCTGAAGTGGTTGAGTTTTTGAAAAAATTCAAAACAAATGTTTCTCAAAATACTGCAATATTAGGAGAAGTAGCAAATGGTCTATCTGCAGATGAAGCAGCTATATGGTTTCTTAAAAATTATGCTGATGACTGGTCAAAATGGGTAACAAAAGAGCAGGCAAAAAAAGTACAAACAGCACTTGATGCACTGTAAAAAATAGATTCGGTTCAATTTTTATAAAACAGGTTTGCCGCTTTGCGGTAAGCCTGTTTTTTTATATATACTATTACTTAAAAAAATCATTTCTGATTGATGAGATAAACAGTCCCCTGCCCGCCGGAAGTTCATGCCCCGACAATAACTGAAGATCAATGGATTCCCGTCTACACGGGAATGACAGGGAATTATAAAATAATTTCATTTACTCTATTAAGTATTGACTTTCCACAACGGGAGTATAACAGGGAGAACATCTAATTCCGGATTTTGTCGTGGAGGTTTAACAATGGACTTACGAAAGTTCAGCAGTCACAGAAAAGTTCTGGAACGCTATGAAAAAAAAGACGACAAGTATGTTGTCTCAATCTGGATCAGAAAAATGCGGGATCTGTTCAGAAGTTTCGACAGAAGCTCTTCATTCATAAAGAGAGACCTGGACTATGAATTTGCCGAATACCTCTATGAATCCGCCACAGAGCTTGACGGTAAACCCTTCTTTATAAGACTCGACATACATGAGGATCAGTATGTGGAAGAGATGGAGACAAAGGTCTACAGCGCCATAGACAACTATTTTGAATACGAAATAAATCTTCTGAAAAAAAGGAGAAGAAGAATTCTTTCGAAAGTAGCCATACACATGATACTGGCCCTGTCATGTATTTCACTTTCTTATACACTTACAAAGTATATTAAAAGTGACAGCTATCTGCACACACTCTTTGTTGAAAGCATTATAATTGCAGCATGGGTTTTCATGTGGCCGGTTTTTTCAGACTTCATTTATGAGTTAATTCATGAGGGGCATAGCAAAAAAATATATCAGAGAATTATTGATGCAGATATTACATTTAATTACAACAATAGTAACTACTCACCTATTAAGCAGGAGAATTCAGGATAAAACTGCTGAGATAAAACTGCTTATAAAATAAAAATTGTATGCTCCGCTAAAAAACTTTTTCCTCTTTAAAATTAAGTTTATCCTTGTCCATAGATATCCGTATCACATAGAGATGCATGTCCTTAGTTCCAAAATTCTCATAATACAGAAACATATTATCGTCGTTTGGATGATTGCGGGAGGAAAGGGAACCACACATAAATTGATTAAATATATGTCCGTGATAGAGATCATTGGTACGCATAAGTTCCAGTTCGTGAGTATGGCCGCAGAATACGTATTCGATTTTATGTTTCTGCACAAAATCTATCAAGGTAGCAGAATTCTTCAGAGGGCACTCGTCGGTACCCAGAACTGAATAATGGGTAATAAGCAAAGGAATATCATACTCTACATTTTTAATGGCTTTAGATACAGCTTTTAGAATTATTTTTTCAACGTATCCATCATCATTGTATAGTTCATTTGTATCGATGCTGATAATTAAAAACTTTTTCCCTTTAATTTCAACAGTTCTGATAAAATTGATATCGGTAAAATGATCGTTCAACTTAGTAATATCCAGATTTAGAAAGAGGTGTTTCTTAGTTGTTTTAATCGTTTTTGAAATGGTTATAATACTGGAGTTATCAATATACTGCTGAAATAGTTCATGAGAGCGCATGTTTCTTTTATCATGATTTCCCAGAGTAGATATAATATTCTTACACTTAATCTCCTTTAAAAAGCTTCCAGCCCTGGCATATTCACTTTCCAGACCATCCGTTGTATTATCTCCGGTATTGATGACAATATCTGCATCAAATGAATTGATTTTTTTAAGTAAAAGCTTATCATTTCCATCCCAATGCCTTGGGCCGAAATGCATATCTGATATATGTAAAATATTCATGAAAAATCTTCCGTTAAAGTTTTTGATATTTACTGATGATAAATCAATTTACCAGTCCCCTGCCCCCGGCCGTGGTGGCGGGGTTTAAATTTATAAGAAACTAAAGGTAACACAAGCAGGGGCCGGATACAGCAGATTCCGCTTATTAAAAAAATTTTTCTAAAACAGCAAAAAAACTGAGTAGATCATAGTCAATGCCACAGTATAAACAATGAGCACGTAAAACCAGTTACCGGCAAATTTAGGTGTTCGCAGGGGTGAAAGATTAAATCCGGCCATGATCATGAACATAGTATACATCACGATTGAAAAAGCCGCAGTGGTGAAGAAAGGTTCAAACAGAAAGACAAAGGCAAAAAGAATAATATTGTTGTCAAGAGCAAGCCCCTTATAGGTGGAACTGTCTACAAGGCCGAAAACATTGAAATAGCTCAGCCTGATTGCAGCGGCGGCGAGGATGACAAATGCGCCCGGTAGAAACCATGGACTAAAACTTCCATAGCTTAAAAGAAAAACAGCCGGACATATTCCGAAACTTATCATGTCAATCAGTGAATCCAGCTGTGCACCGTAATTCTTTTGTTCATCAGTTCTGCCCTCAATTCTGCGGGCAATAATACCATCCCCCCAGTCAAAAAGAACTGCCCACATCAGTGCAACGACGGCCGCAGGGAAATTCTTTAAAACAGCAAAGTATAAGCCCAGCAGCGCACAGAAAAGCCCTGCGAGGGAACAGATATTGGGAAGATCTTTTGCAAACCAGAGCATTCCGGTCTGGTGTGAAGATTTAATTTCAGTTGTATCCATCCGGTCCTCTCTATTTTGATTTATCGCCCATAATGGAACTCAGCGCATCCACCAGGCTGGTGTTTTCTTCTTTTGTTCTGGCCGCAATACGTACATACCGGTCAGCATGGGGCATGGTTTTACCCGCACATTCTTTAATATACATATTATGTTCAATAAATAATTTCTTTGTCAACTCAGCGGCATTCAACCCGGTATCGGGTAATTTACAAAGAATAAAGTTGGCATCAGGTTTAT
>CAYNFB010000103.1:0-6655 GCA_964396355.1 uncultured Leptospirales bacterium | reverse complement strand
GAAAGAGCCGAGAGATCTTCATAGAGTTTATCACGATCCCTTTTAACCAGGTCACAGCTTTTAATGAAAGATTCACGATAATCAGGTAAAAGTCTTAAGAATTCTTCTGCAAATCCATTTATGTTCCATATATGGATACCCTGGCGGACAGCTTTAAGGAACATGGAATTAGTCGTCAAAAGATAACCGATCCGGAGGCCGCAGATACCGTATGCCTTGCTCATGCTTTTAAAAATGGCAATATTGGGATATTTTTCAATTTCATTTTCCATTGTTGTCTCATCGGGGTCCTGAACAAAATCAATAAAGGACTCATCAATTATCAGCAGACAATCATGGCCGGACAGCTTCTCTGCCAGACGTATCAGATCGGACTTTGGAACGGCCATGGAAGTCGGATTGTTTGGTGTGACAACAACGGCAATATCTGCGCCGGTTTCAATTATATGATCGGCAAATTTATCCACGTCCAGTTCAAAAGAAGGACTCTCCAGAGGGAATTCTATAGCCCCACCCTCCGGTGCGGCATTGACGTATTCGTTGAACGAAGGCACAGGAACAACTATTTTCCGGGCAATATGCCCTGAAACAATTTTAATCAGTTCTGCTGCACCATTGCCCACAACTATGTGTTCGGGTTTTTGATTTATCACCTTGCCCACAAGTGAAGCAAGAACATCCTGTGCAACAGGATAGTTCAGAACCAGATCATGGATGCTGTTTTTAAAGCTGGTGAAAACCTCTTCCGGAGGGAAGTAAAGGTTATACAGATAAGCGTGATCGATAAAACCATGACGATAATATCCGCCATGCTGACCAGATATATATTCATATTTTTCTATCTGATTTTTGTTATCAAGATTAGGCATAGACACTTCCTTTTGCTGATGGTTTACGGGTATTCGTGGCTGTATCTTTTAAACCATAGACAGGAATATTTTTTATGATTCCAGCCGGGAACAGCTTTTCTGCAGATGCAAGATCTTCTACTGTGTCAATTTCATACCATGGTTTTTTATCAAAAAAGACCGCCTGAAATGACAATGTTTTTTCTGATACCATTTGCCGAAACACTGTTTCGTAATAATCATTAACCCTGCCTGCTAAAATATACTGGTCCAGTTTTTTGACTACCCTATTCCACGAAGCAAGAGAAAGGCTGTAAATATTAACTGTCTTATATTGAGTCTGTTTTGAATTGTTTTCTGCATCGCTATGGAATGCATCAACTGCATTGGATGAATTGATTGTGACAGTGGAACCGTTGAGCCAGGGTTTCATCTGAGCAATGGCAATTCTGTCAGGATAAAGCATTTCAGTCAATAAAGACGGATCAAAAACAAGATCGCTTTCGATGAGCATAAATGGTTCATTTATAATTTTCCGTGCCATCCACAGAGAATATATATTATTGGTTGTTTTGTATAACGGGCTGAAAACATATTCGATTTTAATGTTTCCGGCACGGGTTTCCAGAAAATTTCGAATGCAGTCTTCCAGATGGCCGGTGACAATAATCAGCCGTTTGAAACCATGTTGATTTAAACTTTTAATCAATCTTTCCAATATAGACGTTTCATTAACGAGGGTAAGGCATTTGGGTGATTTTTTCGTCAGAGGGAACAGACGGCTTCCTGTACCGGCTGCAAGGAGTAAAGCGGTTGTTATACGTTTTTCGGGATAATAATTCTTTTTTGAGGGCATAGGTCTCCTTATTTAAAGTGAAAATATATTCAAAAATGAACACTCTCTTTCGAGGATGTAATTTTTCGTAAAACATACAAATTGTTCGAAAATATTAAAAGGTGCTGATTAAATGAAACAGGCCACGTTTGGCGGTCAAGTGTGCAGAATGCAAGGAGGAAATATCTGGAAGTCATTATATAGGAATGACTGATGCCATGCTATAATAATGTTCTTAAAAGTAAAGCACTATATTTTTATGTAGTCAAACCTGCAATTTTTAGAGTATATAAATTCCCGTCATGCGCAGAATATCCCTATACCTGAGAGCAGAAAACAGCATCATAATTATGAAACTTTTTATTATTTATTCTGTAAGAGAATTAAGATACTTTAAAAATAATAAATAATATAATATGTAAAATATCTATGTTTAGAGTTCTCTCCGGTTTCATCATTATTGCATCTTTTTGGAATGCCGCTTCTGCAGCACCTCTGCGGATAACAGATGAAAAAGGGTCTTATGTGCTGTCAACTGAACTTGATATCCTTGAAGACGTTTCAAACAATATAGAAATTAACGACATTCTGGCTGATGATAAAAAATTTGAATTTCAGCCATGCAGAACCGGAGCTCCGGATTTTAGTTTTTCGAAATCTACTTTCTGGATTAAATTTGAGTTACTCAGTGGAATTCAAAATTTAGACACTGTAATTCTGGAGCTTGAAGAGTTTTTCAATCTTGGAACCTTCACAATTTTTTATAAAACACCGGACGGAAATCTATTAACACGTAACATCGGGTTCGATGAAATTCAGCATCGGAACAGAGCAATCTACCTGCCGCTCAGATATAATACAGTCAGGACTTTTTACATAAAAATTAAGGCGACAAACAGACCTCTTGAAGTTCCCATGCATATATGGACTACGAAATCTTTTACTGACAAAACAATATTCGAGTATGCGTTAATTGCTTTTTTTTTCGGTATAATAATATTTCTGATGATTATAAATATTACTGTAGGATCTTTTTTAAAGGATAAAACCTTTGTCTACTTTGCATTATTCTTATTTATATCAATTTTACATCAGATGTGGTTTCTGGGATTTATAAATCAATTTGTTGTACAGGTCTACGATATAAATATTAAAATGGGGATGCAGTTATGGGGAATGCTGATTCTTGCACTCCTTCTGTTTTCCGGAACGTTTATAAAGACGGAAGTATTTCCCCATATTCGTAAAATTGAATATCTCATAGCGGCGGGCGGCTGCATACTCATAATAGCTCCATTAATAGACGGTGGGCCTCAATTAGCTGACCGGTATAAAATAATTGCAGTAATATTTACATTATATGCTTTGCTTTTTCTTTTAAATGGATTCTATTCAATCAAAAAATTCTCATTTTCTGAACTAATTTTTACAGCCGGTATAGTCACGCTCATAGCAGCCTATATACTGCATGTCATGGAAATCCATGCAGTTCTTCCTTATAAACCGATATTGGAATATAC
The DNA here is from genome assembly GCA_964396355.1 of uncultured Leptospirales bacterium. Lineage (GTDB taxonomy): Bacteria > Spirochaetota > UBA4802 > UBA4802 > UBA5550 > CAYNFB01. The sequence continues at coordinate 3,452 of CAYNFB010000103.1, read as the reverse complement.
CATACAGATAGGGCTTCTGCTGCAGGTATCCTTTTTCTCAATGGCTCTTGCCAGCAAAATCAGGATTATGCGAAGTGAAAGACATGCGGCTGAGCTTGAACTCAAACAGATGTGGGACAGCCTTGACGGAGCCTTTGAAGCAGGTCTTGTCGGATTATGGGATTTTAATATTGCAGATAAAACCCTCCGGATAAACAGCAGAATGAGTGAAATCCTGGGATTAAAATCAAACTTTATCACTGATGCAGACAGGGACTGGAAAGATTTCACAGAAAGAAATAATTTCTTTTCAGCGGCGGGCACGGTAAATAATTTTTTAAAACAGATAAGCCAAAAATACACAGATGAATATCAGGTTGTGATGCCTGATGGCCGGAACAGATGGTTTTTTTCACGGGGAAAAAATGTCGTTTATAATGCAAAGGGTAAACCATTACGCGCAGCCGGTTCTATTATAGATATAACAGAGCAGAAAGAATCTGAAACCAGAAGAATTAAACTTGAACTAAAGATACAGCAGACACAAAAACTTGAAAGTCTTGGTTTACTTGCAAACGGAATTGCACATGACTTCAATAATATTCTGGCAGGAATCCTCGGGAAAACGGAGATGCTGCTTTATCAATTTCAGGATGAAAGTGAACTTCAGCAGGGACTGCTCGATATAAAAAAATCAGTGGATTTCGGCAGGGAACTTACGGGACAGATGCTGATTTATTCCGGAAAGAACACCTCCGTTATTGAAAATATTAATCTCAGCAGTCTTATCATTGAAATGAATTCCCTTCTGAAATCATCAGTATCAAAAAGCGTAAAAATGTCATACTCTTTACAAACTGAAATACCGGAAATCAAAGGAGATACAGCCCAGCTGAAGCAGGTTATCATGAATCTTGTAATCAACGGATCTGATGCAATTGAAAATAACGGAACCATAGATGTGAAAACATCTATGGTTTATCTTACACAGGAAAGCATTGAATCTTTAATAATCAATTTAAATCTCACAGAGGGGAACTTTGTTTTGCTTGAAATCCGTGATTCAGGCTGCGGAATTCCGGAAGAAAAGTTGAAAAAGATATTCGATCCTTTCTTTACTACAAAGTTTACAGGCCGTGGGCTTGGACTTGCCGTAGTATCCGGGATTATCAGAAACCATAATGCCGGTCTGCTTATTAAAAGTACCATTGGAGAAGGCACGAGCTTTAAAGTATATTTTCCAGTTTCTCAATAAAATTTTCATCCCACAGAGTACATTGAATGTTCTGCACAGGAATACATATAGAATATTTTCTGTGATGAACATTTAATTATTTCATTAGCCTTACAGATATTAACATAAAGATCAGGATAAAAAACAGGGATCTACGGTATTAACAATTTGGCTAAAGCCTGAAGCAGACTATCGTCCCTTCCGTCAAAAAATACTCCTTTCCTGATTGACTTTCTACCGGATGAAATGATAAAATAACAGCAGAGTCTGTTGGTCAATTCGATTAAACTACCAAAAAAGGCAGGAAAGTATCAAAAAATATCAGTAATCCGAGAAATGCAGAACTTATCAGCACCGGGTCATGTCTATAGTATATTAAACTAAATTATTATGCAGGAGTCTTTCAATGAAAGCAAAACTAATTCCCTTTTCAATGATCATATCGCTGCTCTTTATCTTTGATCTGCCATCTGACGGCCGGAGTGTAAAGGAAATGGTCATCGCCACGAAGATCGACCGCGTAATGGTATACCAGGATCGGGCGCTGATAACCCGTAGAGGGATGGTTAATCCGGAGAACTCAGGAACCTGTAATATGGTATTCAAAGATCTCCCGTCACTGCTTCAGGACGGCTCTGTAAGGGCAAAGGTATATAACAGCCGTAACGTCCGCATCCTGGATGTTGAGGTCAGATCCTACAAACTGACAAAATCGCCTGATAAAAAGACCAGAGAACTGCAGGAAAGGCTCACGCAGCTCAACGATAATAAAATAAAAATCAGCCATAGAATCCAGGTGCTCGATCTGGAACGAAGCTACCTGAAGGATGCCAGGGACAGCTTCCTCGGGTCATGGCAGAAACAGAAGGAAGGAGCAGCAGTTCAACCCCGGAGTCTTCAGATAGAGGATTATGAAAAGATGCTGAACTATCTTAACAAAAAACATCTGTCAAACAGGGATGATGCATTCAGATTCAATGCCCGGCTGCATGAAGTAGAATCAAAGATAACAGTTCTCAAAGGGGAGCTTTCCAAACTCTACGGAGGCGGCTCGGCAATCCAGAATAAGAAAATGGTAAAGGTCACATTGGATATAAAGAAAAAGCAGCCCTTTACTGTTGAGCTGTCATATATAAACTACAGGATAAACTGGAATCCCGGATACGACATCAGAGTTCTCACCGGCGCAGGCAAGACTGAGTTCACAGGATACGGCATAGTCTCCCAGAGCAGCGGGGAGGACTGGAATAACGCAAAGGTCTCCTACTCTACAGCAAAGCCTGCACAGCGGGGATGGCTTCCCGATCTTATTCCGCTCTATGCCACTACTTCATCAAAGGTCAGCCGTAGGGCCGGAGGGAAAGGCTTAAGGCAGTCCATCCAGTCACAGAACGCCTTCAACCGATCCATGCTTGACAATGTATCTAAAGACAAAGAAAATGAAAAAGAGGACAATGACGGCATCCTTGAAGATAGGGCAACAGTCAAGACACAGGATAAAAGAACCGGTACTCTCGTATTTAACGTCCCAAAAAGAAGCAGTATTCCCAGTGACGGTTCTCCTCACCGGACTGCAATCAGCCGCCATGATTTCCCTGTTAAATTTGAATACCTCAGCATCCCGAAACTGTCGCCCTATGCCTACCTTCAGGCGCTGGGGAAGAACACTCTGGAAACTCCCATACTGCAGGGCGACCTTAACATCTTCATGGGCAACGATTTTGTGGGATCATCCTACACGGGAAATATACTTCCCGGAGAGGACTTTGAACTCATGCTGGGCGTAAATGAGAATATTCGCGTCACAAGAACTCTCGAGGAAAAGCATGAAAAAGCAGCAGGATTTCTCGGAAGCAGCAGAGATATCTCCTACAAGTTCCTTATCAAGATAGAGAACTACAGCGGCAGGAATATAACTATGAATGTAATAGACCAGATACCCGTGAGTGAGACCGATGAGATCATACTGAAGGACGTTTCATTTTCTCATAAACCGGCGAAGAAGCACAAGAAGGGAATTGTCAAGTGGCAGTTTAAAATGAAGTCAAAAGAAACAATCAACCTCACCTTCTCCTTTACTGCAGCTGTGCCCAAAGACAGAGATCTTGCATTCTTCAGAACAAAAATGCCGCCGTCACTATATCTGCAGAATAAGGCTGTTCAGAGAGATGAATATGATATTAGAGAGATGAAAGAGAAACGAAAGAAAGCGCCGGCACTGAGACAGAAGATGTATTAA
>CAYNFB010000102.1:0-10846 GCA_964396355.1 uncultured Leptospirales bacterium | reverse complement strand
AATAGTAGAGGTAGCCAAGCTCTTCTCGACAATATTCATTACTATGGTTCCGGCAATCGCCATGCTCAAATCAGGCCCCGACGGCCCCATGGGAGCTATAATAAGGGCTGTCATCGACAGCAACGGTGAATTCATAAACTCTCACTTTTTCTGGGCAACGGGAATCTTGTCAAGTTTTCTTGACAACGCACCGACCTATGTGGTATTCTTCAACACAGCAGGAGGCAACGCGGTTGATCTCATGACTACTCATGCAAATACTCTGCTTGCAATAAGCGCAGGGGCTGTTTTCATGGGTGCAAACACATATATAGGAAATGCGCCTAACTTTATGTCAAAATCAATCGCTGAAGAGTCAGGAGTACCGATGCCGAGTTTCTTCGGTTATATGTTCAAGTATTCTCTGCCGATCCTTGTGCCGGTATTTATAATAGTTATGATCATATTCTTTTAAAGAATGAGGAAGTAGAAATGGCAAAAAATAAAAAATACTACGAAGTTGTCTTCAATGGAAACGATAAACTCATCTGCGGAATGCTTGAGGGATTTATGCTGGGCAGCAATGAAGAATGGTTCTGGAGACTCAGCAATAAGTGCCACATCGAAGCAGAAACAATGACTCAACTTCTGGTTGAATGGGCTACAGGGAAAAACAGTCTCCATAATGTGATTATTGAAGAAGATTTTCACAAGAAACTCCAGAAGGCGGCAGCATCAGGAAAAAACCTGAAATTCATCAAGCCCGAATACACAAAATCAGCCAAAGAGGTAGAATCGGCCACTTTAAAATTTACAGCAAAGACCTTTTCAAAAGAACATGGAGATAAGCTGAAGGAAATTTTTACAAATCCGCCTGAAACTATAACCATTGAGGATTATGAGCCAAAAGAGATAAAACACAAATCGGCAAAGGGAATAGAGCTCTATGCTCCGGATCACGACTACATATTCAAGGCCACAGGAATTGCCAAAGGAGATATTGAAAGCATACTCAAATTCAGAAAGGTTCTCGACAACAATCCTCTCATTGAAGTGACGACAATAAGGCTTAATTTAAAATAGCAGATCTTAAGGCATTGCAGATGTATCATCCTGCATTGCCTGCTGATACATCTTTTCAATAAGTTCCTTATACCGGGTATTTATAACGCGCCTCTTCAGCTTTCCCGTTGGAGTAAGCTCTCCATTTTCCTGACTGAGTTCTTCAGACAGAAGGGTAAATTTTCTGATCCTCTTTATAGGCCTCAGATCGGCACACTGCTTCTCAATTATATCACCATAGAGCCTCACCACCTCTCGATGGGCAATCAGCTCTTCACGTGTAGAATATACTATTGAATTTTTTCTGGCAAACTCCTCCAGGGCCGGAAAGGAGGGCACAATGAGAGCCGTAATGAACTTTCTTTTTTCTCCAAGAGCAACAGCCTGTTCAACGAAGAAATTCATTTTCAGAACAGTCTCTATACGAGCAGGAGAGATATACCTGCCTCCCGATATGACAATGATCTCCTTAATCCGGTCTGTTATAACCAGATCTCCGTCAGAATCAAGATGGCCCACATCTCCCGTCTTCAGCCATCCGTCACTGGTAATAACCTCTCTGGTAGCTTCAGGATTTTTATAGTACCCCTTCATGAGATTAGGCCCCCGAACCTGAATCTCATCTTCAACAGAAAGTCTGAACTCCACCATAGGAAGAAGAGCTCCGCTTGTTCCGTATTTAAAGTTCTTTTTCATGGGGACAGAGACAGGAAACATCTCGGTAAGTCCGTATCCGAGAGAGGCCGGAACCCCCATACTGACGAAGAAACGGTTTATATCTGCATTAAAAGGCGCTCCTCCGTTCAGGACGAACCTGCACCTTCCTCCAAAGAGAGCATTTATCTTCTTTATAATTAAATGATATGCGAAAAAATGTTTTATCCTGAGATTAAACGGAACAGGCTGATTCCTGAACCTGCGGAGATAATAGGGCTCCCCTATTTCCCGGGCCCGGACGAACAGTGCCTTCTTTATAAAAGATGCGCGATCAATCTCATCAAAAATACTTGAGTGAATTTTTTCCCAAACTCCGGGGACGGCACATACCCAGTCAGGCCTGACCTCTTTCAGAAAATCAACAAAAAGCTTTGTATCGTGACAGTAATTGTATTCCGATCCTCCGCAGAGGGCAACATACTGCATGCACCTTTCAAAGACGTGACTGAGAGAAAGATAGGACAAAGCGACATCATTTTCATCATTGTCTATCACCAGCCGGCATGCATAGAACATATACAGGAAATTTCCATGGGTAAGCATCACACCCCGTGGATTAACAGCTGTACCTGCTGTGTATATAACAGTGGCCAGGTCTTCACTGCCGACCTTTTCCAGCCTGTGTCGGGCCTCATCTCCAAGGGAGGACTCGCGTCCGGATGCAAGAAAATCACTGAAATACAGCCCGTCTTTACCATGGAGAACTACTGACTCGTCGAATACTATTATTTTGGAGAGAGCCCCTCCCTCCTTGAGTATTGCCAGAGCCGTATTATACTGATCCTGATCATTTACAAAGATAATGCGGATACGGGCCTCATTGACTATATAGCCGGCCTCATGCTTTGAGTTGGTCGCATAGACAGGAACCGTAACCGCCCCTATACCAAGGATGGCAAGATCAGATATTGTCCACTCTGCCCTGTTCTGCGAGAAGAGGCCCACAGTCTCCCCCTCTTTTACGCCGAGTTCCAGAAGTGCTTTTGATGCGGCTGCCACAGTGTCCCCCAGCTCATTCCAGGTAAGAGATTTCCAGTATCCCCGGGCTTTATCTCTGAGCGCGACTTTATCTCCGTATTTTTGTATACGGTTATTCACCATGTTTGTAATGTTTTTTTCACTGCTGGTAAATCGGCTGAATTGAAGCTCATGATTATCACTCATAAAAACTCCTCTTACCACCTGAACGTAATGCCGAGACATTCGTTCTTTATATATTTTTCAAGAATTCCGGCAAAGAACTGTCCTCATATAGCACCAGCCCCAGAGAGAATCAAGAAATAATCACAGGAGTGCTGATATTTTAACAAAAAATTCACACCGCCATAGCCAAAGACAGACTAAGCACAGAACTACCCCCCGGAAACCAAGTCCTGCCCAGAATAGATATGCTATATCTACATCGATGTTAGATATAAGAGAATAAAGAAGAGCACAAAACAATTCTCTTGCAATTAAAAACATATTGAAAAATTATAGCATTAACAGATAAAAAAAGATTATTAAATAGAAACGGAAGGTCTGACATGAGTGAAAACTTTAAGAAATTTCAGAATAAAGACTGTGAATACTTTCCATGCCACAAGGGAATCCCAGAAGAAGAATTCAACTGCCTGTTCTGCTTCTGCCCCCTCTATGCCCTGAAAGATAAATGCGGAGGCAATTTCGGATATCATGACGGCATAAAGGACTGTATGGGATGCCGGAAACCACACGACAAGGACAGCTACGCCTTCATTATGTCGAAGATTGATGAGGTGATAAAGGTAGGGTCGGATTTTTAAGTCCTGATTAAACTACAGATTAATTCGATATCACTGCAATAAAACTCTCCTCACCGGGAGTTTTATTATTCCCCGGCACCTGTAAATTTCACAAAAAAAAGCCCGTTCATGCTTTTTTTACTTGACAAATAGAAATACAATAGTTAAAGTATGTACAATTAATAGAATACCCATAAAAAGTCATGGAAGACGAAACCATGGGAGGAATAAGAATGACAAATAAAATTAGGCTTTTAATATCAATAGTAACTTTAATCGCTGCGGTCATACCGGCAGCAACAGGATGTTCCGGAGGCGGAGGAAGCACCGTTCCTTCAACTGAAGTAGTCAATGACACAGGCGGCAGTACAGACGGCTCAGGAGTCTCCAGTGTTTCGGGCATCACAGTTGAGAGCGGCAACATTGTCGTAGTGGTTGAAGACGGTCAGATAACAATTAACGGAGATAATCTTCAGCTTGCACAGCAGAATGAAGACGGATCATGGCAGCTTGCTGAGAATATAACAATATCGGTTACAGACAATTCCGGTGCAGTGATAACAGGAAGCATCATCATCGATGAGGACACCGGTGTAATAACGTTTGTTCCCGATACATCTCTTGATGTGAGCGAGACCTATACAATAACTGTAACAGTAGACGGCACTGATTATCAGGCAACTGTAATCGTTGCAGTCGATGATACCGAAACAGAAGAATCACTCTTTGCTGATGTTCCGGACGGAGTGGCAGGCAACTATTCCATTAAGGATCTCATAGTAAACGGGCAGGCGATATTCGGCTGGGTATTCGGAGAGGATCCTCAGAGCTTTAAGATAAGGCTTGAGAATATAGACGAAGGGGCTGAGGTATATTTCACGGCATACGGAGTCTATAACATTGAAGGACATCAAAACGAGATATACTATCAGAGATGGTCAAGCGGCGACAACGAAGGAGAACCCGTTAAGGATTTTGTATGGTCAGGGTTTACAATATCAGTAAACGAAGAGGATGTATCTCTGGACGGAGAAGTTGACTACTCTTTCTGGAGTACTTATATTGAACTTAAGGTGATGAAGGACGGCGAGGACATCACTGCATCATCGACCGTGACCTTCATAGTTGAGAATAACTAGAGAAAATCATATACAATAGAAGCAGAGAGGGCACTGGAACGGGTGCCCTCTTTTTATTTCCATTGAGAAAAAAACATCAGTAATTCTTCCTGAGAGCCTTTGCAGGCTTTTTATCAATGAGATACCAGACCGATACAGAATCAGCAGGAAAGATGATCATTTTCAGCCCCGACACCCGTTTTTTGTAAAAATCGAAGAGTTTACCTTTTTTATACTCCCTGACCATGGACATTTCAACCCTGTATTGTGACGCCTTTACACTGCTGAGAAGTTTTACCGGCCTGAAGATATAGGAGTTTTCGTTTTCACTGGTGCAGAGCTTGGTCTCGTGAATTAGGATGCTTCCTTCAATGACGTCCCACTGCATAGCACCGAGAAGGAAAATAACCTTTCCCTTTTTACCCCTGAGACGGCCTGTATAGAAGTACTGTTTCTCCTCTCCCTTACGGCCGAAGAAGCGCTCATTTATGCTGCCCGGGATTACTGCAGATTCAAGAGACTCAGGAGTATAGTAGACTTCATGAAGATCGCCAATGTCGGCGAAAACAGGAGAAACGCAGATCAGCAGAATTATTATAATAAAGATTTTTTTCATCAGAGGCTCCATATAGTATATTCAGTATTAATTTCCTGATTCTAATCAGGTGAATAAGTTTTAAAATTTCGGTATTATCGGGAAAAAAACTCTTCCTGTTCACTTTATAATTTATACCTGTTAACTTTGTCTTTTATTCAAAATCCCTTTGTCATTTCGAATGCATGTGAGAAATCTGATTTTTTTAGAAATCTTTTCAAGTACTACTGCAAGAAATGTTCCCTGAGATTTCTCCTCATAAAATCGTCGAAACGACAAGGTCCTTCATCGTCAAAATGATAATGACTTTCATCGTCGAGATGAATGTGGCCTTCGCCGTCGAGATGACAATTACTTTCAGACTCTCCAGGTCATCATGGCAACTGTTGATTCTGATTCAACCAGAAGGATACCGTTTCCGGCAGAAGAATCGATATAGGACTCAACAAATCCCCGTCCATCTGTATCCCCCTTATCTATATTCATATAGCGGCAGTATATAGCGGCTGCATCCTCTGCGGACATGGATTTCACACTTTTCCTCTTATAGTATGAGATCTCGGGAAAATAGCCCGACAGCCAGAGGATGTTGAATACGGCATACATATGCTTTTCCCACCTTTCACGGTCTCCGCTGCGGCCCATGGCCTGAGAGAGCTTCACAGCAACAGGGTCGGTTCTCGATGCGAAGGAGCTCAGATAGCATGCCCCCCTGGAAGCGCGGCACATCTTCAGGAGAGTCTCTGCACTGAAGATTCCGGGACACATGGAGGCAAAGACAAGATCGAATTTTTTCTCCCAGCCCTTCTCACTCAAAGAACTATCCTCCCAGCTGATATTTTCAAAGGATACCCTGTTCATGGAAACTGCGTTCTCCCGGGCAAGATCAATCATCCTGCCTGACAAATCTATACCAAGAACAGAATCAGAATGCTCTCCAAGAGCGAGAGAGAATTTCCCCGGCCCGCAGCCGATATCAAGAACTGCACCATCACTCTTCAGCATATCCCTGGAAAGAAGTAGCTCTGTGACCATTTCAGGTCTGTCATCATCAGGGAGAGTATTGAATTCTTCGGCCCGGCCGTCCCAGAAATCGCGGGCAGACTCTTTCTCGCGCCTCCCCTCCTGCCATATCCTGTCGTAATATTCAATATTCATGATGCTCTCCAGGGATAATTAGATTATAGCATGACCATAGAAGAAAAGCTTCCCCTGTCAAGCCATTAGAAACACCTTTTTATAGATTATAACACAGAAGGAGCATTGATCAATAAAACAGGCAGACCTGCACCAGGCAGCCTGGGAATAATTTTTCATATAAAACCCGCCGCGGGTCGAGTGAATGAACCATATAACACAGAACTTAACATAAAATTACTGTAAATATACAGTATTGAGGCTTAAATTGTTTTCAACAAACTTAACCCCTGGTTAAATTATTCTTGACTTCCCGCTGAATTAGAGTATAAAATCGCAAAAAAACAATGGAGAAATTGAGATGGCAAGTGCAAAAATGAATATGCCGGTATGGCGCGACTGCGACAAAAACTGGGAAGCCGACTTTGAGGAATATATCAACGAAAACAGAAGTCTTGCCTGCCTGATGCTGAAGAATGCAAAAATATACAAGGATACAACGGCTCTGACGCAGAAGAATATTGAGGGCCGGTGGGAAACTGTCTCATGGACAGAGTTTGCTGAAAAAATTGAAGCTATTGCAAAATTTCTCATAAAACTGGGAATCAATCAGAACGATACATGTTCTGTCTTTTCAGGTAACTGCGCAGAGTGGGCCATTTCAGATATGGGAATACTTGCAGCAAGAGCTGTTTCGGTACCAATTTACGCGACTAACTCAAAAGAAGAAACTGAATATATAATAGACAATGCAGAAGTAAAGGTCGTTTTTGCCGGAGACCAGGAGCAGTACGATAAGGCAAAGCAGATTCTTTCCGATAACAAATTTCTCAAATACGTAATTGCCATGCAGGATAATATTAAGATCTCCGGAGATAAGAGCTTTTATCTGAGCAATGCTGTAAAAGAAGGAATAGAATCAGGCAATGACAGTGAATTTGAAGAAAGAATCGCCAATGCCCATCCCGATGATATAATAACAATCATCTACACATCAGGTACGACAGGAAATCCCAAGGGAGCTGTTCATACAAACAGAAGCTTCATGAACGGAATATTCACAGCATGGCGCTATCCCGAAGCCGGCCCCCACTGCCTGACCATGTCCATTCTTCCGCTGTCGCATATCTTTGAGAGACTCTGGTCATACGGATGCATGTCTGCAGGAGTAAGAATCGGATACTGCCCTGTACCGACTGACTTTGTTGAATACATGGGAGTTCTCAAACCTCACTTCATGACCAGTGTTCCGAGAATCTGGGACAAGGTATACGGTGCCATTCACGAAGGGATGAAGGAGGCAGGAGGGCTTAAATACAGACTATTCGAATGGGCTCAGAAGACGGGCATTGAAGCATACAGGAATAATTCATACGGATTAAAATATAAAATCGCTGATAAAATCATATTCAGCAAAATACGGGCTAAGCTCGGTACAGAGAACTGTAATGTCTATCATATCGGCGGCTCCGCCTTTGCACCGGAAGTCAATGACTTCTTCCAGGCAATGGGCATCAATATTTTCATGGGATACGGCCTGACAGAGTTTTTCCCTGTATGTGTCGGCTTCAGGGATAATGCAAAACCGGGCTACTGCGGATGCCTCCTCCCTATGGCTGATGCAAGAATATCCGAAGAGGGAGAGGTACAGCTCAAAGGCAAAATGGCCATGAAGGAGTATTACAGAAACCCCGAGGCAACAAAGGCCATCTTCACCGAAGACGGATGGTTCAGGACCGGTGATGTGGGAGAGATTTCCTTTGAAGAGGTAAACGGAGACCGTCTGGGCTATATAAAAATTACAGACAGGCTTAAGGAGCTCATAATAACCTCCGGCGGTAAGAACATCTCGCCCCAGCAGATCGAGTCACTCCTGGGCAATGAGATGTATATCTCGCAGTTCGTCGCAATCGGCGAGGGAAGAAAATTTCTCTCTGCCATTGTAGTCCCCAATTTCATTCTTCTCGAGGACTACTGCAGGAAGAACAATATAGAATATAACTCACCCGAAGATATCATCAAAAATCCTGAGATCTACAAATTCTACGAGAATTTAATAAAGGCCAAGACCGGAAGTCTTGGACAGGTGGAGAAGATCAAGAAGTTCATACTTCTCCCGGAAGAGCTCACACAGGAGGCCGGAGAACTGACCCCGACGATGAAACTAAAGAGAAGATTTATCGATAAGAAGTACAAAGCTCTGCTCGACAGGCTTTATGAAGAGCAGGAGTAAAAATTATATACTATAAAACCGGGGGGAAAGAACATGAACTACAAATTCAGGAACAGGCTGGAGACGATAAACCTCACCGAAAAATTCAGGGCCGAAAGGCCCCGCCTGGAAAAAGAATTTCAGGAAGTTCTGGACAGGCAGAAACATTTAGCTCTCTGCGTACTCGATCATACAGAAAAATTCGGCGACAGAGCAGTACTTCATGACAAGGTATACGGCCAGTGGCAGCATATATCATGGAATGAACTGGCCGGGAATATGTATGCTGTTGCCGGCGGCCTTCTGGAGTTGGGGCTTAAGGAGGAGGACAGAGTAGGAATATTTTCCGGCAACAGAGCAGAGTGGCATTTTGCCGACCTGGGCTCACAGATGATAAGGGTAATAAACGTTCCCGTCTATCCGACAAACTCCACGAATGAGGCTGAGTTTCTTGCAAATCATTCAGGCATGAAAGTTCTCTTTGTCTCTGGCCAGGATCAGTACGACAAGTCCCGGCCCCTTCTGGAAAAATGCCCGGCCCTTGAAAAAATAATTGTTTTTCACAGGGGCACGAAGATTGACGATGATCCCAGGGTTATGATGTGGGATGATTTTCTGGAAATGGGCAGAAATGCCGGTCACAGAGATAGAATAGAAGAGATCAAAAAAAGATGCCACTACGATGACGTCCTAACAATAGTATATACATCGGGAACCACGGGTGATCCCAAGGGAGTTGTACTCACACACAAGAACATTATGCATAACGGATGGTCCATCGGAACTTATGCCCAGGGGCCCTTTTCAACTGATATATCAACTTTCTCATGGCTGCCTCTGAGCCACGCGCTGGAGCGTTCATGGGACTACGGCTTCCTCGCATCTGCGGCTCACATCTGGTACTGCGATGACCATACCAAAGCTATGGAGTACATACAGGAGGCCAACACCACGCATATGTTCAATGCGGCAAGACTCTTCGAAAAAGTATATTCAACACTATTTGCAAAGATTCAGGAAGCTCCCGCATTAAAGCAGAAAATGTTCTACTGGTCAACCGGTGTGGCAAAAAAAGCCGGCGATATTGTACTCGCCGGAGGCACGCCATCACTCTCTCTTAAACTGAAACGGGCAGTTGCCGATAAACTCGTTCTCCACAAGGTCAGAGACCTCTTCGGTAAAAACATGAAACATGTGGGAAGCGGAGGTTCATCTCTCAATCCGGAGATCGAAAAGTTCTTTTTCTACTGCGGTATGCTGGTAACCCAGGGTTACGGGCTCACGGAAACTTCTCCGGGAATTATCTTCAACGGCCACGAGCATTTCAAGCTCGGCACAGTGGGCTTCGTCGTACCTCTTTCCGAGATGCGCATAGACCCTGCCACGGGAGAGCTGCAGTTTAAAGGCCCAAATGTATTTAAGGAATACTACAGGGATCCCGAGGCGACAAAGGAAGCCTTTACACCTGACGGATGGTTCAAATCCGGAGATGTAGGCGTTATGGATGAGGACGGCTACGTTGCCATTACAGACAGGCTGAAGGATCTGATAATTACTGCCGGAGGGAAGAACATAGCTCCCCAGAAAATTGAGGTTCTCATGTGTGAAGATCACTACATAGAAAATGTAGCCGTGGCAGGTGAAGGAAGAAAATACATCTCAGCTATTGTGGCGCCGAATTTTGAAAGTCTGGCGGAATGGGCTTCAAAGAAAGGTATAGAATATAGTTCAAATGAAGAGCTTATAGGAAAACCCGGGGTAAAGGATCTGTACAGGGAACTGGTGGAGAAAAGACAGCAGGTTCTGGGCCAGGTCGAGAGGATAAAGAAATTCACCCTGATTCCGCAGGTTTTCTCACAGGAGGCTGGAGAGATAACCCCCACACTGAAGGTGAAGAGAAAAGTCGTGCTCAATAATTACAGGGATCTTGTTGAAGCGATGTATGCAGAAGCAGCGGATAATTCTGCATCAGAAAATGTTATATCAACTGCATCTTAAAGCTGAGAATAATTAAAAGAAGCCGCTGAGAACAAATCAGATCAGCGGCTTCTCACATTCGAAAATTCTTCCATATGTTCTTAATTGGCTTAGTCTACAGTGTTCATTCACTCCTGGTCTCATTTCCCGGACTTTTGATATGGGTGACAACGTCTCCGGGTCAGACAGCAACAATTACATAATATCATCTTGACATGCATCTATTCCAGGTTAAAGTATATTATAAGAAATAACATGAGGTGAATATGGATAATAACACAGAACT
>CAYNFB010000101.1:0-10965 GCA_964396355.1 uncultured Leptospirales bacterium | reverse complement strand
GAGTCCTTGTGAATAGTTTGGCATTGAATACAACATCATCCTGGGCCAGTTCCCGGGGTAGAGTTCTCTTCAAATCTGTTATTTTCTTGAATGTCTCTATCTCCATCTTATCACTGAGCGGGACGTGGCGTTCTATTCTGTTTACAGTTATACTTTCCTCCCGGTCAGGAGTGAATGCATTTTCATCATTTGTTATCTGATCTATCGCATTGATAGCATCTGCAGAGGACTTATCATTAAACAGGGTGCGTGCGATTTCGAAGAGAAGCTGAAACTCTTTAGGCAGAACAACCTGGATATTATCAAAAAAACCGAGAGACTCCCAGTATTCAAAAAAGTCATTTCCATCGGGCTGAGAAATCATAAGATGACTCTGATCATACAAGTTCTCGGTATTCTTTCAGAATACCGTTCTTAAGCTCATTTACTTCCTCGACAGAAGAATTAACTTCAAATACATTTTTCTTCAGACTATCGAGTGTAAAGTTTTCATCATCTTCGTCTCTTCTTCTTGAAGTAAAGACCATTTTTAGAAGATTCTTCAGATTGTCCAGCATAGAGCTCTTCCTGAGAATCAAATCTTTCTTCTCCGGATCTGCCTTTATCTCCCGAAAAATATTTCTTATACCAAGGAGAAATTCTATCTGCTGCAGTGCACCATTGGCCTTGAAGTGATTCATTGTCTTCTGATATACATCTAGATAAAGATCCTTCTCTGACTTATCCATATTTTTAAGGGAAACATAGCTGTTCAGAGTACAAAGCGCCAGATACATATCACGCAGATCATCCATATTTGCAGTAAATCTATTGTTCACAAGCGCCGAAGCTCTTAGGAAATCACTCAGCTTGGCCTGTTTTCTCGGGCTTATAAAGAAATTATTGTCATTCTTGCGCATTTCACTTACGTATTTATTTACAAAGACATTCTTCATGAAGTATATATATTCAGGAACCTCTACCTTTATTTCCCTGTGCATATTTCTTACGATCTCGCTGAGAAAGAGTATTTGATTGAAGAATATTCTCCTGTCCGGCGTAACAGGCTTACCCTTATGATGAGCATATGTTCCGTCAATGAGAAGCTGACTGTATACATTGTTGTCTTCCGGAATAATTGACTTATAGGTAAATCTGTCGAGAACAGCTTCGGTTACCTCATTCATTCTCATGTAGTTAGCAGTGGCTATTGCAGTATGAACCGCCGCATCAATCTGCTCCGAACCGTTTACGAATTTCCTCTCATTAAGAACAGAGAGGAGCGAACGAAGAACTACATCACTGGCATCAAAAAATTCATCAAGAAATACCAGGTTGGCTTCGATTATTGAACCCTTGATATTATGCCTTATGCGCCCTCTTCTGAATTCTTCAATATTATAGGGGCCGAAGTAGTTATCCGGAGTCTGATCCTTGCTGGCCTGTGATGCAAATACACGGGCTCCTTCAAATATATTGAAGATGGATGTTGCCATATATGATTTAGCCATACCGGTTCTGCTCAGCAGAAGCATATGCTCCCCTGTGAGTATAGCATATATAGCCTGCCTTATAATTTCATCCCGGCCTATTATATTTTCACCTATACTCTTCAGGTGCCAGTTCAGATACTCAACAATAGTAGGAATATCATAATCCCCCTCCTGAGTAACAACAGGCTGGGGAACAGCATTTGCGACATTCCTTCTCAGCAGTATATTGTCTTCTAAACCGAAAGCTGAATCTGATACAGTTTTTATTTCATCATCAATTTCAATAGTTTCTTTACTGTCATCAATTCTCTCATCCTGAGTAATGAGATCAAATCCGTCGTTTTCAAAAATTTTTTTTACATCTTCCTGATTACTTATCATAGAAAACCACGCTCTCCATCTATTTTTTAATCTGCGGCAGAACAATCCTTATGGATGTTCCCTCTCCCGGTTTTGTTTTTACACCAATTGTTCCACCAAGATTATTAAGGATATTCATAGCAATCATCAGGCCCAGACCTGTTCCTTTCTTGCCCTTTGTTGTAAAGAAAGGCTGAAATATTTTCTTTATATTCTCATCGGGAATACCCACCCCGTCATCGCTGATGGTAAGAACGGCAAATAAATCAGAACCGGATTTAACAGAATCCACTTTTATTTCTATTTTCCCCACATCACTAATAGCGTCCTCGGCATTTTCAAGGAACTGAAGAAGAAGCTGCTGAATCTGATTTGGGGTAGCAAGAATTTCAGGACTTTCCCCGGGAAGGATGACATCCACTTCGTGGCCCTCCTTGCGGAGTCTGTTGATAAGAACATCAAGAGGATGACCGTTGATAATCTTATTAATCTCACAGATATCCTTGTCCCTCTCATCAATTATTGCAAGACTGAGAAGCTGCTCGGATATATTTTTAATACGTTCGAGTTCTGTCTGGAGAGAGTCAACGTATTCCGAAACAGGACTGTGTTCATCGACGTTAGAATCAACAAAATTTAAATCCATAGCCATATTATTGATGTGACTCTTCAGCTCGGAAGCTACTCCTGATGCGAGAAGTCCGAGAGCAGTCATCTTTTCTGACCTGTTTATCTTACCGCGGAATTTGACGTGTTCAGTAACATCCTCAATCATCAGCAGAATTCTTTCCACTGCTCCCTGCCTGTTGAGAATCGGGTCCAGCGTGACATTCACGACCAGATCCTTATGCTTGGAAATAGGCGTGTACTTGACTTCATTAACCTTAACTGTCTTCTTTTGAAAAAGGGCTCTTTCAAATATTTCAGCAAGGCCGGCCTCAATGAAGCCCTCATACTTGAGAATATTTACACCTGTAAGAGTATTGGGTTCTCGCCCCATTAATTCACAGAGAACAGGATTTTCGCTTATCACAACACCTGAAGGATCAGCCATAAATATTCCGATAGGTGAGTTATTTATGATCTCTTCGTTAAAATCCCGGAGATTCTTAAGCTCCTCAGCCTGCTTAATCTGCTCCTTCACCTTCTCTTCAAGAATATTAGAATTCTCTTTGAGCTTCTTCTGAGTCATATACTGTTCTGTATAATTACGCATTACGCCGATGAGACCGACAATCTCCTTATTCTTGGAGGATACCGGAGAGAAAGTAGTTACAAAATATGCAGGTTTTCCGCTTTCATAAATTTTCAGAAGCTCATTTTCATAAACCGTTCCCTCCTGGAGGACGGAATTAACAACGAAATTACCTCTTTCAAGCTCAATTTCATGAAGATAATCGGTATAGAGTTTTCCGGGATCGGAGTCTCTTGAAGGGAAAGCTTTCTTCCAGGCCCTATTCATATAAACAATTTTACGTTCTTTATCAATTACAAAAATGATGTCGTAAACGGCCTCAACAATTGTCCTGAAGTCAACAGATTCAAAGTCAGGATTATCAAAATTAATTACATACTGCTTATTGAGACTCTTTATAATATTAATCAATTCTTCTTTTGCAAGCTTTTCGAGACTGTTAATATCCATAGAAAAACCCCGTCATTGTTTTGTCACCTTCGTACTGAATATTATTATTACTTCTCTTCGTTTATAAGAGATGAGTAAAACAATATTTCTATCACTGCACTGAGAAACAGAGCAATAAAAAATGAAATCGCAAAATAAACTCTGTTGAACTGAAAGAAATTGTAGATGACTGCAATAAATATCATAAAAACAATAAATTTAATCAGAAAGCCGGTAAAGGTTAACTTCAAAAGCTTTATTGCATGAGCCCCCAGAGCTCTTTTGACCTGAAGGATCCAGACCAGAGAAAGAAGAATCCCGAGAATAGTCCCCATAAAATAACCATTAAACTCAGATCTGCCCGCATTGATAAAGAGATATACAGAACCAGCAATATTTATCAGAGCAGGGATGATATGGAAGCCGACAGCTTGTTTATATTTTTTATCCATACACACACTCTTTTTGTTTTTTTATAATACAGATAAGTCATTTTAAATTTTTTTTAAGCAATGTCAAATAAAATAATATAATGGAGTATTTCAGCATAACATTCGATTAATTTCCCTTTATATAAGAAAACTTAATCTCCTTGACAAAACCGCAAAAAATGCTCCAATTCATGTAATAATTTTACAGAGAGAACTTATTGAATGATCATAACAGTACTGACAGGATTTCTCTTTTTCAGCGGCGCTGTATCCATCCTTGCTGCCACTGGTCAGCTCGTTGTTTTAAACAGAAGGAAGGAAAACATAAATCTCTCTGTACTGTTTCTTTGCGTCGGGATAATTCTTATCCAGCATGGTCTATTATTCACAGAAGAAGTTCATTCAGCGTCAGTTATCATGAGTTTTCACGCTACCATGCTATATCTTTTCGGTCCATTGCTCTATCTGGCTTACTTTATCGTAGTTCATCCCGGCAAAGAGTTTCCTGAAAAACTGATAAAGTTTTTTATCCCTGCGATTCTGTCTCTCATTCCGGATTTCTATTTTTTAATCCAGCCCCATGAATGGAAGAACTCCCTGCTTGAAAATTTTTACAGCAACAATAATGTATCTGAAATAATACTAACCAAGATACTTCTGACAGGCGCCTGCCTCCAGATTATAATATACCTGATTTCTCTGCTGATAAAAATAATTCCCGCATGGAGTCCCGGAGAAAAAAGCAGTATTTTAAATATTACTATTATCTATTCCATGTCCTCAATCTGTGCGACCGTATTTCTTCTGGCAGGTTTTATATCAAGCTCGCTCACCCTCATAAAGATTACCTCAACAATAACCGGGCTCTGTCTGATATGCGCCTACATTCTCGGCCAGAGATATCCTGGATTTCTGCAATTATTAAAAATTGAAGTTAAAGAACGGCATTACAAGAAGTCTCTTCTTAACGGCATCGACACAGAAAGTATATGCAGAGAAATGGACTCTCTCATGAAAAATGAAAAACTATATATAGATGAAAACATTACACTGAAGAACCTTGCAGAAAGAATGGGTATTACCCTCCACCAGCTGTCGCAGCTCCTCAATGAAAAATTGAACGTTAACTTCTATACGTTTATAAATAAATACAGGATCGAAGAAGCAAGAAGGATGTTAACAGAAGAGCCGGACAGATCAATCATAACCATCGCATACGCAGTGGGCTTCAACTCCAAATCAAGCTTCTATGAAGCCTTTTCGAAATTCACGGGAAAAACCCCTTACAAATTCAGAAAAGATTCTCTCTCAAAACATAATATTAACTGACCCGGCATAGGGCTGTATACTTAATATTTCCAGCAGACAGGAGTACGGATATATAATCCAGTACCCTTTTTTTAGTTCGGGTTAATAAACCCGGTCGATTTAAAATAAAAAATATATCATACTCCTGACATCCTATAATCAGGAGTGAAAATGTATACTCAGCCGTATAAATTCATTAATAATTCAAAAATCATATCAGGAATTGAAACTTCTGAAAACATCTCCGTAGAACTGAGGAGTTACAATTTCCTCAGAGCATTTGTAGTCACCTCGCGCAAAAAAATATAAGGAGAAAGCTGTGAACGTAAAAAACGAAGAGACAGTAATGTCAGCAATTGAGACGGCCCTGCAAAGCCAGAGAGAGTTATTTGCATCAGGAAAAACAAAGGATATATCATTCAGGAAGAAACAGCTGAAAAAACTCAGAACGGCTATACTGGAACATGAACAGGAGATATTCGATGCCCTTTACGCCGATTTCAGAAAACCGCCTTTTGAAACATTCGAAACTGAGATAGGAACAGTACTCAATGAGATTAAGGATGCAGTACACAATATAAAGAAATGGTCGAAGGTAAAAACTGCGAGGACACCGCTTACCCACCTGCCAGGAAAATCAAAAATATATTCCGACCCCTTCGGAATTGTACTGATTATAGCTCCATGGAACTATCCGTTCAACCTGCTCATGGCGCCTCTAATCGGTGCAATCTCAGCAGGGAACTGTGCAATGGTAAAGACAGCTCCTGCAGCTGCAGCCACATCGGCTGTTGTAAAGAAAATTCTGAACAGTATTTTTCCCGATGAATATGTTGCGGTCTTCGAAGGCGGAAGAAGTATAAACACTGCCCTTCTCGAAAAAGAATACGACTACATATTCTTCACAGGCGGTGCTGAAGTGGGAAGAGTTGTTCTCGAGGCTGCAGCAAAACATCTTACCCCATGCACTTTGGAGCTTGGAGGCAAGAGCCCATGCATTGTAGCAGATGATGCTGACCTTAAAATTGCAGCAAGAAGAATAGCCTGGGGAAAATTTCTAAACTGCGGCCAGACCTGCGTTGCCCCGGATTATCTTCTGGTAAGCAGCAGAGTAAAAGATAAACTTCTCGATCTGATAATTGATGAAACAAAAAAATTCTACGGAGATGACCCAAAAAGCAGCGACCACTTCCCGAGAATAATAACAGACAATCATTTTGATCGGATAAGCAGACTTCTCTCAAGCGGTGATGTTATTGCCGGTGGTCAGACGGATAAATCTGAAAGATATATTGCACCTACAATTCTCGACAATGTCTCTCTTGATGATCCGGTTATGCAGGAGGAGATCTTCGGCCCCGTTCTTCCGGTCATAACAGTCGATTCGATGGACCATGCGATTTCAATTATCACAGCACGGCCCAAGCCTCTGGCAATGTACCTGTTTACAAGAAACAGGAAGACAAAACTCAAGGTTCTAAAGGAGACTACCTGCGGCGGCGGATGCGTCAACGATACCCTTATGCATTTTGCAAACGGACACATACCCTTCGGAGGAGTAGGCATGAGCGGAATGGGTTCCTATCACGGAGAGGCCGGTTTCAGGACATTTTCACATCAAAAAAGTATTCTGGAGAAATCAAACTTCTTCGACAATCCGTTCAGATATGCACCATATTCAAATCTGGGAATGAAGATATTAAAAATGTTCATGGGATAGGTATTACATGTAAAAACTTTTCTGATGCGGAATATATGAAATATTCTGCATCAAAAAATCATCAGGACCGGCAAAAAGTTAAAGTTTTCATAAAGATAAAAGGATAATGAGCCTGTCATTTCCCTCTCTTTTGCAGATCGGGATAAATCTTTTCGGCGCATTCAGGGCATATGCTGTGACTGAAGTCCACCTCAGAATGACGGGAAATGTAATCCTCCAGCTGATTCCAGTATCCCTGATCATCGCGTATTTTCTTGCAGCTTGCACATATGGGCAAAATCCCCTGAAGGACTCTGACCTCTTCAATCGATTTATTAAGTTTATTTACAGTCTCTGTAAGTTCCGCAGTTCTTTCAGAGACCTTAACTTCAAGATCATCGTATGCCGTTTTCAGGCTGCTCTCGGCCTTTTTCCGGTTCAATATATTAAGAATGAGCAGAAATACCAGAAAGGACTCAAGTACAAGGAAGCATGCAACTCCCGCTATCTGCCATTTATACATCTCCCAGAGGCTCTCTTCTTTAAAATGAATTCTGCTGCCTCCGGGCAAATCATTTTCACCAATGCCCCACCTCTCCAGCTGTCTCCAGTCGAATGAGTTTATGCTGCCGAATGTTCCCACAGGAATTTCCGAGGGACTCTCTCCGTTTAGTACTCTTTCTGCAAGCTCAGCCAGGAGCTTCCCCTCGTTATAATAGCTGTACATGCTGCCGCCGGTTACACCGCTGCCCATGAATGATTCGTATATGGAATACACAGGCACGCCGGAGTTCTCAGATATCATGGCCGCAACTTTCGCAGGGATATAATTTTCATTACGGCCGTCCTTATCATAAAACAGATAGAGGATGACTGTATTGCCGGGCAGTCCTTTTACCTTCCGCAATATTTCCTCCATCGATCTGCCGGTCATAATGTTATAGCCCAGGCGGTCTCTGTATTTTTCAAGCACCTCGCCTGCTCTGTCTGCAAGAAACAGTCCCCTCTTTGATGAACCGGAGATGACCACCACATTCTCAGTCCGGGGCTGAACTTTCAATATTGTCTGCACCGTATTATCTATAGTGCCCTTTTCCCCGGCCTGCACGATTCCCGTGAGCTGTGAACTGTTGAGCGATTTTTTCTTTATCCATCTGCTGTATTTATTTTTATAAATACTGTTGAAGCTGAAAATCACAGGAGTATGACTAAACAGATTCATTTCTCTCTTCAGAAGCAGATCCATGCTGTTATTAAAAACAATTACAAGATCATACCGGGAACCTGAATACTTCATCCTGTAAAGATCAAAGAGGTACTGCCTGTACTCTTTACCGGGATTCCGCAGAATATCGGTGTACTCCGCATCTATAAAAACATCACCTCCGTCATAAGCCGCCAGCTGTTTTCTGATAGTCTCATCTACATGAATATACCAGGGCATGGAGGCATGGGAAGGATAAAAAATCAGGATCTTCTTAAACGGTTTTGACTGGCCCTGCACCTCCATCAAAAGAATGATGGAAAAAACCACAGCAAGAGCAGAGATGGACTTTGCAGTCAGAGAGTGTAGACTGAAACTGGTTTTTCGGAAGAGACCGCAACACTTCATTTAAAAATACTTTCCTGTTAGATTATCAAAGAATAACACCGGTTCAGATACCCCGCTGACAATCTAACAGGAAAAAGTAAATATTCAATAAAAATATATTATTTTATTCAGACTTTTTTTCTGTAAAGACTTTACCCTCATCACTGATGCGGTACATGTCCCGGAAATTTTCTTCGCCATTCTATCCCTTTTTCATCATTGCCTCTATTGGCGAGGCAGCGATGACCGTCATGATCTCAAAATCATCAGGACAGGGATAGATATGGAGACCTTTCGGGGTGCACCGCCTCTTTATAAAAATTTCAGGCAATCAGCCGCCTGCCATCCAATTAAAGACTTGACCACTAATGCAGTCCTGCCTTTAATCCATCCCTATGGAACATTATATTTTTACATACTTAATAATTGCAGTGACAGTCCTGATCTCCTTCTACGCATTTCAGAACGAAGAGATGGGGGACAGAATGCTCTTCTCCACATACGCAATACTGAGGGAAAACGAATACCACAGACTGATCACATCTGCATTCATCCATGCAAATATGGGTCATCTGATATTCAACATGTTCAGCCTCTATTCATTTGCACTGACGCTTGAGAGGGGATACGGCATAAGAATCATAACATTGATTTATCTTGCTTCCATGGTCGGAGGGGGGCTGCTGTCTCTCATGATAAACAGAAAAAACATGAACTACCGTGCTCTGGGAGCATCAGGAGCGGTATGCGGAATAATATTTTCGTCGATCTTTCTTGTTCCCGGCGGGAGCATATATATATTTCCCCTCCCTCTGCCTATCCCTGCATGGGCCTTTGGAATTCTATTTGTTCTGGCATCAATGTACGGCATAGGAAAACAGGCAGGAAATATCGGCCACGATGCGCATCTGGGCGGAGCACTGACAGGAGTGTTAATGGCCGGATTAATCAGGCCTCAGTCAATTCTGCAGAACCCCATTCTCGCATCAGCAATAGTGATACCGGCTGTTCTCTTTCTGATTTTCCACAAGAGAGAGCAGTAGCCCCGGTGAGCAGAAGGTCTGTACCTTTAAAAAGGCACCTGTCGTCTTTTCGTATCCTTTAATTCAGATTATAAAGAATCCATCCACCCCGCAGAATCTTATTTAAGATACACCTGCAAAAGCCAATCAAGATTGTAATGAAAATTTTCAGCATTGACTCAAAAAATGCTCTAAAACACAAAAAATACCTGCAGAAAAATAGAGCTCCAAATTATTTTATTGCACCGACAAAGGAATCCGAAAGGAAGCACATTAAGGACAAATTCAGGGAAAACATTTACATAGCCCTGCCTGCTGCGGTGATTACTATAGCGGTCTTTGCCGTGAGCAGCACAGGATCAGATCTGCCGGCAGTAAAGGCCGTTGAATGGCTCAAGGTGATGCCCTATATCATCGTTCTGTTACTGGCTCCTGCCGGAATGAATGTCTTCATTGTTCTGGGAATCGGAATAATTCTTGCCGGGTCTATCGGCCTCGGGTCAATGCCTCAGTAGGGCATGTCTTCATACGTAAAGGATATCTACGCGGGCTTCGGGAATATGCAGGAGATATTTCTGCTCTCCATGCTCATTGGCGGTATAGGTGAGCTCATGCGCAGACAGGGCGGACTGACCTACCTCACAGGGATGGTAAGCCGCATAATCGGCATGTTCAGTAAGAACAGCACCAGCGGACAGAGCAGCAGAGCCGGTGAGCTCGGCATTGCAGCTCTTGTGAACCTGACAAATCTCTGCACTGCAAACAACACTGTTGCAATCATAGTCTCGGGAAGCACTGCAAGAGAACTTGCAGAAAAAAACGGTGTATCGCCCAGACGCTCTGCCAGCATGCTGGATATATTCTCCTGCGTGATTCAGGGAATCCTCCCCTACGGCGCCCAGACGCTGCTTATTGGATCAGTCTTTGCGCTCTCTCCTCTGTCTATTGTGAGCCACTCATACTACTCTTTATTTCTTGCAGCAGCGGCACTTGCAGCAGTATTTCTGAAGCATCCGGGAAGAGAGAAGTAAAAAAAGTCCATCCGGAGACTCAACGCGCCCTCACCCGCGCTGCTGCGCACCCTCTCCCATAGTCATTATCAAAAACTAACGATGGGCGAGGGTTTCTGTGTTAAAAAACTTAGAGGTTTATATGATCAATATTGAAAAAACTGACAAGTGGAGCGGCATAGACCTGCTCGTTGTTTCACCTGTATTTGACGGGGAGATCCGCCGCAGCGATGTAAACATGTTATGGAGAGTTGCCGCAGCCACAGACAGCCGGATAAAACCTGCTGCTATGGGGAAAATACAGTATGACACTGATGATGGTAATGCCATTATTGAAATAGCCCGCCGAAACGAGCAGAGAGTGCATTGTGCTGCTTAATCCATAGAATAAAACCAGAACAAGGGGCTTCAGCCCCTTGCTTTTAATTATATGAACTCTCACCGTGTT
>CAYNFB010000100.1:0-11013 GCA_964396355.1 uncultured Leptospirales bacterium | reverse complement strand
TTTGTCAGGTAAATCATATACTGTAAAGGACAACATTTTGCCGATATTATTCTTTACAGAGCTCTCCAGCACAACATCCTCACCGCAATAAAATCCGGATTTTTCCATAGAAAGAAAAACCTGAAAATTCTCCGAAACTGCTCCATTTAAAGACAGTATTGACATGAAGAGTACTGCCGCCACGGTAATAAATATATTTATTATTTTATTCATATCAGTTTTTTTAAAAATCTCATTTTATCTCTTTATGATTATCGACATAATACGGACTTTTCTTATTAAATAATTATTTTATAAAGACATTAAAAAAGGGATGCCCGAAGGCATCCCTTTAAATATAATATATTAAATCCCGGTTTTATTATTTAATGAAACCGAGGGCTTGTCCTATTACAGGTGAGAATTTAACAACAACACCTGCAAAAACAACAGATACCATACTCATAAGCTTGATGAGGATGTTCAGTGATGGTCCTGTAGTATCCTTGAAAGGATCACCTACGGTATCACCGGTTACACCAGCTTTATGAGCTTCAGAACCTTTACCGCCGAAATTACCTTTTTCGATAAATTTCTTTGAGTTGTCCCATGCTCCACCAGAGTTATTAAGAAGTGCAGCGAGAGAGAAACCGCAAGTAAGTCCTCCAACGAGAAGTCCGAGAACACCGGCAACTCCAAGAACAAGTCCTGTAACGATAGGAACAACTATAGCCAGAAGTGACGGGAAAATCATCTCTTTCTGTGCACCTGCAGTTGAAATAGCAACACATTTTGCATACTCAGGAGTTGCCTTTCCTTCCATGATACCTGGAATTTCTCTGAACTGTCTTCTTACTTCTTCAACCATTGCACCAGCAGCACGACCAACAGCCTTCATTGTCATAGCACTGAAAACAAATGTCATTGCAGCACCAAGGAAGATACCGCAGAGTACAAGCGGATTGAACAGAGTAAGATCATATGCTCTTACGAAGTCTGCCATTTCAGCGTGTGATGCAACAACTGCATTTACGCCTTCCTGAACACCTTCGGGAAGTCTTCCGTAGAAAGTAACATCTCCAACCTGAAAACCAGCTGTTCCGCCGAGTTTAGCAAGCCAGATTTTGATCTCTTCAAGATATGCAGAAAGAAGAGCCATTGCTGTAAGAGCAGCAGAACCGATAGCAAAACCTTTTCCTGTTGCTGCAGTAGTGTTACCGAGCATATCAAGAGCATCTGTTCTTTCTCTAACCTGAGGATCGAGTCCGCTCATCTCCGCATTTCCGCCCGCATTATCAGCGATTGGACCATATGCATCAGTAGCAAGAGTGATACCCAGAGTTGAAAGCATACCTACAGCAGCGAAACCGATACCGTAGAGTCCCTGTGATACATTCTCGAATCCGCCTGTAACACTAAAGGAAACAAGGATACCGATTACGATTGTAACAACAGGAATACCAGCAGAATACATACCTACTGCAATACCTTCAATAATAACTGTTGCATGACCCATTTCAGCCTGCTTTGCTATACCCTGAGTAGGCTTATACTCATCTGAAGTATAGTATTCAGTAGACTGTCCAATTACAAGTCCTGAAACAAGACCGGCAATAACAGCACCGAAAATACCCCATGTGATGAGGTTTATCTGAACCATAACAGCGAGAGCAACAAGAATCAGCAGTGAGCTTCCCCAGACACCAACATTAAGTGACTTGAGAAGATTCTTCATTGAAGCATCTTCTTTTGTTCTTACCGCAAAAATACCGATTACTGAGAAAAAGATTCCAAGACCGGCAACGATCATAGGAGCAATAACAGGTTTCAGTATATTAAGTACTGTATCTGCATCAGTTGCACCGGCAACTATTGGAAGAGCAGCTCCAAGAGCAGCAGTAGCAAGGATAGAACCGCAATATGATTCATAGAGGTCTGCACCCATACCAGCAACATCACCTACGTTATCACCAACATTATCAGCGATAGTAGCAGGGTTTCTTGGATCATCTTCGGGAATATTGGCTTCAACTTTACCAACAAGATCAGCTCCAACATCAGCAGCTTTTGTGTAGATTCCACCACCAACTCTCGCGAAAAGAGCCTGTGTAGATGCACCCATACCAAAAGTAAGCATTGTTGTTGTTACTTCAACAACCTTTGCATGTACGTAGTCTGGATTACCAACAGTAGTAACAGCTGTAAAAACGCCGTCAAGCTGAGCTTTTTCCATCAGTGACTGACCAAGTCCCCAGATATTATTGTCATAAATCCAGTTAAGTACCACGTACCAGATTGATATATCTATAAGACCAAAACCAACAACAACCATACCCATAACAGCACCTGACCTGAAAGCTACCTTCAGACCTGCATTCAGAGATACCGAAGCACCCTGCGCTGTTCTTGAAGAGGCATTTGTTGCTGTCCTCATACCGAGGTATCCGCATAGTCCGGAAAAGAAACCACCTGTTAAGAACGCAACAGGAACAAACGGATTCTGAACTCCGATATACGAAAGAAAAGCAAGAATCACGAGTAGTATAAGGAATACTATAGTAACAACCTTATACTGTCTTGAAAGATATGCCATGGCACCATCTTTAACGTGACCGGCAATCTCGACCATCTTTTCATTACCTTCATCCGCCTTCATCATACTCTTGTAGAAAACCCAGGCGAACAGGAGAGCAATTACAGCACCTAGAGGCGCAATGTAAAATAAGCTATTCTCCATTAGACAAAACTCCTTTTTTACACAAATTTTTTTTATTTTTATACTTTGAGATCTTAATAAAAAACGACTCTAATAAGCTCAAGCAATTTTCGTATTATTGGACAATTAATAAGAAATAAATTGCATTTTTGCAAAAAAACACGACGTTCGAGCCATTTATAACTATAAAAATTTTACTTAACAACATAAAAGAGGCTCACCATTTAGGTGAGCCCCATATGAAACAATACACCTATAATTTACTTTTCCATTGAATTGAAGACGTATTCTGCAATGTCATAAGTCTCAAGATTCTCAATTCCAAGCTCGAGTGCGCCGTCTGAAAGCATGGTCAGACAAAAAGGACATGCTGTACAGATTTTAGTTGCTCCTGAAGACTGAGCATCTTTAGTCCTGAATTGATTTATCCTTGTACCGAGATGTTCTTCAATGAACATTCTGGCTCCACCTGCACCGCAGCAGAAACTCGTGCTGTGATTTCTGCTCATTTCTACAAAATCTGTTCCGGGAATTGCCTTGATGACATCTCTCGGCTCCTCATAGATCTCATTGTATCTTCCGAGAAAACATGAATCATGATATGTAATTTTCTCGTTAAGAGCTTCGGTGAGCTTAACTTCACCATTTTTGACAAGTTGTGATATGATCTCAGAATGGTGGTAAACTTCAATATTGTATTCAAGCTTATTGCCGTCAGAACCTACACCAACATCGGCAAACTTCTTATATTCTTTTTTAAGCACATTATAACCGTGAGGACAGGCTGTTATGACCTTCTTCACATTATAAGTTTTAAAGGTTTCAAGATTCTGTGTTGCAAGGGAATGGAAGAGATATTCGTTTCCACCTCTCATTGCGGCATCACCACAGCACGCCTCTTCAGCTCCAAGAATACCGACCTTATAACCAGCCTTCTGAAGTATTCGAAGAAGAGCAATTGCTACTATCTGATTTCTCTTGTCATAGGATGCTGCACAGCCTACGAAATATACATAGTCGACTTCTGCATCCTCTGCAAGTGTCTTGATGTTGAGATCCTCTGGAATCCAGTTACCCCTTTCAGCAAATGCGAAACCGTATGGATTATAATTTGTCTCCATATTCATACAAGTTGTCTGAAGTTCAGGAGCCATGTCCCCTTCCATGAGAACTTTATATCTTCTCATATCAATCATCTTGGCCACGTGCTCAATATTAACAGGGCAGGCTTCCATACAGGCGCCGCAGTTTGTACATGACCAGAACTCATCGGGCTGTACTGAACCTGAACCGTCGGAACCGTCACCAAGGAGAGCCGTTGTTTCAAGAGATTCGGGATCCTCAGCGACCATAAGCTGCGGAATTCTCTCATCCATGTTGTCTTTTACATCATTTATCATCTTTTTAGGAGACAGAGGCTTTTCTGTGAGATATGCGGGACAATTGTCCTGACATCTTCCGCATCTGGTACATGCATCTCCATCCATGAGCTGCTTCCAGGTATACTCCTCGACTTTACTGACACCGAAAGTTTCGGCAGTCTCAAACTCAGTAGGATTGATTACCGGAACAGCAAATTTTGTATCAGAATTCTCATTATCCATATTTCCGTAATAAATATTGATAAATGACGTGAAAATATGGCCGAGTTTATTAGTTGCGATCAGCCCGATAAAGCTGAATGCCGCAAGCATGTGGAGCCACCAGTTAATATAGTGAGCAGTCTTAAGAGCACCGTCTCCGATCAAAGAGAAAGGCATCGCAAGAATATAACCGAAGGGTGAAGCAACCTTTTCAAATACAGGAAATCCTGTAAGTGCAATCCTCATACTCTCATTAAAAAAACCGGAGAGAACAATAAAGGTAATAAGAACCAGAGCAAAGGTATCAGTAGCCTTTGTATCCAGTCTTGAAGGCTTCAGTACGTATCGTCTGTAAATAGCCATCAAAAGACCCGCAAGAACAACAACTCCGAAAATATCACCAAAAAGCGACCATATAATATAGAAGTCACCGTGAATAAAGTGATAATGGAAGAAAAGTCCTGTAAAGTCCTCCTGGACAACAATAATCATTGTTACAATGAAAAGAACAACGAAACCGAAGAAAATACTTGCATGCATTATACCAGCATATGTTTCTCTTATGACCTTAGCCTGAAGAAAAGCATACTTTATAACAGCAAGTATTCTCTTTTCGGGGAAGTCTGTTCTTAATTCACCCTTACCCTGTCTCCAGATTTTTACTTTTTTTACAATAGTATAAATCAGGTAAAAAACAGCTGCGAACATGAAGATATAAATCCCCCATCGCATAAAACCGTGAACGCCACCGACATTGAAGTAAAATTCACGAGTAATGTCGGTATTCGCCATACCAAAAGAATCGGCAATACTCATTTGGTCATCCTCCTAGAATATCAATTCTATAATTATTTATAATTGAATGCACATTATGAAAAACACTACGGACCCGGCAGAATTAGATCCTGAGACAAAATCTATATTTTTTTCTAATTTTTCTTAAAACAGGAACGGGCAATTGTCAACACAAATTCTATATATACATTTAAAACATACATATATTATAATTTATATATAGAATTATAATTTTATACAGCTTAAAAAATTTTCAATTCTGATTTTCAGGAAAAACATCTCCACTAGGGAGAAAAATTACAATCTGAATTAAATAATTTTAGACAATATATATTTTAGTGCTTAAAAAACTTGTCAAAAACAGGGATTAAAAAGCACAATGTATAATCAGAACAAACAGGGATGAAAAATGAATACTACAATTGAACGCAGAAAGACCAGACAGATTACCGCAGGCACTCTTAAAATAGGAGGAGATGCTCCTGTGAGCGTCCAGACCATGACGAACATCCCCATTGAAAAGACAGATGCCACTATCGCCCAGATTACAAAGATGAAGGATGCCGGAGCCGATATCGTAAGGCTTGCTGTGCGTAATGAGGACGCCGTTCCACATCTCAGGACGATAATAAAATCCACAGACATACCGCTTGTTGCAGACATCCACTTCGACTACAGACTTGCCATCGCATCAATTGATGCCGGCATTGATAAAATACGAATAAATCCCGGCAACATCGGAGAGAAGTGGAAGGTTGAAGAGGTAGTCAGAGCCGCCTCTGCGAATAATATTCCCATACGAATAGGAGTAAACGGAGGTTCAATAAACCGCAAAAAATACGACCATGTTACTCCCGAAAGTCTGGTTGACTCGGCCATGGAGAACATCCTCATTCTCGAAGAGTACGGCTTCTCCGACATTGCAATATCAATAAAGTCCTCGGATATATTCACCACCATTGAGGCAAACAGGGTGATGTCTGAAACCAGAGACTACCCCATCCACATAGGCCTGACCGAGGCCGGATACGGCACATCATGCATAATTCAAAGCTCTGTTGTAGTGGGCCACATGCTTCTCCAGGGCATAGGCGATACCATAAGAGTTTCCATGACAGGAGACCCCGTAGAGGAGGTCACAACAGGCATAAAAATTCTCCAATCCATTGGCCTGAAAGCCCATCCTGTAAAAATCATATCCTGCCCTACCTGCGGACGGACCGCGCCGGATATAGATCTTCTCGAAATAGCAAAGGGCGCCGAAGAGGAAATAACATCAAAATTCGCCGGAAAACTGGAGGCTGCAGGTAAACAGATAACTGTAGCAATAATGGGATGCGAGGTAAACGGTCCGGGAGAGGCCAGAGAGGCCGACTACGGTCTTGCTGGAGGAAGAAACGGCTCAATGCTTCTCTTTGCTAAAGGTGAAATAATCAGAAAGGTCACCATAGGTGATGCAATAAAGGAGCTCATTGACCAGATAGATATCACTCTGGACATCTGACTTGAACTATGATCAGTGGCCGGGTTTTATAAATGTATCGGGATTGAGGGATCGGCCGTTTTTTCTTATTTCAAAGTGAAGATGGGGCCCCGTAGACCGGCCTGTATTGCCCGATAATGCAACAACCCCTCCTGCACCTACAGTATCACCGGCCTTAACCCTGAATCTGCTGAGATGACCGTATATGCTCATATAGCCGTATTCATGTTCAATTATAACGGCCTTGCCGTATCCGCCCTTATATCCGGCAAAGACAACACGCCCCCTTCTTGAAGCGTGAACTGCAGTCCCTATGGGACATGCAATGTCTACACCTCTGTGAAATTCTCTTCTTTTTTTATTGAAGGGGTCGCTTCTGGTTCCGAAACCTGATGTTCTTCTGCCTTTTTTCAGGGGAGATAAAAACGCAGTACCGAGAAAAAGCGATCTTTCTATGGAAGATATTTTACCGCAGGGCACGAAGATGTGTTTTTTATCGAGATCTGAACTCCTGTTAACCTGTTTCACGTATCGCAGATCTATCCTTTCCAGAGAGGTAATACTCTCAGCCTCCCTTCTGCTGGAAACAACCACCCCCCTCATATTGGGAATAAAGAGAATAGTCCCGGGCCCCACCTGAGAAGGGCTGGTCAGCCCGTTAACAGACATGAGAGTATCCATATTAAGGGAGCTCCTGGAGAGAACTTTCCAGAAATTTTCCTTGTTCCTTACCCTGTAGCGGTAGAAAGTCAGTTCGGGAAGATTTTCCTCGGGCCTCCTACTCTTAATGGTAAAAATAGTCTTCCTTATATCATCACGGATGGACTTCAGAGTCTTATTATTGTGATAGGCCAGACTCTTCAGCTCATTAATTTTTCCCCCGGCAGCACCGGCTCCGGCAGAGAAAAAACAGAATAGTATAACTGCAGCAGTAATTTTAGAAAATCTTATCATTGAAGTTCATCCTTATTAGCTTTTCGGCTCCATATAGTCGAGGACTTAAACAAATTATGTCTCATTAATTAAAAAACTTTCTTCTGCAAATTACCCGGCTGAACCGGAAAGGCAAAAACATATATAAAAAAATCAGACTAAATTTTTTTATTGTAAAAAAAAGCAGAGCAAAAAAAATGCTCTAGCTTATTAAGACAGTTGTTTGATAAGATTCATTTATTCTGTAATTTGTGAGTATGAAAATGATAAAAGAGGAAATACTAAACCGATGGACAACTGAGAAATCAGAGGAGCTCTACGGCATAAAAAACTGGGGCGCCGGTTATTTTAATATAGATTCGAAGGGAGAGGTTACAATCTGTCCCTTCGGCAAAAAGAAGAATACCCAGATAAGCATGATGGATATAATATCGGGCATAAAGCAGCGCGGTATGGATATGCCGGTGCTTCTCCGTGTAGAGAATCTTCTGGACGCCCAGATTTCAAATCTCAATGAGTCCTTCATTAAAGCTATGAAGGACTGCGGGTACAGAGGACAATACAGAGGAGTCTACCCGGTAAAGGTAAATCAGCAGCAGCAGGTCATCGAAGAGGTGGCAAAATTTGGAGAAAGATATCATCACGGCTTCGAGGTGGGCAGCAAGGCAGAGCTCATTGCAGCCCTGTCAATCCTCAAGGACAAAAACGCCTGCCTCATATGCAACGGATATAAAGACGAGGAATTCATCGATCTTGGACTCTATGCGGTAAAAATGGGCTTTCAGTGCTTCTTCGTGGTGGAAATGCCGGGTGAACTCGACCTTATAATTGAAAGATCAGAAATGCTTGAAGTGAGACCGAACATAGGAATAAGGATAAAGCTCGCAGCCAAGGCCGGCGGACACTGGACTGATTCAGGCGGAGACAGGAGCATCTTCGGCCTCAACACTTCCCAGCTGATTGAAGCTGTGGACTACCTGAAAAAGGCGGACATGCTTGACTGTCTGAAACTCCTCCACTACCACCTGGGTTCTCAGATTCCCAATATCCGGGATATCAGACCGGCTGTTGTCGAGGCATCAAGAATTTACGCTGAGCTTGTAAAAGAAGGCGCCACCATGGGATTTCTCGATCTTGGAGGCGGGCTTGCTGTGGACTACGACGGCTCGAAGACAAATTTCTCCTCAAGCAGAAATTACACAATTGATGAATACTGTGCCGATCTGGTGGAGGTAGTTGCCACGACCATGAATGATGCCGGCATTGAGCATCCTACAATAACAACAGAGTCGGGCAGAGCCATCGTGGCATACTATTCAGTTCTGCTCTTTAATGTTCTTGATGTAACTAAATTTGAAAGCACGGAAATTCCCGAAGAAGCGCCGGCAGATTCCCATGAGCTGATAAAGAATTTCTATTTTATTCTGGAGACTCTCAATTTAAAAAATATTCAGGAATGCTACAATGACGCCCTCTATTACAGAGATGAGGTGCGGGAACATTTTAAACACGGAAGCATAACTCTCAGAGAAAGATCCTTTGCCGAGGCAATTTTCTGGAATATAATAAACGCAATTGCAGTAGAGAAGAGAAAACTCAAGCATTCTCCGCCCGAGCTCAATGAAATAGAATCAGCAATAGCGGATATCTATTACTGCAATTTCTCAGTCTTTCAGTCTGTACCGGACAGCTGGGCCATCGACCAGCTCTTTCCAATAATGCCGGTACACAGACTCCAGCAGGCGCCCAACAGAAGGGCTGTTCTTGCAGATATAACCTGCGACTGCGACGGCAAGATCGACCGTTTCATCGATCTTCACGACGTGAATCATACTCTGAGACTTCATGAGCCTGAGGATAAAGAGGACTACTACCTGGGAATATTTCTCGTGGGAGCCTATCAGGAAACACTGGGAGATCTTAACAATCTCTTCGGCGACACCAATGTGGTAAGCATACGCATACATCCCGACGGCGAATACGATTTCGTCAGAGAAATTGAGGGAGATACTGTTTCCGATGTATTATCATACGTGGAATACGACCCCCGTCAGATGCTGGTAAACTTCAAGGAGATGGCCGAACAGGCTATAAAAGAAGGAAAGATTACGGTTGGAGAAAGACGTGAAATAGTAAAGGCCTTCAACAACGGCCTTAAAGGATATACTTATTTTGAAAAATGAGAGGTGCGTTATGGGAAAAGTACTGATTATCGGCGCAGGCGGAGTGGGACAGGTTGTTGCACAAAAATGTGCACAGATCCCGGATGTTTTTGAGGAGATATGCCTTGCAAGCAGAACAGTTTCAAAGTGTGAAAAGATAGCCTCCCTCATAGACAGGCCGGTGAGAACAGAAAAGGTAGATGCGGACAATGTTCCCGAGCTGGTTTCACTGATCAAAGATTTCGGCCCAGATCTTGTTCTCAATGTGGCCCTGCCCTATCAGGATCTCCATATAATGGATGCCTGCCTTGAAACCGGTGTTAACTATCTGGATACAGCAAATTACGAGCCTCCGGGAGAAGCAAAATTCTGCTACGGCTGGCAGTGGGAATATCACGACAGATTTAAAGATGCAGGCCTCATGGCCCTTCTGGGATCAGGATTTGATCCGGGAGTAACTAATGTGTTCACAGCCTATGCTGCAAAGCATCACTTCGATGAAATTCACGAGCTGGATATTATCGATGTAAACGGCGGTGATCACGGACAGCCTTTTGCAACGAACTTCAATCCTGAAATAAATATCAGAGAGGTAACCGCCCCTTGTAAACACTGGGAGGACGGCCGCTTCATTGAGACAGAGGCGATGTCCCTGAGCAGACAGTTTGAATGCCCGGAAAATGTAGGAAATTACGACATATACAGGATGTATCACGAGGAGATGGAATCTCTGGTGAAGCACATACCGACAATCAGAAAGGCTCAGTTCTGGATGAGCTTTTCACAGAACTATCTGAAGCATCTCGAGGTACTCCAGAATGTGGGGATGACAGGCATAGAGCCCGTAATATACAACGGTCAGGAAATAATTCCTCTCCAGTTTCTCAAAACCCTGCTTCCGGACCCCTCGTCTCTGGGGCCGCTGACAAATGGAAAAACCTGTATCGGATGCATCTGTACAGGAATAAAAAACGGCGAAGAGAAGAAACACTATATCTACAATATATGCGACCACCAGGAGGCCTACAGAGAAGTGAGCTCTCAGGCCATATCATACACCACAGGCGTGCCCGCCATGATCGGTGCAATGATGATGATCAAAGGCCTCTGGAAAGGAGAGGGCGTTTTCAACATGGAACAGTTCGATCCCGATCCTTTCATGGATGCCCTCAATGTCCACGGCCTGCCCTGGAAGGAAATGGAGCTGTGAGAGAACCGGTTCTTGATTCGCTGAGAACACCATTCTTCTCGGTAGACCGGGTTCTTCTGAAAAAAAACCTCTCGATTCTCCGGGATGTTCAGGAAAGAACAGGTGCTAAAATACTGCTGGCCCTCAAGGGATTCTCCATGTTCAGCACATTC
>CAYNFB010000099.1:8440-11052 GCA_964396355.1 uncultured Leptospirales bacterium | reverse complement strand
GCCTGAGTTTATCCCCTCCTTCACGAGCATGGCAGTTGTATCACTCGTGGGGTGATTCTTTAAATATTCATGGAGATTGTTTATTATACGGGGAGTTCCTGAAGAAAAAACTTTTTCCAGGGAGCTTCTGTTTACCGGTGCGCTGTAGCCGCGCTGGAGAAATATACTGTCATAGCTGGCTTTAACATAATGGACTGTCAGCCGTTTCCCGTCCTCCTCGAAGAATGATACCGCCAGACGTTCACAGGGTATAATCTCCTGTATATTTGTAAAGAGGAAGTCAATCATGCCTTCCAGAGATTCCATGGAAGCTATTTTCCGGTTGATAAAGTCAAGCTTGGCGCCCGATTCTCCTTCAAGACACGATTTTTCCTGATTGATTCCGGGCATTGATTCGTAAAATTCAAGAGGAGCTTTCTTCATGTTGCACCTGTTCTTTATATTGTTGTTATTACTCTCGCTATCTGCATTATTATGCAGAGTAAGATATTAGAAGTAAATGAAAAAATATTCAATTGGAAAATTAATCATATCAACGTCGATGACATTCCTGCGCTATTAATGCTTAGAAATTTTTTTTGATATTCCTCTTTCTCTGACGGCGCTTTGTTTTCTTATACTTTATTTCCTTGACTTGGAGAGGGATTATCCTCATATAATTGAATTAAAAAATGTAGTTTTTTTCTATCAGCTTATCTTCTTTTTTATATAAAAAGGCAGGCAAATGAAATTTAAATTTAAATCCAGTATCAGATACAAGCTAATTTTCGGATTTCTCTTCGTCGTTCTTGTCACAGGTATATCCTCTATTTTTGTAGGTTACAGAATTATAAACAGCGGAGTGGTGGACCAGGCCTATGAAACTGTGATGAGTGATCTTCATACTGCGAAATTTGTCTATAATAAGCGTCTCATTATAATGAAGAAGGCTCTGAACTATATCGCAACCCTTGATAATATTAAAAATTCCCTTATCAGAAGAGATAAGGATTTTATACAGAAGAGGCTCATAGAGCTCAGTGACTGGATGGATGTAGATATAATCATAGTGACCGATGAAAAAGGTAACGTTATTCAGCGGATAAATAACAGACATATCTACGGTGACTCCGTCCTGGATATTACCTGCATCAGAGGAGCTATTAAAAGCGGAAAGCTATGCTCCGGAACAAATATTCTCAGTTCCGATATTCTTGAACGGGAGGGCAAATCCATTGCCGAAGGTGCCGTTGTAAAGGTTGTTCCTACAAAAATGGGTAAGAAGACAGAGAAAAAATTTGAAAGACGCGCAATGGTCCTTGATGCAGCATGTCCTGTTTACGTCGGAGGCAAGCTGAAAGGGATTATTTACGGAGCCAATATTTTAAATAATGATTTTGAAATAGTTGACCGCATACAGGATATTTCTTTCAGATCAGAAAAAATAGAAGAGAATCTCTGGGGCAATGCTACAATTTTTCTGGATGATATAAGAGTTTCTACAAATGTATTTGAGTCAAACGGGAAGAGGACCGTGGGAACTCAGGTGTCCTCTCAGGTATATGAAAAAGTTTACGGTCAGGGAACAGTTTGGCTCGATAAAGCTTTCGTAGTCGATAAGTGGTATCTGGCAGCCTATGGTCCTATCCGGGATTCAGAGGAAAAGGTTATCGGAATTCTCTACGTAGGTATTCCCGAGGCAAGATTCAGTGAAATAAAGAACAGGACCACCACATTTTTTCTCGGATCAGGAGTACTGACTGCATTTCTTGCTGTTTTTATGTCGTTATATCTTGTCAGAGGCATTGTCAGGCCTATCAATGAGGTCGTTGCAGCATCTGAGGAGATAGGTAAAGGAAATTTCAGCAGGAAAATTCAAATATTCAGTAATGATGAGACGGGCTATCTGGCCAGAGCATTTAATAAGATGATAGATGAAATAGCCGAAAGAGATGCCAGATTGAGAGAGAATACTCAAAAGCAGCTTCTGCGGTCTGAAAAGCTTGCGTCTCTGGGCAGGCTTGCATCGGGTATTGCCCATGAAATCAACAATCCTCTCACAGGTATTCTATCCTTCAGCAGCATGCTGAAAAAGGATCTTGAAAATACTGAATTCGCTCCGGATCTGGATATAATAATAGACGAGACGATGAGGTGCAGAAAAATAGTGAGGGAAGTTCTGGATTTTGCCAGAGAGACCAGGCTGGAGAAGGAAACCGTGGATTTCAACGGAATAATAAACGGTTCAATAAACATAATGGATAAGAACTTCAACTTTCAGAATATTAATATAATCAGAGAACTTCAGGATAATCTTCCCATGATGAATGTGGATGTGGGACAGATGAAGTCGGTAATAAGCAATCTTGCTGTCAATGCGGCAGATGCAATGCCTGCCGGCGGAGATTTGAGAATCAAAACTACTTTTCTGGAGGAAGAGAACTGTCTTGAACTTATTTTTTCAGACAAAGGAACAGGAATAGAACCTGAAAATATTGACCGTATTTTCGACCCCTTCTTCACAACAAAGGAACCGGGAAAGGGAACCGGTCTCGGACTTGCTGTTATCTACGGAATAGTAGAGGGCCACGGAGGGCATGTCGAGGTTAAGAGTACTCCGGGAGTCGGTACTG
>CAYNFB010000099.1:1574-8355 GCA_964396355.1 uncultured Leptospirales bacterium | reverse complement strand
TCTCCTTCGATCTTGAATCGATGCTTTCACTTGGAGAGACCTACTGCCGTCTCTACCCTGATTCTGTGGCCCATTCCGACTCGGCGCAGGTTCAGATCGGCTACAGAGTTGTAAGAATATGCGTTGTCGAGGTAATTATTCATGAAGTAAATGAGTTACTGAGAAAAAGCTGCCGTGAACTGCTCAGTAATATTGCCTCGATCAATCTGCTTACTGAAAAAATGATTTCTGCTTACGGTTATGACGAAATTTATCAGGCTTATCTGAATATGGACAGGAAAGTCAGGGAAATTAAGGAATTAATAGATACTATGCCGGTTGGTGTTATTAAGGAAAGATTTATCGGAGGTATCAGCGTATTCTATAATATTCTTTATCTGATGAAAAAATCGATAAACAGCAAATGAGTAATACAGCTAGTGATTAAAAAAAATATACAAAAAAACAGACTTCTTTCTGTGGTCAGCCATGAGATAAAGAATGCTCTCAATCCTGTCATAAATCTTTCCGGTCTTCTTGCAGGAAAGGCCTCTTCGTCAATGAGCAGCGAGGATATCTCATACCTTCGGGTAATAGAGAGAAACGGAAGAAAGATTGAGAGAGTAATTGACAGCTTCTCTATTATCAACAAGATATTCAACGGGGCAGCTCCCTGTGAAAAAATTCCTGTCGATATAAGGGATCTTGCAGACAGTGCTATTGCCGCAAGGCTTGAAAGTGAGGAAAATACGGATTTTGATTTTAGAAACGATATCGATCAGGGAAGCAGTATTATCGTAGAAAGGGTTATTCTGAGAAAAATTATCGGACATATTCTTGATTTTTATATCTCTATCGGCCGGAAGAATCTTGTTCTAAAATCATTCTGCTGTGACGGCAAGCTTCATATCTTTGCAGCTTCGGGAGATAGTCATTCTACACCCTCTGAACTTCTGAAACAGCGGAGCGTTGATGCTGATGAATTGAAAATCAGCGAGAGTTCCATGATGTGGCTGGATTTTATCTCTCTGTTTTCTGACTTTGCCGGAGGGGGGGCTGCTTTTTTTCCGGGACATCAGGGCATCCCTGTTTTATCCTTTTACGCTGACTTTTCAGGAGAGGCGGGACTGGTTGCTCAGGATAAAGCTGTCTCTCTATCTGATCAAAAGCCAAAGAGTTCTGAAGGTCACGTTATGCTTGTTATTGATGATGACCCTGACAATATTATTTCTCTCAGGGCAATAATAGATTATGAATTCAACGGGAGCTACGAGCTTCTTTATGCAGAGAACGGCAAAGATGGCCTTGATATTCTGGAAAATGTCAAACCGGATATAATACTTCTTGATATTAACCTCCCTGATATTAGCGGAATTACGCTTGTCAGAAATATAAAGAATTTTTTTGTCACAGATAAGGCAGCTGTAATCGCCTTTACCGGACTTGAAATGACTGATCTGAGTGAACAGCTGAAACGATCCGGATTTGATGATTTTATACCTAAACCTTTTGAAATAGATGATCTGGTAAACAAAGTAAAAAAATGGACAGATTTCAATGACTAGAATTTTAGCAATAGATGATAATGAAGATAATTTGATAACGCTATCGGCTCTCCTTCGTTCGCGTTTTCCTGATGTGCAGGTTGATACATCTCTGTCTCCCCGGGAGGGGATGGAACTGGCTGTTTCCGGATTACCCGATCTTATAATACTCGATTATATAATGCCTGAATTGAATGGAATAGAACTCTGCAGCAGGCTGAAATCGCACAGTTATACATCTCATATCCCGGTTATTCTTCTCACAGCGTCTGAAACAACACCCCGGAAGAGAGCATCCGGTCTTGAAGCCGGAGCCGATGCCTTTCTGAGTAAACCCATCGATGAGGTGGAGCTTGCCGCACAGGTCAGTGCTATGCTGAGAATCAAGAAGAGCGAAGATGAACTCCGTGAGAAGAACAGCCAGCTGGAACACGTACTTCAGGAAAAAACTGCCAGACTGGGGAGAACTGAGCGTAATTATGAATCTCTTTTTAACAGCATAAATGATATTGTTATAATTTTTGATCTTGAGGGATTTATCCTGGAGATCAATTCATTCGGACTGCGCTACTTCGGCTTGGATGAAAAAGATATTATCGGTACATCGGTGATGAATCTTTTTGTCGGCGATTTTCTGGATAATAAAACTATTATGAACGGCCTTGATAATACGCTTGATAAGAGGTGGTTTGAGTCGGTGCTCCAGAATCCGTCGGGGAAGAAAGTTCCTGTTGAGGTAATGAACAGGATGGTGGAATATAACAATGATGATGCAATCCTGAGTATTTTTCATGATATAAGCGCCAGACGAAACATCGGTGAACTGAGGGAGATTCTCTCTGCAGTTGTAGACAGCACCGATGAGGCGGTAATCGGAGTAACTATCAATGGTACTGTCGTCAGCTGGAACAGCAGTGCCGAAAGAATATTCGGCTATAAACCCGATGAAATAAACGGCTGTTCCTTTACTGAACTGATTCCTCCCTTCCAGCCTAATGATTTTCCTCAGTTACTTGAAAGAATCAGAAACGGCATCAGGGTGGATAATTATGAATCAGTGGGAATGACCCGAGACGGCCGGCAGGTTTCCCTTTCCATGAAAATTACTCCTATAGCTGATTCATCGGGAAGAATAATCGGTGCATCAATTCTTGAGCGGGATCTCACAAGCGAGGTCCGTGCAAGAGAGACCATCAGGCGCGGCAAGGATTTTCTTAAAAGTCTGGAGGATGTAAATCCGGCATTCTATATCGCTATTGATGCAAAGGGAAATATTCTTACAATGAATAAGGCCATGCTCATCGGACTTAATTATTCTATACGAGAGGTCGTCGGGAAGAATTATATTGATCTGCTTTTTCATGAATCCGACAGGGATATACAGAGCAGGGATTTTCAAAATATAATTAAGAAGAAGAAATATTCGGTCAGTGAATATTCAATCAGAACGAAGAATGGTAATGAGGTCCTTGTCGAGTGGCATGGCAAACCTCTTATCAATGTAAAAGGGGAGCTTGAATTTATTTTTTACGTGGGTATTGACATTACTCAGAGGAAGCATCTTGAGAAAGTGATAATGGAGACAAATGCATCAGAACGTCTCAAAATAGGGCAGGAGCTCCATGACAGACTGGCACTTCATCTTGCCGGAATAATGTTCAAGGGCGAGCTTTTAAAATTAAAAATCTCAGATTCCCCCGATGAGGCTTTGGCTGATGTGGACGTCATTGTGGAGATGGTAAATCAGGCTGTAAACCGCACAAGGGAGCTTGCCAAGGAATTGAGTCCTGTTGATATCGGCCATGGAGGACTCAGAGCTGCAGTTGAGAATCTGAAAGATGAGATTAAAGATAAAGATAATGTGAACATACTGATACGATGGGATAGTTCTGTTGAGATAAGCGGTAAACTTGAAATTTCAAACTTCTACTATATAATCAGAGAATCTGTGCTTAATTCAATTGAAAATAACCGTTCCCGTAATATTGTAATCGATTTAATAAAAGAAAATAATATTTCTGTCTTAACGATAAGAGATGATGGTATTGACGTGGATAGAATTGACCGGAATCGGAATGAACTCTTCATAAGTCTGATAAAATACAGATCCTGGTTAATCGGAGCCTCTACGGAGATTAAAGGTAATCCCGGAGGAGGCATCAGTATAGTCTGCAGATATAAGCTCACAGGCGAACCCATCGATCATGAAAGTTCTCCGTCTGTTTTTGCCAGAAATAAAAAAGATGCAGGCTCCGGTTCAACTGTGCTTGTTGCCGACTCTCACCCTGTAGTGCGCCGCGGTTTGTCTCAGATAATACGGGGAGAGAGTGATATCACCGTCAGCGGCGAGGCCAGTAATTCTGATGAGGCTCTTAAGCTCATAGGGCGGACGAGGCCGGATAT
This sequence comes from uncultured Leptospirales bacterium, assembly GCA_964396355.1. Taxonomy (GTDB): domain Bacteria; phylum Spirochaetota; class UBA4802; order UBA4802; family UBA5550; genus CAYNFB01. Next base: position 4,429 of record CAYNFB010000099.1, on the reverse strand, counting down.
AATGACTGTTGATATAGCTCTGACAGGAACCAGCGGCATCGACCTGATAAAGGCGTGCCGCGATAGATACCCCACTCTTCCTATACTGGTTCTCTCAGTGTATGATGAGTCCCTCTATGCAGAAAGGGCAATCAGGGCCGGAGCCAGGGGATACGTGATGAAGAGCGAGCCTCCCCAGGTTATTTTGAACGCAATCAGAACAGTGCTCGAGGGGCGTCAGTATATGAGCGACAGTCTAAAAGAGAGACTGCTTGACAGGCTTTATGTTGCTACCGGCAAAGATGAAGCTTCAGCAATGGTTGATTCTCTCACCGACCGGGAATTCGAGGTGTTTCAGCTAACCGGTCACGGCCTGAGCAACAGACATATTGCAGATAAGCTGCATATAAGTGTTAAAACGGTGGAAAACTACCGTGAAAAGATAAAAAGTAAGCTGAATATGGGCACATCCTCTGAGCTCATGCAGTTTGCAGTTCAATGGGTCATAAACAAGACCGGCTGAAATATAGGGGAATTCCCCCCTGTGTTTAAAAGTTTTTCCCCCTCTTTACAATCAGCTTTTTTTCTGTCTATATAAGTCATTCAATAATGTAATCATAATGTAGTAAAAGTATATGGTGTATTACTCGGATATTGAAGAGATATTTACTTAATTTTCAATATTTAAAGAAGGTGTTTAAGAATACTGACTCAGGGGTTAGATATGGATTATAAGTCTGGAGTATGTACTTTTTGCGGAACCGGTTGCGGGAACTATCTGAAAGTTGCAGATGGCAGAGTTCAGGGAGTTTTTCCGTCAAAGAATCATCCGGTAAGTAAAGGAAGATTATGTGTCAGAGGGTGGCACATGCATGAATTGCTGATGACTGATCAGAGAATAAGCAAGCCCATGATCAGGGTCGATGGTTCGCTGAAAGAAGTGGGCTATGATGAGGCAATTGATTTTATGATGGAGAAAACGTCCTCTTTCAGAGAAAAGGCATCTGAAGAGATTGCATTTCTCGCGGCACCCAGGTCAACTAATGAAGATAATTATCTTCTGATGAAGCTGGCCAGAACAGTTTTTAAAACAAATAATATCAGTCTGGAATCTGAATCGGGCCACAGAGGAAGTCTTAATGTCCTCGCAAAGGGTACCGGTATGGCCGGTATGACCGGCTCTTTTGAGGAAATAGCTGATACAGATTTTATCCTCGTTGTTGGATCGGATATAACGAAGATGAATCCCATAGTCGGCAGCGAGATTCATAAGGCTAAGTTGGCCGGTGCAAAGGTCGTAACAATCTGCAGCCGTATTACACAGATTGCCAGACTCAGCAGTACTCATCTGCAGATAAGACCCGGATCCAAGAATTCAATACTCGCTGCACTGGCCAAGGCCATGCTTGAAGAGGGTGTGGAGGATTCCGACTTTATTAATGACAATACAGAGGGATTCGAAAGCTTTGCAGAAAGTGTCTCAAATCTGGACCTGAATGATATTTATAATCTCACAGGTATAGATTATGAAACTATCATGGGTCTTGCGAAAGAACTCGGTAAGGCAAAGTCAGCCATGGCCTTCTGGTCTACCGGCATTTCAGGTCTTGATCAGGATACTGTGAGCTTTATCTACAATCTCTTTCTCGTTGCCGGAAAGCTGGGAAAGGAATTCTGCGGAGTGAATCCTGTTGCAGGAATCAATAATCTTCAGGGAGCCTATGATATGGGTACGGCTCCTGATCTTCTCACAGGTTTTCAGTCAATCACCGATGACGGTGCGGTAAGTAAGTTTGAAGATATATGGGGAACTAAGATTGATGCTAATCCGGGCAGGGATGTATATAATCTTCTCAGGGATAAACAGTCTAATCTGAAGGCCCTTTTTGTGGCGGAACATGATGAGGGTGTTCTGAAATATAAGAATGAAGTGGAGAACCTTGATTTTGTGGCATATATAGGATCATATGATAACCCTTTCATGGATTATGCCGATGTTGTCTTCCCCATTGCAGGAGCAGTAGAGAAGGACGGCACCTATACAAATGCAGAGAGAAGAGTTCAGCTTTCAAGGAAGAGGGTTGAACCCTTTGAGAATGTTCTTCCGGGGTGGAAACTTTTCTCTATGATTGCGGAAAAGGACGGTCAGAGCTGGAATTACGAATCTGCTGAGGATGTCTTTAATGAAGCTGCAAAACTCACTCCTTCATATTCCGGTATGAGTTATAAAAAAATTGAAGAGAATCTGGGAATACAGTGGCCGTGTAATGACACTTTTCCTGACGGATGCAGGAGACTCGATTTATCTCATTTCAGCAGCAGCTTTAAATTTTCTGAAATAAATACGAACTATTCAGTTCCGGAAACAACTTCAGATTATCCCTTCCTTCTTATAACAGGGCAGGGACAGCATTACTGGCATCAGAATGTAATTATGAAGAAAACATACATACCCAGAAGAGAGTACAATGCAACTCTTCTGATGTACCCGAAAGGATATATCGAAATCTGCAGGGAGGATGCTGAGAAACTTAAGGTCAGAAATAAGTGGACCGTTAAAATTTCTTCCACCCACGGAGCAATGGATATTGATGTAAAGCTTTCTGAGGATGTGAGACCGGGAACAGCCTACATTCCTTATTTCATCCGCAACATGATTACTGAATTTTTAGGCGAACTGGGGCAGATCGTGGACTACATGCCGGGATTCGTCGAACATGTCATAGATGGCTCCTTCTGCAGCCACCCACAAGCCCAGGATGTACCGCTTGTAAAAGAGGCCTGTATATTGCCTTTTGAGTCGGTCCTTAACTTTCTCAGACAAGAACGGGTTATCATCCAAGACAAAATGCCAATGCCGCCCATCCACCGCGTCC
>CAYNFB010000099.1:0-1564 GCA_964396355.1 uncultured Leptospirales bacterium | reverse complement strand
ATTCCAATCAGGATAGAGGGGGTGTAATCATGTATTTGATAGAAAAAAGCAATGTAATGAAACTGGCCGAGGAGCTGTCAAAAGCATATGACCTTTACGGACCGGTTATTGAAGAGAATAGCGGTCAGGTCTTTTTTGATAAGGTTGAGAGTGCCGGTGAAATAAGTCTCACTGCAGAAATTCCTTCTCTGCCTCCCAAGACAGTGGTCTTTCCTCAGATAGAAAGAATTCTCAGTTATAAATATGACAAGGAAGCGAAGAAAGCGGAAATTCATTCTGACTATGCAACTTCAAGCAAGGCGCTTTTCGGACTCAGACCCTGCGATCTGTCTGGCTTTCAGGTTCTTGACAGATTTTTCCTTGGTCAGGAATACGTAGATGAAGTTTACAGGGAACACAGAAAGAGAATGTTCATCGTTACTAATACCTGTGTTGTTCCTTTTAAACAGTGCTTCTGTGTCTGCACAGACAGCGGCCCCGATGCAGATGAAGGATATGACCTTAATCTCACTGAGGTCGGTGATTTCTACCTTGTTGAAGCCGGTAGTGAAAAAGGAAGAGAATTTGCCGGGAAGATGGGACTGCAGAAGGCAGGAGATGAATACCTGAGTAAGAAGAAAGAGGTTGTTGATAAATCTATTTCACTGTTTGAGGAGAAAGCCAAAGATAACAAGGCCTGGATCTCAAGAGCAATGAACAGGGTAACAACCGGATTTATAAAGGATGAGGTCTGGGAATACATAGGGAAGCAGTGCTTTGAATGCGGCGCCTGTTCTTTTGTATGTCCCACATGTTCCTGTTTTAATATTGAAGATCAGAACAGATTCGACGGATCAACTGACAGACTGAGGTCATGGGATTCCTGCTCATTTGAAGGATATACAATGATGGCAGGTGATCATAATCCGAGAAAACCTGTTGAAGATAGAAGGAATAAACGGTTTTTCTGTAAGCTTTCCTACTCGCAGTCCAAGAAGTATCTGAGACCGGGTTGTGTAGGATGCGGCAGATGCCAGTGGGTCTGTCCCGGGGATATTGGGCTTCCCAATGTTGTTACGTATTTAAGACGAGAAGTTACTGAATAGGTGATTGGATATGAATGAACAAGTAATAACAATACCAGAAATAGCTACTGTCGTTGAAGTTAAGGATGAGATTGATGAGGTAAAAACCTTTTATCTCGAATTTGATGATCCGGAAGTAGAGAAAAATTTCACAATAAAATCCGGACAGTTTGTGATGCTTACGATCTTCGGTTTCGGAGAATGCGCTATCTCGCTTCCTCCCAGTCCTGAAAATGACAGATTCCATTTGTCTGTCCGGAAAGTAGGTAAGGTGACCAACGCTCTGCATGAGCTGGAAGCTGGCGACAAGGTCGGTCTGAGAGGTCCCTTCGGAAGCTCATTCCCCTTTGAGGATATAAAGGGCAAAAATGTGATATATGTGGCAGGCGGCATAGGCCTCATTCCTCTGCGTTCTTCCATCGTTCACGTCCTTCAGCACAGAGAAGAATTCGGAAGAATAATAGTTCTTCTTGGAGCCAGGACTCCCGATGATCTCATGT
>CAYNFB010000098.1:6199-11077 GCA_964396355.1 uncultured Leptospirales bacterium | reverse complement strand
GAAATACAACTTCCTTATTCTCTACGAGAAACTGACCAGCTTCTCCCTTATAAACGAGGGTAAAGCCTCTTTCATTGGAAAGCTGAAGATTTCTTATATTGGTTATCCTGGAATCCTGTTTTTCCTCATAGTCCTGCTTGATCTTGGAAACAGAATCATTATTGTCCACTGTTACATCTGATTTAGTAACACTCCATATTCCCCATGCCACGAGCAGAGACAGCAGAGCAACAGCCGCAAAGAAAAATATATTCTTATATTGGTTATAAAAAGTAGCAAAGTTTATAAGCAGGGGAGATTTAGTCGGTCTTGTAAGCTCTTCAATGGGAGTGGCAGACTCACCGATCTTATACCCCTTATAAAGCTGGATGATTTCACTTGAGTCAAGCTTCAGATAATCCGCATAAGTTTTAAGGAAACCTACAACGTAGGTCTCACTGGGAAACTTTTCGAAATCCTCATCCTCAAGTGCTTCAATATATGTTGGAGAAATATTGGTATCCAGGGAAACAGCCTTTACAGTCAGTTTTCTGGATTCCCTTGTTATTTTTAGTTTTTCACCGATACTTTCCACTTACTACTCCTCTGAAATCATAGGATTTTTTATAACCCTTGCTCTTGCCGGTATATCAAACTTAAAAAGACCATTGGGCAGATCAACGTTCGTCTTTATTTTATTCAGGGAAATCTTCACTGTCTTACCAGATGAGGTGACTCCTTCGGCTTCTCTTATAAAGAAATCCTCCGAAACCCACAGCTTAATTGTTCTGTAGCCGCTCCTGCTCTCTTTCTGCTTGAGAATCAGGGTATACATTTTTGTGCCGTTCTTCTGAGGTTCAGGCTGTTCCTTTGAAGCGAATCTGTAATGATATTTGGAAAAAAGTCTCTTGAGCCCCTCTCGGGATCCGGAGGAGAAGAGACCGGAATCTGATTTAAGATCCTGTTCGGCAACAACATTCATTGAAGGAATGTATACCCACATCATTTTCCCATTTGAGATTATTTTCTGTCTCGACGGCTGATAAAAATCCATCAGAAGTCTGTCTGGAGCCTTAAACCTCAACACCCCTCTCTGAGTGGACTTTTTCCCCATCTTGCTTGAGTTTATTACAAAGTCAGCCTGATAGGATTCAAGCTCTCCGTAGGTAGTCTTGATTTTTTTTACAATATCACTTACAGTGACAAAATCAAATTTATAGGCATATGCACCAGTAGAAACAAGGAGAACAGCCGCAAGAATAATTATACTGCTTTTTTTTCTTTTTTTAGTCATGATTTTTTCCGTTTAGTTAAATTTTTGTGACAAAAATTAAAGACGCAACCCTGTGAAATCAAATTATATATTCAACAAATAATATAAACATCTTCAATAAAGTCAATACTAAAAATCAGAGGACATTGTAAATGAATTTTTTTGATCCCTTCAATTAAATTGGATTAAAAGAGTAGACAAATATCACTGAAATAATATTATCACAGAGGTAAAATATATATACAGGATAAAGCATGAAGGCTATATTTATAGGAAATAAAAAACTCAGAGAGATTGACCTTCTGGATCCTCAGCTCGACGAGGATCTTTTTGTTATAATGAATGAGTACTCTTTAATGGAATCCCACGTAATTTATTTCTCTGCAGGGGATGCAAAAATTAAAGAGATTATGATAAAGAAAGAACCAACCTATTCAGTATAAATACTGCATCAGAGGGGTTGCGCTGGATCCCCTCCCCCTTGAAAATATTTATAAGCAACACCGGAACATCTATTACAGACTGCTGCTGTACTAAGCTATATTTTTCCGCAGTCTCAACTTTCCCCTGAAGTAGACATAGACTCTGAGGATAAGAAAGAGAATTACCGAAAAGAATATAATTGTCGCCCCCGAGGGAATATCCATATAATAGGATCCGAAAAGCCCTCCAATGAATGAAATCACAGCAAAGAGGACAGACCAGAGAATCATCTTCTTCATGTCATCGGCAAGAAGGCCTGCCGCAGCCTGAGGAATGGTGAGAAGAGATATAACGAGTATAACACCTGCTACCTTTATACCGATCATGATGGTTAAGGCGATGAGAATCATGAGAGAATAATTAATAAAGGAAACAGGAAGGCTCTGACTCGCAGCAAAATCCTCATCAAATGAAACTGCCATGATAAGGTTATAAAACAATGCGAAAAAAACTGCAACCAGAATCATTACTGCAGCCATCAGATAGAGCTCTCCTGCAGACACAGTAAGTATACTGCCGAAGAGGTAGCTCATCAGATCAGGAGCATAGCCCGGTGTGAGATACACGAATATTATTCCAAGGGCCATGCCGAAGGACCAGAGTATTCCGATCAGAGAATCCTCACGAACCTCTCCGCCTCTGGAAAAAAACCGGACTGCCACTGAAGAGAGCACCGCCATTGCTCCGGCTCCCGCCACCGGACTGAATCCGAAAAAGTATCCAAGACCTATTCCCCCGAAGGATGCATGGGTAATTCCTCCGCTGATGAAGACTATGCGTCTTGAGACAATGTAGCTTCCCACGATGCCGCAGGTTACTCCCGCCAGCACGCCGGCGCAGACTGCTCTTATAAAAAAAGGATAACCGAGTATTTCCATTCTGCTATTCTCCGTGTTTTTTTAATACAGTATGAGGGATGTCGCCGTGACCTATCATTTTTATGGGGCATCCGTATTTTTCCATCAGCTCTCCCGAGAACTCCTCTGATTTATGATAGTGGAGAGTTCCGTCCACACATGCAATGCTTTTAACAGACCGGAGAACCGATCCCACATCGTGAGAGACCAGAATAATTGCAAGCTCCCGGTTCAGCTCATCAAGCATATTCTCAAGATCAAGGGAAAGAGTCGAATCAACATAGGTGCTCGGTTCATCAAGAACCAGAATCCGGGGCGATGATATCAGGGCCCTGCAGAGAAATGTTCTCTGCATCTGTCCGCCCGAGAGTGTTCCAAGCGGGCTGTCCTTTAAATCGCCTATTCCGAATTTATCCATAATATTCAGCCCTCTTTCCCTGTCAGACGCGCTGTACCTTCCCGGCAGCCGCTTCGTTCCCAGGAGTCCCGAGAGGACCACATCTTTTACCAGTGCAGGAAATTTCCGGTCAACAAGATTAAACTGAGGAAGATATCCGATAAAATTACTGTTCCGGTCACCGTTTCTGTAATAATGGACTCTGCCGCTGAAAGGCTGAACAAGCCCCAGAATTACCCGAAGCAAAGTAGTCTTGCCGCTTCCGTTTGCTCCGATTACTCCGATAAAGTCCTTCTCATAAACGGTAAAATCCACATCTCTGAGAATTACCCTGTCCTTGTAGCCGGCTGTCACGCCCTGTAGTTCAATAAGTTTATTCACCATAGCCCTCTTTAAACGCCTTAGAAAATAATTCCGATGATTCCCTCATCCCTTCGAGCCAGTTTTCCCTGAGCGGATCAGGCTGATAAACCGTGCCCTTAATATCCCCTGAAATACCCCCGGCAATACCCGAAGAGAACTGCTTCTGTATAAATATCACCCGGATCTTCTCCCTTTCTGCAAGATCAATAATTTTCTTCATCCATGCGGGACTGGGAGACTTGCCCTCGAACTCGATTGGCACCTGAATAATATTATAGTCTCTGGCAAAATAAGTCCACGAAGGATGAAAGATAAGAAAACTCCTTCCCTTATAGGGAGAGAGCGATTTTTTTATAGATTTATCAAGCTCGTCACTTTCACCGCTGAAGTCGCTGTAATTACTATCATAGACTGCTTTATTCTCCGGATCAACAGCCACTATAGCATTGAGCATATTTCTGCAGACAGTCTTCACCTCAGAGGGTGAAAGCCAGATATGCGGGTCAATTCCGGCTCTGTGATGATCTCCCTCTTCTCCATGATCATGATCATGGGCAGTTCCTCCGATCAGCTCTGCGCCTTTTGATGTATCGACAATGAGCATCTTTTTATTAGCGGCTCTGATTCTATCAATATTTGCGTTTTCAAAAGGGATGTGTCCGATTCGAAAATAAATCAGAGACGATTCAAGCCTCTGCAGCTGTCTTGCACTTGCCTCGTAGGTTGCAGGACTGTGACCCGGAGGTATCATCACATTTACATCGAATCTGTCGCCTGCAATTTTGGTAACGAAGTATTTCTGAGGCAGTATACTCACAGTGAGCATTTTCTTCTGGGAGGAATTAACCGAGCAGCCTGCCAGCGATAAAAAAAACACCGCGATAATTAAAAATCTGTCAATTCTGAACATCACGTTCTCCCTCATTCTTCAGCTTTCTGTTTTTCCACTTTCTGCATTCGCTGCACAGGCCTTCGAAGAAAATTGCATGTCCGGTTATCTCATATCCGTACTTCTCCTGAAGTGTTCCCTGGAGAGATTCAACGACACATTCGTCAAAATCAATTATCTCTCTGCATTCCCTGCACACCAGGAAGTGACCGTGACCGTCCTCCCTCGATGAATAATAATACCTGGCACCGCCAAGAGGAATAGATCTGACAAAATCACTTTTTTCCAGAAAATCCAGCCCCCGGTACACAGTTGACAGATTAACGCCCTCATCGGCGAGAGATGCCTTTATTTCACGTGCAGGCAGAGGCCGGCCCGATTTCTTAACAATAGAAAGAATTTCCTGTCTTGCAGGACTGAGTTTCATAATTACCTCACTGTATGCAATCAATATGCGCAAATCACTTGCATACAATTAAATAAAAATAACCTCTCGCGTCAAGTCACTGTAAAGTTTTTTTTCAGGAATCTAATATGGAGAGAAAAATTTCGACAATACCGGGATCAAGTCTCCTGCCGCTTTCTTCGGAGATAATCTTCAGAGCCGTAATCTTGTCCATACCCTTCCGGTAGGGCC
>CAYNFB010000098.1:0-6189 GCA_964396355.1 uncultured Leptospirales bacterium | reverse complement strand
TCATAATCACCTCACAATATGCAATCAATATGCGCAAATTATTTGCATACAATTAAATAAAAATAACCTCTCGCGTCAAGTCAGTATGAGATTTTTTCAGGAATCTATTATGGAAAGGAAAATTTCTACAATCCGCGGGTCCAGTCTCCTGCCGCTTTCTTCGGAGAGAATCTTCAGAGTCGTAATTTTGTCCATTCCCTTCCGGTAGGGTCTGTCTGAGATAAGGGAATCATACACATCAGCCACGGCAATGATCCTTCCCATTAGAGGTATCCCCTCCTCCTTCTGCCCGAGGGGATATCCGGAACCGTTGTAGTCCTCGTGATGGCAGAGAATGCCGTCCACCAGTATATCAAATCCGGGAATATCGGCGATAATGTCAGCACCCCTTGCAGGATGCTCCTTCACTGTAGAATACTCCTCATCAGTGAGCTTTCCCGGTTTATCCAGAATCGCTTCGGGCACGCCGATTTTTCCAATATCGTGAAGGAGTGCAGATATTTCCAGATTTCTCATAAACTCCTCATCAAGGTTGAGTTTTTGAGCAATTTTTTTAGAATATTCCGAGACTCTGGTGCTGTGACCGGCGGTCCATTTGGATTTGGCATCAATAGCCTTCGAGAGAGATGTGAGTATGCCCATGTAGAGACTCTCCCTGTCATCGAGATACTGAACACTACGAAGGGCAACTCCCACCTGATCTGCCAGAGCGCTGAGTACGGCAATATCATTCTCATTAAAAGAATCTCCTCATCCCTGCCGATTAAAAGAGATCCCGCATAGCTCCCCTGAAGAAATATAGGCAGGTTGACAACGTAATTAAATTGGGAATGGAACAGATTATTTATTTTATTCATTTCGTCCCGATCAGAGGAGACTGCAAGAGTAAAGAATTGCCTGCTCATCTCAACAAAGGAGGAACCAAGAGACAGGAAGCTGACGTAAGACAGGCTCTTCCCCTCATCCCGTATTCCCTTTCTGTACCGCGAAAGAAAACGGTATCTTTTATTTTCAGGTTCTTCTATGGCCATTCCTACCACGCAGTCGCTGTACAATCCGGACACAAACGAAGTCACACGATCAACCAGATCCTTGCTGGAGGTGGCAGACAGCACCGCCTTGTCGATTCTGTTCATTACGGAAATAGCCTCAAGCTGCTCCTCTATATCACGGATATAGTCCTTCAGCTCATCAGCCATGGAATTGATGGCGCAGGAGAGTGCGCCTATTTCATCACGGGAGTCAATCTTTGTTCTCACATCGAGATTTCCCGAGGCTATCTGACCTGCCTGGACTGATAGAGTCTGGATGGGCCGGGCAACGTGAATAGAGATAAATCTGGACAGTATTATTGACAGCAGCAGAATTACCGCACCGTAGATTGCAAGGATATAGAAGCCTCCAAGATATCTGACAACACCTTTTCTGTCAGCAGTCACTTCAAAAAAGTACCTGTTTGTATCCCTGATTCCGGTAACATCAATCATAACAGAAAGCCTTCCGGACACCCCGAGATAGGAGCCTGTATTTATTTTTATCCGGTTTGTTCTTCCTGAGGGGAGAAACTCCTGAGGGAAAGCCCTAATCTTACTCCTTCTGATAATATCGCTTCTGTCGATAAACACCTTATACCATACTTCGTCAGCCTGTGAATAGTAGCAGGTATTTACAAGAACACTCTCATGGAGAAGCGATATCTGCCCGTAAACAAATCCCAGGACCGGGAACAGCTCTTCTATCTGCCCGTGATTCTGCTTGTTGATGAGAGCCTCAAGCGCATCACCATCTGTGTCGTCTGCTGCAAGACGGTCATCGATCATGGTTGATAACATATTCCCCATTTGACATACAGCAAGGCTGGTATGAATCATAAAAGAAACATACCCTATGAAAATACCGAAGAGGGTAAGATAGAGAGCCAGCCTGTTCTGAAACTTTATCCTGTTCAGCCTGAGCCGGCCTCTTTGAAACACATCCTTAATTTTCATTAACCTCACCTCTGTTCAGATACTGCCTGCCATGATACTGAATGACCCGGATCAGACCATTACTCGAATTTAATTTCCTTCAGGCTGTATTTACCCTCAAGACTCAGAAAGAGTTTCACCTTCATAATTTTGGGACTTTTGTTGATATCCGAGGTATACTCAATTTCAAAGTTAAACTTTTCTCCGGCCACAGTCTGCACTTCAGCACTGAGAATCTTTCCTATTTTAACATCGGGATGCATGACAGGAATTTCGGCCTGAAGAAAAGCTGCAGCTTTTCTAACATCTGCACCATTGATATCTAGAGAGGTCCACCCTCCGTCTATTTCTTTATCCTTGCACGATCCTGAGAACAGCGCAGCCATAGCCACGACCAGCAATATTACTATTTTCTTCACAGCAAACCTCCTGTCAGTCCTGATTTTCTCTTGCGAAATTAATCACAATTCTTGAACGGGTGAAAACACCTGCCGGTATAACAACATTGGCAACATCATTATCAAATGCAGGAAGCATCATAAAGCTGAAGTTCTTAGCCTCAAGGTAACGGCTCTTGGCGGCATAATTACCCGTTATCTCCCGCTTCTTGTTCCCGTATTTCATTTGAACCTTAAATTTTGCTCCCTCATCTACAATATTCAACTCCATGTTAACAGCTTTACCGTTCGTTTTAAGATGGGAGGCTCTCCAGATCCCTCTGAAATTTTTCAGTCCGTCACCCGGTAGAAATGTGGTCATAACGGTGGGAGAGAATTCCTCTATTGTTGCAGACAGTGTTTCAGTTTTTTCAGATTCGCTTCCTACAACGTTTGCAGTTATATTATACATAAATATATCTCCATCCTCACCGGGAAATTTTTCACTGAAGCTGGTAGTCCCGGCAGAAAGAGTCTTTATAAGCTTAAACTCCTCATCACTGTCCTTTTTTCTGTATACCTTGTATTTGGCCAGCATGGAGAGCCGCTTCCAGGATAGAGTGACAGTTCTGCTGTTTTCATCAACGGAGGCACTGAACCCTGCAGGTGCAGACACTCCCATTGACGACCTGAGATTCATAGAGACATTTCTCCCGGTATATCCTGCGACATAGGAGCTCCAGCTTTTAGATGATCCTCTGCTGTTCACGGCCTTTGCAGTATAGTAAAACTTTGAACCTCCCCGTACCTTGCGGTCACGGTCGGTGTAGCTGTTTCCTCTCACCGTCCAGTTTTTATCCCATTTCCGGGAACTGCTGTTCCATCTGTAGAGTCTGTAGGATGATGCCGCGGACTGCTTTTTCCATTTTACAACAATTCTGTCTGAGTAAGTCCCGTTGCTCACTGTCATGCCGGAGACTACTGCAGGCGGCCCGGCTGCTGCTGTGATGCTTATTTTAACAAGGCTGCTCCACTTACCCTGTCCGACCCCGTTAACAGCAGCAACGTAGTAATAATTCGGAAGACTTTTCAGGGGACGATTGTCAGTGAATGATATATTTTTAGTCATTGCTACAGTTGTCCAGCTTCTCCTTGACTGATTATATCTGACAACCCTGTAGAGTTTTGCATTCTGCACCTTTGTCCACTTCAGAGTAACCGATGAGCCTGAAGAGGCCGAACCGGTTAAGTCCGCCACCTTCCCGGGAAGAGAGCTTTTTTTCTGAAGAGCAAAACCCTCTGCTACAGGTGATGATTCACCCTTGCTTCTATTATTGAGAGCCACCGTTACTATTCTGTAATTATATCTGTAATCAGGCTGAATTTTCAAGTCGCTGTAGCTGTTGGTGTTCACCAAAGCGGTTCTTGCAAAAGATCCGGAATTACCAACGCTTTTTTCAACAATGTAGGATACCGCACCGTCCACACTGTTCCAGGTCACATTGACCCTGTCTGAGTAGGTACCCTTCGTGGCAGTAACCATGGAAGTTGCCTTTACGGCAGTCTTATCCGCCTTGTCCGGCTCCACTGATGATGCATCACTGTCATATAATACGTAGGCATACTTGCACAGCATTGTGAAACACTTATAGGACATCCAGAAATAGCCTTTTTCGCCCCAGTAGTTGCCCCAGGAATTGATTATCCTGAATGCTCCTTTATGTCCTGAAGGCGACACCTTGCTGTCATCATAGCCCACAACCGCCATAGCATGACCGCCGGTGACAGTTCCGCTGTAATCATCGTGGACTCCTCCGTTCCGAACATCTTCAGAAGGACTCTTCCACTTGGAAGTTACCGAGAACCCTCCCACAACAGGGTTGCCTGCTGCGATCTCTCTCTTCACATTATCGGGATCTGTGGTTACCACCCGGGAATAGCTCTTTGCCTTATATTTTGAAAGTGCAAGTTTCTTCATCGAATTTGTCGGCTGGGTGCGGTAATCATCATGATTATAGGGCATGACGCTCCATGGAACTGCGCCCTTCTGACTGATAAGCCTGAAGGCGCCTGCAATACTGGAGCCGCTGTCCCTGCCGCCGTTTATCTGATTATAGGTCCAGGCTGGAGAGAAGACGTGAGTCCCCTTTGAAGAATCTATTTTACCGCTGCTGTAATAGGGATTATAATTCCCCCATCCGTATTCCCACTTATTCTTTATTCTCTCATGATAGGATTTGGTGTAATAGGTAGTTGACCAGGCTGTACAGCTTCCCTGATGCCCCTGACTTCCCACAGGCGGCATCTTTCCGGAAAGGTCGACCTTAGACGGCAGCTTCTCGCTGCCTGCCCTGACCATGGGGTTAAAATTCGTTTCTGCGGCATCCAGCTCATCCTGGGATTCTATTCTGAGGCCTGTAGAAAAAACCTCCTCCTCTGCAGACAGAAAATTATCTGCACCGGTGAGGAAGAAAATCAGACAAAAAATATATAACATTCCTTTAAAATGCACAGTGAAACCTCCTAAAAAATATTTCCGAATTGAATGATGTTTTTACAAATCAGTCAATCATTTAAAGATAATTTTTTTCTGCGCTCCCCGGTATGTCCTGTTGGAATAATTAATTGTTGATTCAATATAGATGTATTTTATAATGCTTCAAAAAACAGGAATACACATGGATACTCACACTGAACGAAATACAATGCTGATGTATGCCAATATCGGCAAACTGATAACCTCATCTCTTGACATACAGGACATTGTGAAGGGCGTGATGTCCGAAATAAAGCAGTTCTTCGATCCCGAGAACTGGAGTCTTCTCAGGCTGGACCACACTACGAATGAGCTCTACTTCATTTTTATGGAGGGGGCCGAGCTCAATAAACTGGAGGAGTTCCGCCTTAAGCCCGGAGAGGGAATTGCGGGCACAGTCGCATCTACGGGGAAATCAATTTTTAGTGAAGATGTTTCAAAGGATCCGAGATTCTCCGGCAGAGTGGACAGCCTGATTGAATTTAAGACTCAATCGATTATAGCAGTGCCTCTGGTTTACAGAGATGAGGTATACGGAGTCATTGAGATTGTTAATTCAGATAAAACGAGAAATTTTAGTCAGAAGGAACACGACATACTGGCCACAATTGCAGACTTCACTGCAATCGCAATGGCCAATTCCACACTGTATCACAAGGTAATAGAACAATCATGTCATGATATTCTCACAGGTCTGCTTAACAGAAATAAGCTAAATGAACTCATCGAAGAATGGAAAAACGTAGAACACCCCGTAAGAAGAACATCGGACACTGCTTCTGAAATAATGGTCGTCTACATGGACGTGGACAATTTCAAAGAGATAAATGACAGATGCGGCCACAGCGAAGGAGACCGTGCATTAATTGGAATTTCTGATATGCTTGAAGATGTATTCAGAACAGAAGATCTGGTTTTCCGAATTGGAGGAGATGAATTTCTCGCCGTAATCAAATCATTTTCAAAGGAAGACTCGGAAAACCTTATATCCAGAATAGAGAATTCTTTGAAAAATCTTAAATACAGATCTGAAAAGGCAGATGTAGTCTCAACTGTATCATACGGAATAAGCAAAGGTTATATACATGAAATAGAAAGGCTGATTGATCACGCTGACAGCCTCAAGTACAGGGAAAAGATCCGCACCGGAGAGTAACTATTCAATGAACAGCAGTTCACCAATATTCATTATTTTAAAATTATTTTTTTTCAATCCGCTTTTTTTTATTTCCCTTTTGAGATCAAGTCCGGGAAATCCCGGAGGGTTATCACCCAGTTTAAAAGTTCCCCACTGAGTGGGAATAAAAAA
>CAYNFB010000097.1:7291-11111 GCA_964396355.1 uncultured Leptospirales bacterium | reverse complement strand
AAACGAATTAGCAAGGCCGCTCACCAGGGCGTAGAACATCATGCTTCTGGATGGAGAGAGGTCGGGCACCGGCCCTGCAGCTTCATAGACTTTCCTCTCGCCCGAGTAAACGATCTCGCAGCCGCACCTGTCCCTGAGATACTCAATATCTCTCTTCACAGTACGGGAGGCAACCTCAAACTCCCGGGCCACGCCCTCCACGGTAAAATACCCCCGATCCTTAAGCAGAGAAGTAATATAAAAAAGTCTCTCGGACTGACTCATAGCACACCCCCATCAGAAAATCAAAGTACACCGGGATATTCCATATCTCAAGAAAAAAATTAAAACCTTAATCATTTAACCTTTCTCCGTGGTGCCCCTGCCGTTGCCTTTAGTCTTTCTCCGCGCCCTTTGCGCCTCCGCGTGACCCCTGCCTTTAGCCGTTGCCTTTAATCTTCCAGTATTTCCCCGTAAGCCGAAGCCTCCCTCAGATTCCTCCGGAATTCAGCAACAGGCTGAATCAGGTAAATCAGGTAGATGCCGTGCCAGTAAAAAAATTCAGCCTCTCTGAGCATAACCATCATAACGGCGATGCCAGCCATAGTCGATACCAGAGTAAAGCCGTTGTTGAGATTACTCATCACCACAGTCATCAGGGGAATTTCAGACTTATCCCTCAGAATGGTTCTCTTAATAACGTAGTGAAGAAAGAAGGGTATCATAAATATCAGAAATGTGAAGTTCAAATAATAAAAGCAGTTGGCATACATGATGACAGAGAAAACACTCACAAGAAATTCATCTGTCAGGATAGAACCGATCCTCTCTTTAACTATACGGTAGTGCTTCCTGTTTTCCTTCATTAATGCCCCCTTCAGAAAAAGTATAATATAAAAAAGACCCCGGGACATATAGTGTCGCGCCTATGTGATATACTATGAGCAGGAGGAGAATCATGGAAAGACCCCTTTTTACAAGAGCAGTTTCTGCAGTCCTGATCTTTACATACGGAATTGCATCCTCGACAGAAAAAAAGAAGAAGCTCATCAGAGCAGCGGCAGTAAGTCTGACAGGCATTTTATTCATAGAATTCACAGGAATCTGCAGATACACCGACGGATACGGAAACTTCACATACCTGATGTTCCCCTTTCAGTATATAATACCGGTGATGTTCATCCCGCCGATCCTGCTGATAATGTCATTCACCCTCAGAGGTTTTGTCAGGATTAAGGCATACACACTCATAACCGTGATATCGGTATTCATCATAATGTTTATTATTGTATTTCTAATAGTAGGATGGAATATCTTCCCCGACAAATTTTATAACACCGGAATCTTCCGTGATCCGGACCGCAGAATGTACGATTCACTCATACTGCCGGCACTTATCGCCGGATTCGCTGCCCTGTGCGCACCAGAGCTGACGAGAACCGATGACCCTCCTCCATGATCAGACCCAAAACCAAAGAACGGCAAACAGTCCTGCCGTAAGAACCAAAAAAACTAAAACTAACCTGATCAAAACATGCTTCACAGTTTCCATACCCGAGCCTCTCTTAACAAAATCAAAATCATATAACCTAAATCAGGAGAAAGTCAACCGAAAAACCCCGTCTTTCCCGTTACCCGGAAAGCCCGTCATCCTTTTGCCTTTGCCTTAATCCTTTCTCCCTTTCCTCCGAGACGACCTGGTGCCCCCTGCCGTTATCCTCTGTCATTTCGAACGTACGTGAGAAATCTATTCCTCATCCGCAACCGGCACAGGGATAACAAAGCAGATGCCCTAACACATAGTCAGCCGCTAACAACCACTGACAGCTGATAACTAATCCCAGCATTTGCTTTTAATATTCTGCCGTTGTTTTTGCCTTTAGCCTTTCTCCGCGCCCTCTGCGCCTCCGCTTGAACCTTTCCTTTATTTTTAAGCTTTGCTCAGCACAAGTCCGTGGTTCCCCTCTTACCTGCGCGCACCAAAAAAAAGCGGCACCTTAAAGGTACCGCTTCTTAAACAATGCGCGTCTGGAGGGATTCGAACCCCCGACATACGGATTCGTAGTCCGGCACTCTATCCAGCTGAGCTACAGACGCAGTTAAATTTCAATTTTATCGAGAAGCTTATCAAAGAAGGGGAACTTCTTCTCGGTCTTATTCTTAATCTGGAACCACCCGGCAATACAGAACATCAGGTAAACGATGTAGTTAACATAGATGGCAGCCACAAATACAAACTTCACTATGCTTCCGCCGGAAGATGTAAACCCTGTCATTATATACAGCACAGAGCAGACAACTGCAAAAAATGCAGCCATGACAAATCCCTGTCTTGCGTGAAATGTAAGAAAGGGATCATCTTTTTTAAATATCATGGGCAGAAACCACCCGATAAACGGGAAGTAAGTCAGATGCGGTATGCTTGAGTCCAGTCTTTCAAATGTCATATTATCCATTCGGAGAAGGAGGGATTCGAACCCTCGGTACCTAAACGATACAATTGCTTAGCAGGCAACCCCCTTCGGCCACTCGGGCACCTCTCCAGCGCATTTTTAATTAAAAAAATTCGGAGAATGAGGGATTCGAACCCTCGGAGCTATTAACTCAACGGTTTTCAAGACCGCCTCCATCGACCACTCGGACAACTCTCCGGGAGCAAACCTATTTCAATGACGGATGATGTCAAATAAAAAAAATTAAAGATCCTTTTTTTTATTATCTTTGGAAATATTCAGCCGCCTGTCCGGTTGTTCCCGTCTTTCCTCGCATTCCGGATTCAGACACTCATCACAGTCCCCTCTTCTGTCCGTACTGCGCCGGTCGTAAACCAGAACAGAAGCTGAGAATTTTTCTCTCAGGAAGTCGACTATTTCCCCGAGAAGAGAATTGTCCAGCTCGCCTATCTTAACAACCAGATCGACAATTTCATCAAGAGGTCCTTCGGTATCGGGATTACGGAGACAGCACCGTTTTCCCTCACGGTCAAATGCATAACCCTCTCCGTTTATCAGCCAGCCGGTATTAACTCCGAACTGCTCTGAAATCTTTACAATTGTCTGATACGAAGGCTTATATCTGTTTTTTTCGATATCACTGAGATTGCCCTTGGAAACAGATATCACGGCTGCGAACGCCGAGAGACTCTGTCCCCTCTCTTTTCTGAGCCATGCGATCCGTTCTCCTATCTCATCCAGGCTTTGTTCTGATATCAGAACTTTTTTTCTTGACACTTTTTTCATAATAATTTCTCATTGGTAACAGCTTTTTTATATTTCTATACAATAATAATTGTTTACCTCAATAAATCAATAATTTAACGTAAAAAAAGCCCGGGCAGGATAAAATGAATTACCAGAAATCAGACGTAATTATAAGTGAAGAAATTATAAAGTTTTCCGAACATATGCCTCTGCCTGTGGTAATAAGCAAAAAAGAAAACCCCTCGTCCATTCTTTTCATAAACACTGCGGGTCACGAACTTATGAAAGAGGTATTCGGCAGCGAAGATGAATTTGAAAATCAGGCGCAGAACTGCACCGGCATAGTAGCACAGATCATTGAAAAAAATGATATTCTCAAAAAATACTCACGTGTAAGAAAAACCGGAGAATCAATTAATAACTCCTTCGTCACATTCAAACACTGCGAAACAGAATACTCCGTTCTCACAAACATTTCGATGATAGATTCTGCCGGAGGGGAAGACAGCCTCTTCCTTACCACAATAGAAAATATTTCAGAGCTGTTCAACTATAACAGGGAGCTCATATCCTCCCTGCAGCCGTCGGCTATCCGTGAGATTCTAAAAGTCGTCTCCAAGCCGGGAATTGTGTCCCTCGCC
>CAYNFB010000097.1:0-7281 GCA_964396355.1 uncultured Leptospirales bacterium | reverse complement strand
CTTCTGGCATACGGCCAGGAGGAAACAGTAAGGCATCTGCTGGAGGTTCGAGTCTTTTCCAGAATGATAGCCACCAGCCTGATGAGAGAATACTCCCGGAAGAAATACTCTGCAGATGAATACTCGAAAATCACTCCACTCTATATAAAGATTCTCGAACTCTCTGCACTGCTTCACGACTTCGGAAAGATAAAGCAGGATATACAGAAAATAATAATGCAGCCGAGAAAACTCACAGAAAGCGAATATGACACAGTAAAAACCCATACCGTACTGGGAGCCGAACTGATAGGCCATGACAACCAGATACTGCATATGTCATGGCTCGTTGCAAGATACCATCATGAGAAATGGGACGGAACGGGTTATCCGGAAGGACTCAATGGAAAAGACATCCCCCTGTCCGCACGGATAGTGGCATTCGCAGATATGTATTCGGCCCTGAGAAACAGAAGAGCCTATAAGGATGCCATCAGCGACACAGAAGAAATAGAATCAATCTTCACAGAGTGCAGGGCGCACTACGACCCGGTTGTATTTGAGACAGGCATGGATCTCATTCCTGAAATGCAGCAGAAGGCCGCATACATAGACAAGGAATACCGGGATTTCGAGCTCAATACCGAAAACATCATCAGTCTGCTGAAGGGTATATCCTCACCATAGCCGGTCAGACTACTATCTGCGTGCCGATTCCAGTATCGGTAAAAATTTCCAGAAGCACTGCATGCTCCATCCTTCCGTCAATAATGTGAGCCTTCTTCACTCCGTTCTGAACAGCCTCCACACCGCAGTTCACCTTGGGTATCATGCCGCCGGAAATATCACCTTCCTTTATCAGCAGAGGAATCTTCTCGGCGTGAAGGGTTGAAGCCAGTACGCCGTCAAGAAGCACGCCCTCCACATCTGTGAGCAGAATGAGTTTCTCGGCTTTCAGAGCCTCGGCTATCTTCCCTGCTGCAATATCCGCATTGATATTATAGGTCAGCCCCTCCCGGTCTGTACCTACAGGAGCAATTACCGGAATGTACTTATCCTCTTCGAGAACCCTTATGATGCCTGCATTGATCTTCTCCACAGTTCCAACCTGACCAATATCAATCAGTTCACCGCCCATATCATGGGTGATCTTCCTGGCGGTGATCAGACCTGCATCCTTTCCTGAAATTCCCACAGCCTTTCCGCCGGCAATATGAATATTATTCACAATTTCCTTATTCACCTTGCCCACGAGAACCATCTCGACAATTTCCATTGTCTCATCATCGGTGACCCTCAGGCCGTCGATAAACTCAGTCTTCTTTCCAACCTGCTCAAGGAGCTTCCCTATCTGTGGCCCTCCGCCGTGAACAATGACCGGATTGATGCCCACAAGCTTCAGAAGAGACACGTCCTTTGCAAATGAATGCCTCAGAGCCTCATCCGCCATGGCATGTCCGCCGTACTTGATAACAACGGTCTTCCCGCTGAACTCCCTGATATAGGGGAGTGACTCTATCAGTGTATTAACCTTTTCAATCGATTTTATCACGGCCGCCTCTCTATATTTCATTCAATATTATTCGCAATTCTAAAATCTTAATGCTGTTTACGCGCTCCTGTAATCTTCGCTTCCATTTCTGTACAACCTGTCATTCCCGGGGCGCCGGGAATCTACATTCTGAAAATCAGCAGCATATAACCTCTTTCCCCTCAAATGTAAGTCAGGTCAATACAAATAATCAATAAAAAATAAGGTTATCTATTGAAATATTTACGCCATGAATGATCATTGACCGGAACAACAGTTGCACAGGAGGTATACTGGTGTACAAATCCCTTTTTTCACCCATTACAGTGGGTTCCCTGACGTTGAAGAACAGAATATTCTATCCCGCCCTCTCCCTCTATGCAGGAGACGCTCTTATCACAGAAAGACATAGAGAATTTTTAAGAGAAAGAGCAGCAGGAGGGGCTGCGGCAGTGAATATCGGCCCCACAGGTTTCTGCCCCGAAGGAAACAGCGATGTGGCCTTCAATCTCAGCAGCGACAGTATCGAAAGCTTTGCAGAGCTGGCCGCTGTTATAAAGGAAGAGGGTGCATCTCCATGGCTGCAGCTCTTTCACGCAGGAGCCTATTCGAAATGCCTCAGTGTAAACGGCACTGCACCGATTGCTCCGTCGGCCGTCTATTCAAATATTTCAAAGACTACCCCCGTCGGGATGTCAGCCGATCAGATAGCCGAAACAGTTGAACTCTTTGCCGCCACAGCGCAGCTTGCAAAAGACGCGGGCTTTGAAGGAATAGAAATAAGCGCATCAGCAGGATACCTTATATCCGAGTTTCTGTCGCCTCTGACAAACCTCCGGGAGGACAGCTACGGCGGCTCCTTTGAAAACCGCACAAGATTCCCTGTTGAAATAATAAAGAAAATAAAGGACAGACTGGGCCAGTCATTTCCTTTATCCATGCGTATGGCAGGAAACGACTTCGTACCTGAGAGCAATACGTCGGAGGACATCCCCCGTATAGCAGCAGCCTACGAAAAGGCCGGTGCTGATATTCTCAGCATAACAGGAGGCTGGCATCAGACCGCAGTACCTCAGCTCTCAGCCGCCCTCCCTGCAGCAGGATACTCATACCTGGCCCTGAATATAAAGAAAGAGGTGAGCATTCCCGTCATCGCCTCAAACAGAATAAGAACTCCTCTTGAAGCAGACACATTGATAAAAGAGGGCATTGCTGACATGGTAAATCTCGGCAGAGTACTCATTGCAGATCCGCTCTGGCCGCAGAAAGCCGAATCAGGCAATGAACAGGCAATAAGAAAATGCATCGCCTGTAATCAGGGCTGTACAGATAATCTCTTCAGCTCACAACCTGTTCAGTGCATACTCAATGCCAGAGCCGGCCTGGAAACAGAGAGACATATCAAAAAAATCAGAAATAAAAGAAGGGTCATGGTAGTCGGAGGGGGCCCGGCAGGAATGGAGGCGGCCCTTCGAGCCTCAGAGGCCGGGCACTTCGTAACCCTCCTCGAGGAGAGTTCCCGTTTGGGAGGACAGCTCAATATAGCATCAGTTCCCCCCGATAAAGGCGATATAAAGGACATCATTGACTACTACACGTCCATGCTCTCAGAATCATCCGTTGATGTACTCACTGAAAGCAAAGTGACCACAGCCGCAATAAGAAAAGAATCTCCCGACCTGATCATCATGGCAACAGGGGCAAAGGAGAGGAAGCCCGATATAGAAGGACTGAAAAATTCAAATGTCTTCTACTCATGGCAGATACTCAATGAGGACCCGCCCGTAGGCAGAAACATTGCCGTAATCGGCGGAGGCTCAGTGGGAATAGAGACAGCGCATTTTCTCGCGTCAAAGGGAACACTGAGTCCTGAGGCTCTGCACTTTCTCTTCACCCGCGAGGCTGAAAGCGTAGAGAACCTCAGAAAGCTCTGTTTCAGCGGCACCAGCAGAGTAACTATTTTTGAGATGTCCGGTAAGGCCGGATCAGGCATCGGAAAGTCGACAAAGTGGGCAATCCTCAGCGACCTGGATAAACTGGGAGTAACAATAAAAACAGACCGCAATATAATGTCCGTGGAAGACGGGAAAGTCCAGTACATGCACGACGGACAGATTGTAGAGGAACAGTTCGACACTATAGTCATTGCAGCAGGCTCAGTGCCCCGCATAGACGCAGAGAGAACCATCCGTGAATCAGGAATACCTTATGTTAAAATCGGAGACTGCGACGGAGGCAGCAACATAGGAGATGCAGTACACAGTGCATACCTTGCAGTAATGAACATAGGAAAACCAGTCCCCGCCGGCAGGTAACCGCAGAGAGGGCAGGGCACAGCCCTGCCCCCCTTCAGCCTGTCATTGCGAGGAGCAGCCTCTATTCCATTCCCTGTCATTTCAACTCTCACACCCCACTGTCATTTCGAACGTACGTGAGAAATCTATTCCTCATCCGCAACGCATTCTCATGTCAGTAAACTTCAACCACCTGGAGATTTCTCCTTGTAAACTCGTCGATGACAAGGAGCTATAAAAATCATAAAAAAAACAAGCAGCACCAAATAACTCACTAATAACAAAAGATTACAGTAAAAACCCCAACCACCCGCATAATAAAACAAACAGAGCCTTTACAAATAAATCATATTCAATTAACCTGACATTATACAAATAAAATTATTGCATCAATAATAAAATTTTTATATATTGATAACAACACACATCAGGAGAGTAATATGATTGAGTACCAGGGTTACGCAGAGCTCATAGCCTGCGTCTATGAATTCGGCCAGGAACATGTTTTCACATACTGGAATGAACTTACAGCCGCAGAAAAAAAAGATCTCATCCAGGAGCTCGCAGCAATTGACTTTCCGCTCATGAAAAAACTATACGGGGAATCCGATGAAGTAAAACATCACGAATTTTCTCCGGCGCCGTTCATACACCTCCACGGCATTGATGAACAGGATTTTCCCGCCGCAAGAAAGGCAGGAGCAGAACATATCGCATCAGGAAAGACTGCAGCCTTCCTGGTCGCAGGAGGTCAGGGTTCGAGACTGGGATTTGACGGACCCAAGGGAAAGTTCCCCATAGGCCCTGTTTCGGGAAAAACCCTCTTTCACTTTCACGGTGAGAAGATAAGAAAGGCCGAGCTGCAGTATTCAACCACGATTCCCTTTCTGGTAATGACATCAAAGGATAACCACGAAGAGACTGTGGATTTTTTCAGAAAGGAAAAATTCTTCGGCCTTAAAGAAGAGAATGTCCACATCTTCCGCCAGAACATGATCCCTTCAATAGACATGAAGGGCAGACTGATACTGTCATCCAAAAGCTCCATATTCATGAATCCCGACGGACACGGCGGCAGCCTCTACGCGCTCAATGATTCAGGTATTCTGAAAACAATCCGAGATCAGGGGATAGAGACTCTCAGCTATTTCCAGGTAGACAATCCTCTGGTCAACATAATTGATCCCCTGTTCATCGGCTTTCATATTCTGAAAGATGCCCAGGTATCGAGCAAGGCACTGATAAAGGCATACCCCGAAGAGAAGACCGGGGTCTTCGTGGAATTTCCCGACGGCAAGACAGGTATCATTGAATATTCCGACATGACCGATGAGCAGCTCCACCAGACAGGTCAGGACGGAAATCTGCTCTATTCTGCAGGCAACCCGGCAATACATCTCTTCAGCACCTCCTTCATCTCGGGCTTAACAGGAAGTGACCAGGAAATGACCCTCCCCTTTCACAGGGCAGTGAAAAAAATATTGGCATTCAAAAACGACACTACCTGCGAAATAGAGGGATATAAATTTGAAAAATTCGGATTCGATGCACTGCCTCTTGCAGAAAGAAGTCTTATTCTGGAGACAAAGAGAGAGGATGAATTCGCTCCGGTAAAAAACGCATCAGGCAAAGACTCCCCGGAAAGCGCCTCGGAGATGATGCACAGCCTCTACTGCCGGTGGCTTAAAAATGAAGGCATAACCGTGCCCGAGAGCGTAAAAATTCTTGAAATTTCCCCCCTTCTTTCAGCAGATGGATCAGGTTTCCCAAAAAAGCTCAATATACTCCCGGCTGAAAAAGTCTATCTGAAATAGAAGCAGAGGAATAATGTCATACATAACAATAACTGTCATTGCCGTAGGCCTTGCAATGGATGCATTCGCAGTTTCCATCTCATACGGATGCTCATCCCTTAAGGCTGATTTAAGGAACACCTTCATAATATCTCTGGCCTTCGGATTTTTCCAGGCAGGGATGCCCTTTATTGGATGGTATGGAGGCAGGAGCCTCGCCCATCTCATTGAAGGCTACGACCACTGGATAGCCTTCATTCTCCTTGCATATATAGGCTTGAAGATGATTTTAGAGGGATTCGGAGAGGCCCCTGATACAGAAGAGGAAACATCATGCGGAACTGACCTCAGCTACAGGAAACTCCTGGTTCTGTCAGTCGCCACAAGCATTGATGCCCTGGCAGTTGGTTTCAGCCTGTCCCTTCTCAAATACAGCATTATAATTCCAGCTGTAATAATAGGAATAATTACTTTTTTGTTCAGCTTCACCGGAGTACGCATGGGCTGCAAACTGGAACAGATTGCGGGCAAAAAAGTTGAGGTATTCGGAGGGATTATTCTTCTTTTCATAGGAACAAAGATTCTCTCCGAACACCTGATGCAGCTCTGATCTAAGTCCGGGGATACCTGAAAAGAGGAGTAGACCCGGTAATCCTGTCAATCAGAGAGGGTTTACCCTCAAAGGGTACACGAATCTCCTTCCCTATTTGATTTTTATTAATATACATATGAACAGGATAGAAAAATTTAAATTCCATCTCCGTAATCATCCTGCCCGATTTAAGCTGCTTTTCCCTGTCCAGGTGCACAGGCACCAGACCCGCTGTATTTTTTCCCAGGAGTGATATGCCGCATCCTGCAAAGAGCGAGCCCGTCTTTTCATGGAGATATGATGTATGCCCCGGAGTATGGCCCGGTGTATGGATTGCAGTGATTCCCCGGGCAGACAGAGCGCTGCTGTCTTTATCAACATCAATAAATTTATAATTATCCGTTTCCGGCATTTTACCGGGTTTGTGCAGTACAAAAGTTTTGAGAACAGGATGCATCCACAGGAGTTTCCTTCTGCCTGCAGCAAATATCTCTCTGTCCGTTCTATTCATGAAGATCTCCACCTGCCCGGGAATATTATCCGCAAGCTCTGCAAGACCGCCGGTATGATCCCTGTGCCAGTGGCTCAGCGCAACAGCAGTAACAGCCTCAGGCCTGTATCCGAGTTTTTTCACCGCATCAAGTATGAGCCTGCCGCTCCCCGGCCCTCCTGTATCAAAAACCGTTATATCCTTGCGTTCCCCGTCATAAAGCAGGAATGAGTAGGTGGGAAACAGCCCGGACCTTGCCATCCACACAGATTTCACAGCATATACGTCTTCGTTAAGCTCAATTAATGCACCAGTTTTCATATTACTTATCCTTAATCTCTCTTTATAAAATAATAAATTTCAAATTCTCGACTTGATATGTGACATAACAATTTTTAGTAATTAATAAAACACCCAACTATTAAAAAGATACTAGGCACTAAGGATGGGCGAATAAAAATCTGCTGAACTTGAATACCATACCAGACATTTGAGTTATAGGTCATATAAACAATAAGATACCCTATAACACCTGCAATTGGTTTTCTTAATGCAGTGACAAAACAAATCGCCAGAAAAACAACTAATATGAGAGAAGTAAA
>CAYNFB010000096.1:267-11157 GCA_964396355.1 uncultured Leptospirales bacterium | reverse complement strand
GCGGTCTTTTACACTCAGGAATAGCTGAACCAGCATGGCAAAAATACCGAAACCTTCCGCTGAGAGTGCCGGGGAATCTTTCCAGAAGGTTTTTGATCTTCAGTTTTTCTGCCAGACTGTGAATTCGGTCTTTTTTTTCGGCCCAGGGAAGTTTGTGAAATCTCAGCCCGTAGCCGATGTTGTCATATACATTCATATGGGGAAAGAGGGCATAGTCCTGATAGGCAATTGCTATATTTCTTTTTTCAGGAGGGAACATCGTTATATCTCTGTCTCCGGTTACTATTCTGCCGCTTTTTACCGGCACCAGGCCTGCAATGGCTTCGAGAAGAACCGTTTTTCCTGCACCGGTGGGCCCCATGAGAACGAAAAACTCATTCTTTTTTATCCTGAGATTTATACTGTCCAGTGAAAAGTCCTTAAGACTTATGCATAGATCCTCTATCCTGATCATTATGATTTAACCTTTTTTAATGTCATTACTCTAAGCACGAGAAAGAGACTCAGACAGATCATTATGAGCCATACTGCGACGGGTTGTGAGTATTTGAGACCGTAGGATTCAAATCTTTCAAATATCATGACAGGTGCAATCATAGGATGGTAGGCTACTATTACCACTGCGCCGAACTCGCTTATTGCTCTGGCCGTACACATTATAATTCCTACAATCATACTCCTCTTTGCCAGCGGAAACGTTATGGTGAAAAATGTTTCCGTCATAGAGGCTCCCAGGCTTCGTGAAACATTTTCCAGTCTCGGGGATATGCTTTCAAATCCTTCTTTTGCAGAATTTATGTAGAAGGGGATTCCTACAAAGGTCAGGACCGTTATAATACCTGCGGCACTTCCCATCAGAACAATTCCCGAATCAAAGAGAAATTTTCCAAGAGGGTGGTTTTTTCCTGCAATGCTCAGTATGGCAATACCGACAACAGGATGGGGAATCACTATGGGCAGATCTATGACACTCTCCACAAACCTCTTCCCTCTGAATTCATGTCTAGCAAGAAGATAGGCAAGTGGTGTGCCCAGAACGAATGATATAGCTGCGGCCGCAACTGCAGTATATATACTGAGCCAGATAGACCGAAGTACATCTTTATCCATTATTGTTTCTTTTAGTGATGACAGCGTGGGAGCTGTCATCATCTGGAGCAGCGGAAGCAGTATGAAAGCCATTATTACCGCTCCGCATGCTGCTGTTACCCAGAAAAAAGGTTCTTTTTTTCTCATGGAATGATCAGATCTTTACTTCAACTCTTTCCTTGAGTTCCGCAGGAACCTTTTTCATCATATTTTCGTCATTTACTCTTGCGGGAATGAACGGCGGCTGGCCCATGTCCTTCAGAATCTTAAGCCCGCCTTCAGGATCAAGCAGATATTTTACAAATTCAACTGCAGCTTTGCTGTTGGGAGCATTTTTGAGCACAGTGATGCCGTAGGTGCATGATTTACCTGTCTTTGTGTCAAATGTGCCGGGTTTCTTTCCTGATACCTTTACTTTTGCATTTTTGTAAAAGCTGTCATGATTATAATCTCCAAGGTTTATCTGATCCGGGAGGGTTATATATTTCAGGTCGTGCTGTACAGCAACTGACAGATATTCCCATGCATAATCCATGTTGCCGGTCTGGAGAAGAGATACAAGCTGAACTGATTTTGGGCGTACATTCTTATCAGGACGGTTCGCAATCAGTTTATTGTATAGCCCCTTATTCTTATAGTGTTTTTCCGCCAGCTGCAGTACCATGAGAGCTCTGTATCCGCATGGATCCAGGTTAGGATCTGAGTGTCCCCATTCAACTCCCTTTTCCTGGAGAATATTATACCAGTTATCTGCATTTATCTTGTCTGCATGTTTACTTTTATCTGTGTAACAAAGTACGAGCTGATTAGTTGCAAATTTTATATTCCAGTCCGCGTATTGACCTAATAGGTATTTGTCTATTACCTGATAATCAGCAGAAGCCATTATATCGCAGTCTTTTTTAAGATCTGTAATTTTTCTTGCACACTTTGTGCTGCCCGATGCCTCTCTCATTATATCGATACCGGGATGTTTTTTTTCAAATTCCTTTTCCATTTTCTGCAGGGGCACTGTCAGACTTCCTGCATGAAACATTATTACCTTTCCTTTTATGCCATCTGCGCTTTGCTGTGAACAGGACAGTATTGACAGGATGAGAAGAGACAGAACAATGAAATTCGTTTTACGGATCATGAAAACCTCCAGTTATTATATAAGCGGCCGGTTGATGAATAGCCGTTTTATGCATCTCTGCATAATTGATATTTATGATTATTAAATTCTGTGCGATTTTGTTATTATGAGTAATAATTGTCAAGATAATTTAGCTTTCGTGTGTTGAGTTGTTTAAAAATTGTATAGACTGTAAAATTGTTACATCTTTTCAGTTTTAATGAAAGGCTGGTTTCTGTGATTAAACTGGTCATCTATCATTATAATGAGTAGCGATTCTCCCCATCACTGGAATCAACTGATGTTGAACGAGTTTTTTCAGCAAACAACACTCTAAAAATGACTGAAAGATGTTGAATATATAATGTAATACAATTGTCCTACATTATAATAAGACAATTCACCACTTGAATATTTTATATTTTCAAAGTAAAATGGCGAATTAAAAAATGATGAGAGGATGTGCATGAAAAAGTTTACATGGAGTATCGGGAACAGGTTTCTTATCCCGTCGGTTTTAGTTATCTTTATTTCTCTGACAGTGGTAACCTTCGTCACGACACATTATATAAATAAGGGGTTTGTCGAAAACCTGAATAATGAAATTTTTGAAACGGCGAAGATTGCAGCTGTTTCTATTGATATCTGGCTGGTTCAGAATAAAGGGAAAATTGAGAGTGATGCAGCGGATGAGGAAATCAGAGATTTTCTTCTCGGGAAAAACAGTAATAACGCAAATATCACAAGAAGACTGGTAGTGCAACAGAAGGCATGGAAGTCAGCGGTCTTATGTGTTCTTGACAGGAGAGGAAAGGTCGTTCTTGCATCAAGTGCAAAGAAAATCGGCGCTGGCTATAAGGACAGGGAGTATTTTAAAAGAGCCGTTAATACAAAGAAAATAGTTATTTCAAAGCCTCTGATTTCAAGAACAACAGGCAAACCGGCAATTGTCATATGTTCTCCTGTGCTGTCAAACAGTACGGTTGTCGGAGCAGTATTCGGCACCTTTGACCTTTATAATTTTTCAAAAGAAAATATTGCACCCATTAAGATTGGAGAAAAAGGATACTGCTATATTATAACATCAGAAGGGAAGGTTCTTTCCCATCCCGATGAAAAAAATATCGATGTAAAACAGGCAACTAAATACGAGTTCACTAAAGAAATAATAAAAATTAAAAATGGAAATTACAGCTATAGATTTAAAGATGTTGATAAATTAAGCGGCATTAGTAATTTAAAGAGTACAGACTGGCTCGTTATTGCAACAATTGACCAGGATGAAAGCCGGGTCATAAGCGACAATATAAGAAATATACTGTTCGTTATGAGTTTCGGGATGATCGTGGTTGTTGTAATAATGCTGTTTTATATATCAAAGGGAATAACTCGTCCTATTGTTAAACTCATGGAGGATTCTGCTTTGCTTGCCGAAGGCGACTTCAGGATCCGCTTCGAGAGGGGCAACAGTGAAGAGATTATTAAGTTGTCGGAATCTTTAAATTCTGTCATTGAAAATCTCGAAACTATTTTTTCCGAAGTGATAAGCTCATCGGCTGATTTAACCGGCGCTGTAGAACAGATTGCAAAAGGCAACGAAACTCTTTCAACACGGACTTCTCAGCAGGCCTCAACAATAGAAGAAATAGTATCAACAGTGGAGGAGGCCGCTACCAGTACAATCAATAATGCAGAGAATTCACTTGAGGCAAATAGAATTGCTCTCACCGCATCTGAACTTGCAGTAACAGGAGGAGAAAAACTCAATGTTGCAGTAGGTACAATAAATGCGATAAGTGAATCGAGCAAGAAGATGGCCGATATTATTACCGTAATTAATGAGATTGCCTTTCAGACCAATCTGCTGGCGCTTAATGCCGCAGTAGAAGCTGCCCGTGCAGGAGATCAGGGCAGGGGATTTGCCGTAGTCGCCGGAGAGGTCCGAAATCTTGCTCAGAGATCGGGAGAGGCGGCAAGGGAAATCGGAGATATGATTAAGGATTCCGTCGGTAAAATTGAGACAGGAACTGAACAGGTTAACGAGAGTGCAATATCTCTCAATGAAATAATAGAGGCCGCGAGACAGGTGGGGTTTATGGTCGGCAGAATTACTGATGCGAGTAATGAACAGAAAGCGGGCATGGCTCAGATTCAGACTGCACTCAATGAGATGGATGAGATGATTCAGCAGAACTCCAGTCTGGTCGAAGAGACTGCAGCCTCCAGTGAAGAAATGACCGGCAGAGCCGATAAGCTTCAGCAGATGGTAGGACAGTTTAAGGTAAGTGATGCAAAGATGACAGTTTAATTTTCTTGCCGCATTTAATTTTTATAATCTGCTCACGCGGTATTCACCATGTGTGGTGATGCCCGTGAGATTTATTCTCCGGAGTTTGATTTTTTAAAAATTATAAGATCTATCCGTGCTTTATTATCCAATCAATATCTGACTTCATTTTCCTGCATCATGAGTATTCTTCACTATCCTGCCGGTAGAATTTTTTTGAAAGTTCCTGAATTATTTATATAATAATAAAAAGCAGAAGTGCTGAATGGAAAAGAGGATTGAATAGGAAATGATAATTGTCCCCGGTGAGATATTATACGATGTCTTTGATGAATACGAAAGACCTGGCGGTGCTCCGTTCAACTTTGCATATAATATGAAGAATATGGGAGGAGTTGTACGTTTTATATCACGTGTGGGTAACGACAGCAGGGGAAGTGAAATAAAGAGATTTATTAGCTCCCGCGGATTTAGCGAAAAAGATATTCAGACTGATGGGGAACATCCCACGGGAATTGTGAAAGTATCTCTTGATGAGAATGGAATTCCTGATTTCAATATTCTTGTCGATGCTGCATATGATTATATTGAATTGGATGAGATTGTGGTCAGTAAAATCTCAGACCTTGTTTACTACGGCACACTGATTCAGAGGAGTGAAGCAGGTTACAGATCGTTGAATAAATTTCTTTCTGGAACTGATGCATCCTGCATTAAATTCTGTGATATCAATCTGCGCCGGGATTGCTACAGCAGTGAAACTGTAATCTCTTCTCTTGAACAGGCTGATGTACTGAAAATGAACCGGCAGGAGCTTACTGAAGTAATCAAAATAACCGGCATGATGAGTGAACATGAAGCAGCTGTCATATCGCTGTCGAAGAAGTTTGCAGTCGGTACTATTGCCGTGACCGACGGAGGAGACGATTGCCTGATCTATGACGGAGGAAAATTTTACAGGCAGACTCCTGAAAAAATTGAGAATATTGCCGACACAGTGGGTGCCGGTGATGCCTTCTCTGCAGTTCTGGCTTTCGGAATTCTCAGGAAATGGGATATTGGCAGAATTCTCGATCGGGCTCTCTATCTGTCCTCAAGAGTCTGTCAGGAGAAGGGGGCTCTTTGCGAAGATGAACGGATATACAGAGAAGTGACAGCAGTGCCTGATTAAGCAGAATGGCAGACCCGGGTGCAGTAATCTGAACTGTCTCTCCGAAGAGCGGTCTGAAAAATCACCTCAGGTGAAAAAACGTTTTTTATAGTAGTGCTTCATGAAAATTTCTATGACAATAAATAAAATAAGCGGTACTATGAGAAATATCATTGTCAGAGCTGATGCTACAGAGTGATCAGATGAATTGAGAAAGGAAAATATATAGCCTGAGTATGACGGCACTGTTCCCCCTCCAATGAGAAAGACGAGAAAGTATTCTGAAAATGAGACGAGGAATACAATGGTTCCTCCTGAAATTATAGAAGGCAGTATGAGGGGCAGTTCTACTCTAATAAGTATTTCAGTAAATGAAGCTCCCAGGTTTTCTGCACACACTGCAAACTCCTCCCCGTAGGCAGTGAAACCTGCGGTCAGGGCCCTGAGCATATAGGGGTAACTGATAATTGACAGAATAAGGATCAGCCCGGCAGCTGAATCGGAAATGCCCGCCTTAAGAAAGATATAATGTGTTCCCATGGCAAATGACATAGACGGGAGCAGTGCAGGAGTAATCAGGAGTGATTCAAGGACTGTCCTGAATCTGAAATCATTTCTGGCAAATACTCTGGCCGGGAGGATTGTCATGATCAATGTGAGGAATACTGTGGCAATTGAATAACAGAAAGAAGAGGCAAGTGAGATTAAAATATTTCTGCTGTCTTCGATAATGTAAACCAGTGCCCTTGTTCCAAATGAAGAAGGCAGGATGTCAGGGTATTTCCACGATGGAGATATGGAATAGAGAATGAGGACTGCAATGGGCAGCACGAAGAATAAAAATAAAAACAGTATAAACATTCTCCTGAATATCACAGCTTGCGGTCTCCAATATCAATTCTCCTGATAACTCTCAGATAAAGGTAAATGAATATCATGGAGAATAGAATTATAAGAACAAGTATTGCCATGGCAACGGGTCTGTAGGACAAATCTCTTCTAAAAAAATAATCGAAGGCTTTTATACTGAGCATTCCCGGACTGCTGCTTCCCAGCACATAGGGGATTTCGAAGCTTCCGAAATTATATACAAAAATAATCAGAAATACAGTGCTTATTATTGGCATAATGAAAGGAAGTATTACTCTGAAGAATATTCTGAATTCACCGGCGCCCAGCATGCGGGCTGTTGCCGGTATACGATTATCTATTTTGAGGAGAACTGCGTATACCATTATTATAACGAAGGGAGTTTCCTTGTAGATGTTGGCCAGGATTATATCAGCACCCATGCTGCCGAACAGAATTGACGGAAAATCATCCAGTGTTTCTGTGAGATTCAGATGAAATGAAATTGACGAGAACAGGCCTGATTTGCTGAAGAGTATTATTACTATGAATGCAACTGCAATGTGGGGCAGGATCAAGGGGATCCTGGACAAAATTCCTGCACTTCTGTGTCCCATGGGCAGTTTTAGAATTCCATATGCGATCGTTACTCCTCCAGCAACGGAAAGTATTGATGATGTGAATGATACAAACAAGGTGAGGGCCAGAGATCTGAAAAACCAGTCACCGGTGAACAGTTCCCTGTATGCGAAGAGATGATCCCCGTAATCATAGCCGAACATCATGATTCCGAAAGACTGCAGTATGGTAAGCGCAATCCCTCCTGCAAATATAATGATGAACGGCAGGATTAAAGGAAGCATCATGAGAAATATTGTTCTGTTTTTCTTCTCCATTATTTCTTCGCTGAAATCTTTTCTTCCCATTCTGATTCAAGAGCTTCCAGATAATCTGATGAGACTTCAGGGACACTGTATTTCTCGAGTTTGCTGATTGGAACCGTAGCCTTTCCAAGATCGAGATTTGTAAATTTTTCTCTGTCTGCAGATTCCAGCCTTTTCATATCAAGAGCAGTGAAGTCTCCCCAGTTTGTCGGTGTATTCTTTGACAGCTGTGCTTCCGGTGAGAGAAGAAAATTTGCAACAACCATTGCCCCTTCTTTATTGGGGGAGTTGAACGGTATGGCTGTGAAGTGAGTATTGTAAATTGATCCGTCCTTCATCGCAAATGTTCTGACTGTATTCGGATAACGGCCTTCTATTATTCTGTTCTGTGCATTTGCCTGATGATAGGTCATGTTGATCAGCACTTCTCCTCTTTCAAATAGGGTGTCAAGGGCAGCCAGATTCTTCGGATATGTTTTACCCTTGTTCCATAGTGACGGGGCAATCTCGTTGAGATATTTCAGCCAGAGCCCCTTTTTTTTATCAAAGATATCCCTGCTGAATTCCCCCTGGAACTGGTTATACCCCCCTGTTGTGGCATAAAAAACCTGCCGGATGAATGCTGATCCTGTAAAATCGGGCGGCCTCGGGTAGGTCATTTTGCCGGGATTTGCAGCGATCCACTTCTTCAGTTTATCGTAGGTATCTGGAGGATTTTTTATCTTTGACGAATCATACTCGAATACAAACTGGGCTCTGCCGTATGGAACTTCATAGCCTTCAACAGGGTAGCCGAAATCATACCTCACCGTTTCAGGATTAACGTATTTTTTAAAGTTGGGAAGACGATCAGCAACAGGGCCCCATAAGAGACCGTTTTCTTTTGCATTTTTGAAGTTCTCTCCGTTAATCCATATAAGGTCCATTGTGCCCTGTTGCTTGTCGGCACGTTTTTCAGAAAGAAGCTTGTTTACGAAAATTGATGCATCCGCGGGGATTCTCACAAGCTTAATTTTATATCTCTTCATTACTTCTGGTGCAACGTAGGAGTCTACCCACCTGTTTATTGACACAGAACCTCCCCACATGATGAACCTCACCGTAGTGTTCTCGGCCTTTTTTACAACATCAGGAAACGAAGAAGATACCTCCTCGCCGCCGGGCTTCTTTGAACAGGATGTAATTGTCAGTATAAGGATGATCAGTAAAAATTTTTTCATAAATTTACTCCCTGAATTTAATTACCTCTTTAAAACTTACATTTACTCTGTCACCTTCGGTAAAGGAACTGTTTGTATCTATTGAATGCAGGTATAGCCCTCCGCAGTCTATTTGTATGCTGGAGTAGTGTCCGGAAAAAATAATATTTTCTATTACGCAGGTCCCTTCATTGTTTTTTTCAATAAAAACAGATTCCGGGCGCACGCATATTTCCGATGCATTTTTATCAATACTGCCGTCAAAGAATTCAGATATTCTTTCCGCCGGAACAATATTGAGATCTCCAAGCAGCATGGCGATCTCAAATGCCGCGGGCTCTCTGTATATTACAGAAGGTCTGTCATACTGTGCAATACTTCCGTCAATCATTACTCCGATTCTGTCGGATATTGTCAACGCCTCCTTCAAATCGTGAGTTACACTTATTATTGTCAGGTCGAATTCTTTCTGGGTTCTGTGTATCAGCCCGGCTGTTTCAAATTTGAGATTCTTGTCAAGATTGGCGAATGGTTCATCGAGCATCAGGAGGGGCGGGTTCAGCACCAGAGCCCTGGCAATGGCCGTTCTCTGTTTCTGGCCTGAGGAAATCTGACCGGGATAGCAGTGTTTTCTGTCAGACATCTGGAAGTAATCCAGCATTTCATCGACTCTTCTGACAATGTAGTCTTTTTTATACTTCCTGGCGCGTAAACCGAAGGCTATATTGTCAAAAACAGTCATATTCGGGAAGAGGACGTAATCCTGAAATACAAGGATGGGTTTTTCAAGTTCTGTAAATGTATCCGGATAGATTATCTCGCCTGAATCGTATTTTTCAAGACCGGTGATGATTTTTAGAAGAGTTGTCTTGCCTACACCGGATGGACCGACAAGAGAGACCAGCTCTCCTTTCCTGATCTCAAGATTTATATCCGAAAGAACTTTTTTGGAGCCGTAGGATTTAGTAAGATTTTTTACTTCAAGAAACATTCTGCATTGTCCAGATAGTCTTTTATTTTATTAAATGTTTCATCGTGTTTGATTATCTTTGATCCGTCAGTGTAGCTTCCGTATGCCATGTAGCACCAGCTCAGTGCCCGCAGAAGTATGACTCTTTCCATAATCCCGGTTTTGAAGTCTATCTCTTCGGCCGGGAGATCGAGATTTGCCAGATTCCTGTATAATTTTAGGGATCGTCCATCGAGATCTCAAGCCTGACAACATCTTCATTGTGCGGCAGCCCAGCGGCCCTCCCAAGATCAAGCTCATCGACTTCGGGATCTCCAAGTTCGTGGAGAGCGCGGGGGGAGAGAAGCTCACCCAGACCGGGTCGGTGATGGGAACGCCGGCGTACATGTCCCCGGAGCAGGCCCGGGGCTCCAGCGAGCTGGACTACAGGGCCGACATCTACTCCATGGGGGTGATCCTCTACGAGATGCTCACCGGTCGCCTCCCGTTTCGGGGCTCCAACTTCACCGAGATCATCATCGCCATCCTGACCGAGCTACCCGTTCCCCCCAGGGAGGCGTACGAGCACTTCCCCACCGAGGCGGAGCAGGTGCTCATGAAGTCCCTGGCCAAGGCCCCCGCCGATAGATATCAGAACTGCGCCGAGTTCGCCGAGGCCCTCAAGCTGATCACCGGCTACACCCAACGCCAGGACAACCTCACCCGGGTGGCGGCGGCGGCGGACCACGTGACGTTCGCCGGCGGGAACCTCGGGGATTCCATTGACTCCAGCAATGACAGCGGACAGATGGCGGCGAACGTGCTGTCCCAGGTGGCCAAGAGGGCCGGCACTCCGGCGGGGTGGTCGGGAACCAACATCTCGTCACCGCGATCCAACACCCGGACCATCGTGCTGGTGGGGGCCATCGCAGCATTGATCACCGCCGGAGGGATAACCGCGGCGGTCCTCCTCTCCGGTCCGGACCCCCAACCGACGACCGTTCCCCTGATCCCCGCGGCGGGTGTCGTCGAAGACCAGAGCACCGTCCCCGAGTCCGTGACCATCGAGGTGGTGGGCGCCCCACAGGGAGCGAGGGTCTTCTTCGACGACATGCTGGTCACCATCAACCCGTTCAAGGTCAAGAGCACCGATCAGAGCGTCTTGCTCAAGGTAGAGCTGGAGGGCTTCGAGAGCTTCATCGCCTCGGTGGTTCCCCAGATCGACCAGAAGATCGCCGTGACCATGAAGCCGGTGACGGGCACCGCCGCCGTCGAGGACAGCTCCGCGACAAGCTCTGCAGGCACCTCATCCGGCAAGAAGCGGCCAAAAAAGAAGGCGGAGAATAAACCTTAGTAAAAAGCCATTTTT
>CAYNFB010000096.1:0-255 GCA_964396355.1 uncultured Leptospirales bacterium | reverse complement strand
CCGCGCCCGCCGCACCGACACCGCCGCCCTCGCCGGCTCCATCCCCGGAGCCCCCGAAGCCATCGAAGAAAAAATCCTCGCTGCAAAAAGGCGCAAAGGGGACTAAGATGGCCGATACGTTCGAGTAACCGTTTCTTCGTACGGAGGTGTGATGAGACACGCTCTATGGCGGACAGCCTGGGTATTCGCTCTGTCGTTTTTGATACTATCCTTCCCAGGTGGGGCCAATGCCCAGGAAGACAAGGAGGGGGCCAA
>CAYNFB010000095.1:2508-11168 GCA_964396355.1 uncultured Leptospirales bacterium | reverse complement strand
GCCGATGATGCCGCCCTCCCCCTCAGCCGAGGTCCGTCCTGCCGACTAGCAGAAGACCGGCGGTTCCGTGGTGAATACAGAAAGCGGAATTCAAATCAGGCATGACGTGACTTCCGTAGATGAAGTAGGGAATTCCTATTCTTCTCTTAAGATTATTATACCGGAAGATCATTATATTTATGCAAATCCCAAGGGACCGGGAACGGGTCTTGCTACAGAGATAAGCTCCTCCTCTGGTCCTGACACAGGGAAACTCAATGTACGCTACCCTGAAGGCATTAAATATACACCGCCCGGAGAGAAGGATCACGTATACGTATACAGAAACAGAGTCTCCATACCATTCTCATGGAAAGGGGAAAAAAACAGCAGGGAAATTAAGATTTCTTTTTCCGCTCTTCTCTGCAGTTCAACTGCCTGCCTTCCCGTTCGGGAAACTCTGGTTATCCCCCGGGCCGGATTAAAATCTATCAAAGGTGACTCTTCTGCTAAAGATGCCTATTCCGCACTGTCAGACAGTGACGATGCAGCCGCTGACAGGAGTCAAAAAAATTCGGTTAAGTCTGCAGATGACGAAATTTCTGAAAGTTCTGAATTTACTCCCAGATATATAGAGAAGGGAGTGGCCGGGCTTCTTCAGGCTGTGTTGTTTGGTCTCATAGCTGGATTTATTCTGAATTTCATGCCATGTGTGCTTCCCGTTGTAAGTCTGAAAATAATGGCTTTCGTCGAGAATGCAGATCAGGATCGTAGAGTCATTGCTCTTCAGGGTTTCCTTTTTTCTGCCGGCATCATACTCAGCTTTTTTATTCTCGCTGCTCTTGCTTCATTCTGGGGCTATAAGTGGGGAGGTTTGTTTCAGCACGGAGGATTTCTGATTTTCATGACGGCCTTCGTTTTATCAATGGCCATGTCAATGTTTGGTCTTTTTTCTTTAAATATACCGTCCTTTGCCGGCACCATTGCTGCGGGCAGAAGGGGGAAGTACAGCGATGCATTTGTTAAGGGCATCATCGCCACTCTACTTGCAACACCATGCAGCGGTCCCTTTCTTGGAGGAACACTGGCATGGGCAATGACAGGTTCACCTCTCACAATATTTGTGGTTTTTCTTTCTGTCGGTGCGGGAATGGCTTTGCCTTACCTGGTTCTGGCCCTGCGGCCGGGATTTGTTAAATACATACCTGCTCCAGGCGAGTGGATGGAAGTCTTTGAAAAAACAATGGCTTTTCTGCTGGTATTTACTGCGGTATACCTGCTGGGTATTGTAGGAGAAGAGGATCGGATGGGGACGATTCTCTTCCTGACTATTTTTTGCTTTGGTCTCTGGCAGTACGGAAAGTTCGGGTCTATTGTAAGATCAGCAAAATCAAGAATACTCTCCTTTATTTCACTCGTACTTATAATAGTTTTTGGATACTTCCTGTCCTTTCATTATATTTATAGTGAAAGTGAAATTCGTGAATATGAGAAAAACATATTCACCATTGAGAGACTTAATAAGAACAGGAAGACGGGCATAATTTCTGTGGTGGAATTTACCGCTGACTGGTGTCCAAACTGTAAACTAGTAGAAAAAATCACCCTTCAGAGCGGAGAAGTCTCATCCCGTCTTTCTGCAGATGATATCGATTTTAT
This sequence comes from uncultured Leptospirales bacterium, assembly GCA_964396355.1. Lineage (GTDB taxonomy): Bacteria > Spirochaetota > UBA4802 > UBA4802 > UBA5550 > CAYNFB01. The sequence goes on along the minus strand of CAYNFB010000095.1, from coordinate 9,530 downwards.
GGTGGCGGATATAACAAAGCGGGGAAGCACAGCAGAGGAACTGATGAAGCGTCTCGGCTCTGAGTCGATCCCCTTTCTTGCGATGTTTCCCCCGGGAAGTTCTTTTTCGAGTCCGCTGTGTCTTAGAGATATTTACGGCACAGGTGATTTTACGAAGGCCCTGAATATGGTGCGTAAGGGTATGAACGAATGATTATAACAGGTGATAATATGGAAAAAAAATGTAATTTAGTAGATGATCTCAGCAATCAGAAGGCTTTCTTCATAGATCTTGATGGTGTAATAAATAAGGGTAAGACGCTCATACCGGGAGCAAAGGAGTTTCTCAATAAGCTTCAGAGGGACGATTATAAATTTCTATTTATAACGAATAATTCCTATCATACTCCCGATGAACTAAAACAGAGACTTGGTGATCTTGGACTGGATGTTGATGTTAATAATTTTTATACATCAGCAATGGCAACGGCAAGTTTTCTGCGGTATCAGAGAAATGGATTTGATGCATACGTTATCGGCGGGCAGGGACTGAAGGATGAACTTGCTAAAGTAGGAGTAAGGCTTACCACCAAAAATCCTGATTACGTGATAGTGGGAGAGACTGAAGAGTATGATTACGAGCGTATAATAGAAGCAACACATCTTATTCAGGAGGGTGCGCGTTTTATTGCCACTAATTCGGATATTACCGGGCCCACGCCCAGGGGATTGGTACCTGCCTGCGGTGCTCTTGTTGCTCCAATTGAGAAGGTGACGGGAGTAGCTCCCTATTTTATGGGGAAACCCAATCCGGCTATGATGTACTGGGCTCGAAAAAAAATTAAGGTTCATACCAGAAATTCCTTCATGATAGGTGACAGAATGGATACGGATATCGTGGGGGGGCTTGAGGCCGGAATGACCTGCTGTCTTGTTCTTTCGGGAGTAACTTCCATACAGGAGGTTTCGCGTTCACCTTATCAGCCGGATTATATATTTGATTCCATAGCAGATATCGATCCTGAAACGATTTTGTCCAGATGGGATAATCGCTGAATTTCAAAAATCGTAGTTTTATAAAGTCCATTTCCTCTTGACTAATAGTACTGTGTTTTTAATGTCGTATGCCATAAGAGGATGATTAACATGAATAGTGATATTTTTAAGATGTTATTTGAAGTTATTGAAGAGAGAAAGAAAGGATCTTCAGAAAAATCATACGTTGCCGGACTAATGCACAAGGGAACGGAGAAGATAAACAGCAAGGTCATGGAAGAGGCGGGAGAAGTCTGCGAGGCTGCTCTTGAGGATGACAGGGAACATCTGGTCTATGAAATATGTGACCTGCTTTTTCATTCCTTCGTCCTTGCATCTCACAAAGAAATTGAACTTGATGATATAAAGAAAGAACTTACCAGAAGGTTCGGGACAAGCGGACTTGATGAAAAGGCTGCAAGAGGTAAAAATGAATCTCACTGAAACTGATAAATTAAAATTTGCCATACCTTCCAAGGGAAGACTCAAAGAACCTACAATAGAACTGCTTAAAAAAGCAGGATTTAAATTCAGGGCAAGCGGCAGAAATTTATACGCCACGTGCACCAATTACGATATTGTATTCATATTCATAAGGGCCGATGATATTCCCATACTCGTGGACTCCGGAGTAGTGGATCTTGGTATAACCGGAAGCGATCTCATTGTTGAAAGACAGGTTGATGTGGCTGAGATCATGCCTCTGGGATATGGGAGGTGCAGACTCTGCGTTGCTGTAAAGGACAGCTGGGGCGGAAAGGAACTGAAGGAGCTTCAGGGCCAGACAATAGCCACCTCCTTCCCTGTTATGACAGAGGAGTTCTTTAAGAAGAACGATGTTGATGTTAACTGTATCGAGATGAACGGTTCTGTGGAGATAATGATAGCTCTGAATCTGGCCAATGCGATTGTGGATATTGTCGAGACAGGGGACAGCCTGAGAGATAATAATCTCACTGTCTTCAGCGAAATCGGAGTATATGAAACTACTCTTGTGGCCAATAAAAATGTTCTCAAAGACGAAAGGGTTGAGAGAGTAAAGAGGCGAATTGAGGGAGTTCTCGTTGCTAATCAGTACAGTGTTCTTGAATATAATATTCAGGAAAGCAATCTGAAAGATGCAGAGAAGGTTACGCCCGGATTCGAGTCTCCCACTGTTTCAAAGCTCGATCAAAATCAGTGGTGTGCTGTCAAGGTTATGGTGAAGAAATCAGAGGTGGTTCAGGTAATGGACAGGCTCGAAGCTCTTGGTGCTACTGCAATCATAGAGACAGAGATCACCAACTGCCGTCTTTAATCACAGATCCATGGAAAATTTATCATCGCCCGAAGAGGTTCTGCCGCCTGTCATTTTAAGATCTCCGCCGCAGGACGGGCACTGTTCCACTCCGTGCTTAACCGGGTAATCATTTCCGCAGTAGGGACATTTTTTGAAGAGGAGTTTAAACTGATAATCCGGAAATATGTAGAAAGTTCGCCCCTCTTTTTTCTCCTTAGACGCAATTCCTGATCGGGTGAATATATTAAGCTGAGCCCGCACGAGGTCATTATCTCCGGCCTCACCGATTATAGCCTCAATTGATGCCTCTCCGTTATTTTTAGCAGCCGCTCTGAGTATTCTCTTCCTTATTGTGGAGGGACTTGCTTCCAGACCTTTTCTGAAAAGCCTGACCCCTGCAAATATCAGTGCAGCACCAGTAAGTGCAAGAATAGCCCCTGCCGTCAGTCTCGTTGTGTCGCCTGATGATGCGATGATGAACATCGTCCCCAAAAATGCCGATGCTGAACCGGCGAGGGTGAATGCTGATCCTGCAATTATTGATATGGTCATTACCACTGCTCCTTGGTTGTTTTATTCAGCTCATCACCCATGAGAGAGAAAAATTTTTCTATATTGCTCTGGTTTAAAATATTATCTGTGTCATTTTTTAGCTTGAGGGCAAGCTCCGTCGGGTGGAGATTAAAATATTCTTTGTCTATGGCGGAATTAAGCTCGGATATTTTCTGTTTGAAATTCATAGAAAAAGCGGGTACATCTATTTTAAGTGACGGAAGCTGAGAGTACTGATCCTGAGATGATTTGACCTCCTTTACGCTTTTGAGAAAGGTCTTTATTCCATCACGGATTCCCCTGATCAGCGCAATAAAAGAAACTGTCCCCTTTATTCCCTCAGTTAGATTTTTGTGAATTTTATTCAGCTCTCCTGTCTCTATGAGACTCCCTGCAATGTCCTCTCTGTTTTTGTCAAAGGGTTCGCCGCAGTATGAGCAGTAGAAAATGCTGTCTGTATTTATCGATTTACATTTGCTGCATTTATCGAATTTTTTTACTGTAATTCCTGATGTGAGGTATTTTTCATTTCCGTAAAGGCTGTCCAGGGTTTCTTTGAATGCAGCCCTGTTTATCAGAGACTCCCTTCTTTCTGTTAAATTCTTTATCTTCTCATTTATTATTGAATACTCTGTTTGTGAATAATTCCACATTTCCTGTATCTCTTTATCGACAGTCTCTTTCTCTCCGCTTTTTTCTATCCATGATTTTCTTATGTCTTCGATCTGGTCAACGAGCTTATCTCTGCGTTCCAGTAATTTATTTTTGTCCTTTTCTATGCTCTTCATCTTAAAAAAATTGGTGATGAATCCGAAACCGGTGTTTATTTCATCAATGCGTTTGTTGTAATCGGAAATTTTAAATTGAGTTTTTTTGACTCTTTCTTTTAGCTCTTCTTCTTTTTTGTCGAGCTTACTATTGAATTTTTTCATGGAGTCGAAGTTTATTGTTTTTTCACTGTTTATCATTGCGATTTCTTTCTTTAGTTCGTCTCTTTTCAATAATAAATCAGCTATGTTTTTGTCGAATTTTACTGTATGTCCGGGGAGATTATCATTGTATTTCTTCACAACCTCTTCAGGAAAGCGGCTGTTGTCTGCAAAGAATTCTTTCTGGAGAAACTCAATTTCAGAAGTTCTTACGCTCTCTGCATTGTTATAGTTTAAATTGTATTGCTCCTGAATTTTATTGAGTTTCCTGGATATTTCTCCGGTTATATCATGAGCAGATTCAAGAAATTCAATCAGGTCCTTTAACTTTCCCATCACTTCCTCCTGAGAGTTTTCAGGCCCTCTACGCCTTTTGTTTTTACTCTGAAGCTGTTTTCTATTGACCAGAGCAGGTTCCTGAAAACGGGTTTTGTATCCTGCACTCTTTCAATTTCATCGAATGATCCTGCATTCTCCCAGTAGAGCGGACAGGCTCCGCCGCAGAGAGTTACAAGTTCGCATTTCTTACATACCGGCGGGATGTATCGTCTCTCTCGGAAGTAGAGAGCCTGGTCGGAGTTCCATATATGATCGAATGAATGCTTCAGCAGGCTGCCGATCCCCCGGCTGTAGCTTGAACAGGGCAGAATCTGTCCTTCGGGATTTACAGAAAGGAGTCCTGAAACGCATGCGCAGGATTTAGCTCCCAGGTTGTGATCAACGGGATTGAAAATACAGTATGGAGTGGGAGAATACCAGACGAATTTAATTCCCAGTTCATCGCAGTACCGTATTACAGGCTTTATAATATCTCCGATAGTTGAGTATCCTATGTTTATATTGTCGTTGTCTCTTGCAACACCTGTTGTAATAATCATATTCATGGAAAGATAGGGCGCGTCGTATTCCTCCTTGATGAATTTTACAAGGGGGAGGAGAGAGTCTCTGTTTCCCGAACAGATGGTGGTATTTGTATGGGTGTATATTCCGGAATTTTTAAGATTGTGTATGCCTCTGACAACATTTTTATATGCATTGTTGTTTCCGGTAACGCGGTTGTGAATTTCTTCATCATGGGATTCCAGACTTACCTGGGCAGACTTAAGCCCTGCATCTGCCAGTGCTTTGACGAAGTCCTTGTCGGATGTTCTTATTCCGTTGGTGATGAGATTAGTCCTCATTCCCTTTTCAGTGGCATAGGCCACAAGCTCCGGCAGATCTCTGCGCAGAGTAGGTTCTCCGCCGGTGAATGATATTGTGGGCACGTGTGCCTCCTCACAGATGCGGTCTATGATTATCTTTACCTGGTCTGTTGTCATCTCCTCCACATCATCTCCTCTGTAGGGACTGGAGGCGTAGCAGAATTCACATCTGTTCTGACATTTATAGGTCAGGGCGATCTCTGAGAGGACCGGATATTTTATGCTGTCGTGATCAAAGGGTATTGTCTGAATCATTGTGGCTGAGGTATAGTTTTCCTGCATTATGGCGCTTATGCTGTTGATTATTTCAGATATATCTCTGAGGACACGTTCTTTTTCTGTTCCATATTTTTCAGATATGTTCTTTGAAGTCTCTTCCGCATTTTTTCCCAAAGTGTAGAGGCTGCTTAGCATTTCAAATCCTGTGTCATTGAGATGCTGAATACGGTTTGGTCTTATTATCAGTATTTTGTCCACTGCACGGAGGTATATCACATCCAGGGTGCGTCTGACAAATTCATCTATACTGCTGTAAGCTGTTTCTATCATATCTATTCCTAAAAGCTTGATACGCATGCAGAGTGACATGCGGAGTGACACGCTGAGTGCACGCATGCCGAGTGACATGCCGAATGACATGCCGAGTGTACGCATGCCGAGTGACATGCTGAATGACATGCCGAGTGGCATGCATCATAACTGAATGAGGATATGTTCTCTGTTGCACCGGCTGCTGCAGTCTCTGCTGCCTTAATGTCAGCAGGCTTGAACAGACTCTCAATGTTTTCTACGACCCTCGATGAAAAATTCTCCACGTCTTCAACTATTCCGTCTGCAAAGTCCTGTATCCCTTCGGTGAATGATGCGGTGCTCTTACTAGAGGCAATCTTCTCAAAAAATTCTACAGGTGCTTCTTTGGTGTCTGCTGATAACTCTGAAATTTCTTTAATCATTGCAGGAGATTCTCTGTCGAAGTCGTCGTTGAGAATCAGCCACCTGTGATCGCGGTTAAAGATATCTTTTTTTCTTTCGGCGGAGGAAACTGTTGTGAATTCTTTCCAGTGCCTGCTTATTTTTTCACTGTATAATTCTGCGGTTTTTTCTATGTCGGCCTTCCAGATCCTTGACTGAAGACTGGAGGTAATGGATTTCAGTATAACAGGAATTTTTTTCTTAGATAGAGTTCCGTCTTCTGCGATGGACTGCATGAAAAGAGCTTCATAGGCGGACAGCTCTTTGTAATCTTCTTTCAACACCTTGACCTGAAGAGGATTTCTGTTTACGATGTCTATGAATCCTTTCTTGTACAGCTCCATGACAATGAGCCGTATTGCTTTTGAAGGGCTGTTGAGAAATACAGCTGTTTCAGCTGCATCCAGATTTTCTATAACTTCGCCGGTTCTGAATGTCTCGATCTGGATTTCCGGTTCTATATATTCGGGTTTCTTTTCAAATCTTTTATTTATGGCCGGATGTATTCTAGCTATCTGAAATAGCAGTGCAGCGATTCCTGAAAGAATATAGGTTACTATCCTGAAGGGGACGATTGCCGCGTTGAAACTCAGTATCCATCCTGAGTTCAGGCTTACTTTTTTCCTGCCGGAAGGGAAGAATATTTTAGAGAAGAGGTCAATCTTCATTAACCTGCCGGCAATGTAGAACAACCAGCCTGATAAAGCAATCTCCATTAGAAGAATGAAGAAGTTGCCCAGATAGAATATTATCACCCACATCAGAATAGTTCCGAAAATAGTAACTGCAAAATCAATGTGGGCGGCGGAAAGATTTCCCTTTATTGCGTCATTGAACAGTATTATCATTGAGTCCAGAACACCTGCGTCGATTTTCTCATAGGGCGCGAAGAGTGTTAATTCCATATCAGGGATTACTTCAGAGTTCCATTTTTCGGTGTATCCGAGAAAATCTATGGCAAAGGGCTCTCCCTGCACGTTCTTCTGTCCCTTCCTTTTCAGATATTCCCATTTCGAAAATTCTCCCGGAGGAGGTGTGATGAAGAACGGCAATTCTGATTTTTCAGGTTCCACT
>CAYNFB010000095.1:0-2433 GCA_964396355.1 uncultured Leptospirales bacterium | reverse complement strand
AGGTTCCATTCCTCCAACCTGATCGAATTTTCCTTCAAAGGGCTGTGTGATGTCTATTTTCATCTTCCTGAATTTTTTCGACAGTTTAATCCCCGGCCATTTATAGCTGATCTTCATCCTTTTGCCGAAAAGTCGTTTTTCATATGGTGCTTCTGCAAGGTAGCCGTCCTTGCTGTGAATCATGAATGCCAGATACTCACCTTTTTTGACCGGTCTCGATGTGATGATGTCGAAACTTCCTTTCTCTGTGTTTCCTGAAGAGTCTATGGTTCTTCTAATTTTCGCCTTTATTGCTTTATCACCGGTGAGATCTTTATACGTTCCGGCGTCATATACCTTTACCGGGAATCTGTTGATGGAGGCGGATGTGCGGAACAGACTCCTGTATATGTTTCTTTCTCCGCCTTCTTTTATGACGGCAAAGAATATTGTATCATGGCCGATCCTCTGACCCTGTACTCTGTCTGATTTTATCGTAATATATGCAGAGGCAGAATCAATGGTGAAATCACCATTCTCAACTACGTTGCCGGCGCTGAATTTATCGAGAGAGTAGGTTCCTCCTGCTGCTCCCTTTGATGCGTATTTATATGGAAAGTAGAATTTGGTCTTCTGAACGTATCTTGGGGAGAGATTTGTCTTTTCTATATGAATAGACAGGTAATTTTTTCCCTTCCATTTGGAAGGATAGTAGACCCACCTGTTATTTGCCTTAACAATATCTGTATTGGCAACGAGACCTGTTTTGTTCACCAGATCGTCCTTTATCTGCCGGGCTTTTTTATATTTTTTTGGAATTTCAAGAGGAGTTATTATCTGCACTGTCTGTTTCTTAATAGGCAGCGCCCACTGTATGGGAGGCCACCAGAACACGGCGTAGTCCTGACTCTTGTACTTCGTTGAATCGATCAGGCTCTTATCCACCCTGTACCGAATATTGACTGTATATTTTTTTCCTGTCGATGTTGTCCTGTCAAATACAGCTGCATAGTAGCCGTTTCCGCTGTTTTTCATCTTAACATTGAATCTTTTGCCCGATGTTTCTCCCCATGATTCTATTACTGTCATGGGCTCTATGAACTGTCCTATTGACCGGATTCTGTCTCTTGTCTGATGTTCTGTAAATATGATGGTGTAGAGTATTTCGGCCTTACCGTCCCTGAGAATAGTGACGTGGAATTTAGTCTCCTCAAGAGTCACCGGTGCGGCTGACAGTGCAGGTGAAATAAGCAGTATCAGGAGCAGTATCTTTGCCGCTTTTTGCGCGAAGGTTCTAGTTATCATGATATTCTCCGGTAACGGTATTGATAAATCAAATGGAAGTAATTCTATCTAATATAACAGAATGAATATTGTTGAATCAAGAAATTTTTATTAATTACTATTGTAAAAATGCGTTGAATCGTAAAATGTATATTAAAAATAAACCATTAAGAGAAAAGATTAATACTATTAATATATTGACATTATTCGGATAGTGACGAGAATTAACACATAAGGGCGGTTTAATCAATTACTATGGCATTTTTTAGAATTATTATATTTCTTTTCTGTATACTGCCGTTTATGACGGCAGTTACCGGATGCCTTGATGATAAAATTCTCGATGCAATGATTGAGGAAAGGGACTTTATTGAACCCTACGATATTGTTCAGGACGATGCCTACAGAACAGTATACTTTAAAATTCCGGATACGGGAAGTTCTGTTACTGTAGAGACCGGAGATGACGGATTCTATAATGGCCTGCCTGAGCCGATTAGCCTTCAAGTTATGGAAGATGCTGTAGAAACTGATGATATAGTGGAGGATAATGTGACTGGTCTGAAATGGACCAGATGCAGTGTTTCTACCGGGAGTAATATATTGAGCGAGGCAGGGTCTGATACCTGTTCTGATGAGGCCGCACCTCTTACATGGTCTGATGACTGGAGACTTCCGAGATTATCTGAGCTGTTTACAATTCTGAATTTCAATAAAATTGATCCTCTTGTTGATTCTGATTTTTTTCCTAATACTGGAAATGACGTCAATGTAGGCTACTGGACGGCTACTTCCAAGATATTTGTTGCCGATGACGACACTTTCACCGAGTACGGCTGGATTATATTTTTTAAGTCCTCAAATCCTCAGGTAGTGGATTTCGGATGGGGGGATGTGGATATTACAAACATTGTTGATCTGAAGACGAAGGACAATCTTCACTACGCCAGATGCGTGAGGAGAGATTAATGAAGAGGATTTTGCTGGTTCTTTCTTTTATTCTTCTTTGTACACTGGGTTACAGTGAGAAAATCTACAGAGTTCTCTCAAAAGGCTCGGTTCTTGATAAGTCCACAGAACTGGTGTGGACCCGCTGTTCTATCGCATCACCCGCGGATGATGAGAATGAAAAGCCCTGGGGACAGCCCAACGTGAGTCGATTGGCTCACC
>CAYNFB010000094.1:7221-11193 GCA_964396355.1 uncultured Leptospirales bacterium | reverse complement strand
AATGCGTGTATTGATTCTTATCTAAGAAAAAATTCAAATATAAGCACCGGCGGAGACAGCATTGACTTCACCGATGTGATGCCTCAGGAATACAAGGACATTGCACTGGCATCTGCCAGGTCTGCAGGAGCTGTAATATGCGGCGCCGACATTGTAATAAAGGATTTAAATTGTCCTCCAACTGATGAGGAAACCGGAAAATTTAACTACGCAGTAATTGAGCTGAACTTTAACCCTGCACTTCACATACACGCCTTCCCTTCTGAGGGAAGGCCCAGACCGGGCGCAGAAAAAATACTGGATCTGATTGGATTCACGGAGAAATGAATATGCTTGAAATAAAAAACCTGTCAAAGACCTATGAGGCCGGCAGCAAAGAGGCCTTAAAAGATGTATCCTTTTCAATCCGGAAGGGAGAGTTTGTAGCGCTCCTGGGCAGGAACGGAGCGGGCAAGAGCACTCTTATAAATATACTTGCAGGAAATGTAAAAAAAAGCGCAGGCGAGATCTCCATTGGCGGCTTCGATCTTGACAAAAACGAACTTGCAACAAAACGTCTCTTCGGAGTAGTACCCCAGGAGGTGACCTTCGACTACGTCTTCACTGCAGGTGAAGTTCTGAAAAATCAGTCAGGGTACTTTGGAATAAAAAACAACGACACTTACATCAACGAGCTGCTCACAAGTCTCTCCCTTTCAGAGAAAAAGAATGTAAAGCCCCGTGAGCTCTCGGGAGGAATGAAGAGAAGGCTTCTCATTGCAAAGGCCCTGGTTCACAGGCCGGATCTGCTCATTCTCGATGAACCCACAGCAGGAGTAGATATCTCGCTGAGACATTCTCTCTACGAGTATCTTAAACAGCTGCACAGCCAGGGAACAACAATCATTCTCACGACCCACTATCTGGAAGAGGCTGAAAAATTATGCGACAGAATAATAGTTATCAATGAAGGCCGGATGATAGTTGATGAATCCAAAGATAAACTCCTCAATACCACGGGAGCAGAAACATCAATGGAATTTCACTTCGACTCCGATCTTAATAATGTGGATTTTTCATTTTTATCGGATTACTCCCCGAGGATTGAAGGAAAGTCCACCCTCCACCTGATGGCTCTGAAACATCAGATTGGTGATGTTTTTCAGAAAATTACTGCAGAGAAAATGCAGTACAGCGATTTCAAAATGGAATCCAGGAAGCTTGAGGATGTATTCCTTCACCTGGTCAGACACTGAAAGAAAATGAGGAAGTAACGTGGAAAAATTATTCTATAACAGAATCGGATTCCTGGCTCTGCTGAAAAGAGAAATCAGCCGTTTCATGAAGGTATATATACAGACACTGCTTGCGCCCCTGCTCTCCAACATGCTGTTTCTGGGAGTATTCGGAGGAATGCTCAGGACCCGACAGGTGGGCATTGAAGGTGTGGGATATCTGTCATTTCTGGTGCCGGGCCTCGCAGCCATGGGAGCAATTTTTGCTGCATTTCAGAATCCGTCATTTTCAATCATAGCTCAGAAGTATCAGGATACGCTGAAGGATCTTAACACATACCCTCTTTCAACATTTGAAAAGGTCATGGCCTTCGTTATCGGAGGCACATTCCGGGGCCTTCTCATTGGAATCCTAACCTATATTGCAACAATATTCTTTGTGGGATACAGGATCGAACATCCGGCAGTCTTCTTTCTCGTACTTACTATTATTTCATTCATCTTTGCATGTTTAGGCCTCATTGCAGGACTTGCTCTGGATAATTTCGAGAGGATGAATTTTCTTCTGGCCATAATTCTCACGCCCATGGCCTATTTCGGAGGCGTATTCTTCGAGGTGTCAAAACTTCCCGGAGTCTTTTCAAACCTGGCATACGTAAATCCGCTCTTTCCCATGATAAACCTAACAAGATTCGGCTATCTGGGAGTGTATGAGGGGAATGCGGTCCTTCAGTCGCTGTTTATCGCATTAACGCTGATCTTTGCTTTTTCCGGAGCATACTACTACTTCAGAAAAGGGCTGGGACTCCGGGACTGACCTGAACGTTACCGGTTCTTCCATTTAGGCTTTCTCTTGCCCAGGAATGCATCAATTCCTTCCATTGAGTCCTCTGTATTGCAGAGGGCTGCAAACATCTCGGTGGAGAGATCAATTCCCTTCTCATAGGGCATATCCTCCATGGCATAAATTCCCTGCTTGCCGATCTGTACTGCAAGAGGGCTCAGAGCAGCGAGTTTTTTAGCAAACTTCTCTGTCTCCTCTTCAAGATCTTCATCGGGAACAACTTTATTTACAAGTCCCATTATCTCAGCCTCACGTGCTGAAATCATTTCACCGGTCAATATCATCTCAAGCAGCTTCTTCCGTCCTAAATGACGCGCCAGAGGAGCAGCCGGTCCCAGGCATATCAGTCCAACTTTAATCGCAGTTGTGCCGAATTTTGCACTCTCTGCGGCTATTGCAAAATCGCTTGCAAGAACGAGTCCTGCTCCGTTTGCCACGGCAAATCCCTGAACAGATGAGATTACAGGTTTCTTCATAGAAGCAATTGTCTTATTGTGAAGATTCATCAAAGCAATCATCTCTCTGTATTCAAGGGGGGTCTTCCCTTTAAATTTTTCCAGATCTATTCCCGTGGAGAAGATCTTCCCTTTTGCCTTTATTACAATTACCCTGACCTCATCGTCATCATCAAGTAGTTTCAGGCTGTTATTCAGCTCAATTGCGAATTCCTCGGTAAATGTATTTCTTTCCCTCTCCCTGTTGAGAATTACGTGACCAACGAAATCTTTTTTTTCTATTAGTATGCATTCAGACATATTGATCCCTCCAAAAAATTATTTATATAAATCTCACGGTAATTACTGCATTAAATAATGCAATAATTTATTCCTCAGACTGAATTACTCATTGCCTTATTTCAGTAATGCCGGTAAAAATTGCTTGCCTGAGTTAATATGCAGTCATAAACTGTACAAAATTCGGAATTATGAAATTTTTTTCTGAAACAGGATTATGCAGATGAATCATGAAAATACTGGTAAAGAAATGATCAGAGCAGCTGCCGCAATCAAAGAAGCAAATGCTCTCCTGATAACTGCAGGAGCCGGAATAGGTGTTGATTCAGGCCTGCCTGATTTCCGGGGAAATGAAGGTTTCTGGGAGGCCTACCCGCCGATGAAGAAGATGGGAAAGAACTTCTTTGACATGGCAGATTCTTCGTGGTTCAGAGATGATCCTTCAATTGCCTGGGGATTCTACGGTCACAGAATGAATCTATACAGAAAAACAATTCCCCACAGGGGATTTAAAATGCTTCTCGACATTGCCGGGAGAATGAATCTCGGCTACTTCGTATTTACTTCAAATGTTGACGGCCACTTTCAAAAATCCGGTTTTGACAGTGATAAAATTACAGAATGTCACGGTTCTATTTCCCATTTTCAGTGCAGCACTCCATGCTGCGATACAATATGGAAGGATGAGAACATAGTGGTTGATGTGGAGGAAGAGACCTTCCTTGCAGGTAAGCCATTTCCAGAATGTCCCCGGAGCGGAGAGATAGCCAGGCCCAATATCCTGATGTTCGGAGACTATGCCTGGCTGAGCAGCAGAACAGACAGCCAGGAGAATGCGTTGAATCTCTGGCTTTCACGGATAATGAAAGAAAGAGGAAAACTCGCAGTAATTGAAATCGGCGCCGGTGAGGCCGTTGCAACTGTGAGGATGACATCGGAAAGTATCGCAAGAAAAATGAACAGTACACTGATAAGGATAAACCCCAGAGTTTTTCAGGTGCCTGCAGAAAAAGATGTATCCATTGCATCGGGAGCTCTTGATGCAGTACAGGGGATAGTGTCAGCCCTTGAAATGGATTAAAGCTTAAAGATGCTTGCCTTTATTGATCCCCGAACTCCAGATCAGGTATATAATAAACTGAAGAAATACGGATATAACACGATAAAAGTTCCGCTCTGC
>CAYNFB010000094.1:0-7088 GCA_964396355.1 uncultured Leptospirales bacterium | reverse complement strand
CTGTGACATCACAATTTGCGAAAGTTCACTCTCTCCCAAATACCCTGGAGACATTGCATATAATATTGCATGCACAGGAAAATTTGCCATACACCGGACAGACAAAACGGACAAAGAAGTTCTCCATTACCTGCAGAAAAATAACATCCGGATGATACACACGAAACAGGGATATTCAAAATGCTCGACCATGGTTGTAGACAGAAGAAGCATAATAACATCAGACCGGTCAATACATAAATCTGCACAGGAAAACTCTGTTGAATCACTGCTTATTTGTGAGGGGCATATAGTATTAAGGGGATATAATCACGGATTTATAGGCGGCGCTTCAGGCAAGTCAGGAGATACCATCTTTATTACCGGCACAATAGATCATCATCCCGACAGAGATAAAATCTACAATTTTATTGAAACAAGGGGGAAGAGCATTAAGATTCTATCAGACGATAGAGCCCTGGACACAGGCTCTATTCTGTTCTGCAGATCTTAATACGGTCAGATCAGTCCTCATTTTCTTCAGATTTACCTGCATTCTGGTTGTCTTTGCCCTGGTTCAGCTTACGCTCAACCTCACGGCTTCGAAACTTTCTCATCGCGTACTGCATAACAACAAAAAGTAGAAAAGTAAGCAGGGCTTTAATGACAAATTTAGAATCTATCAATGCAAAATTCTGAGAGAATTTGCCCCTGAGAACATCAATATACTGATACGAAACCAGACCGATTAGAGTAATTACTGCTATAAACAGAGATTTTCCTTTTGTCATGAGCACCTCGTAGTAAATACTTTATTTTTTTCAGAACACAGCACTTTTGTAAAGTCCAATTTATAAAAATTCCATGAACAATTCAGAAGAAGCAGTCACTGAATATCAGGCTGCCCCTTCATCTCTGCTTCCATATTTCTCTTTTCTCTGCATGCAAAACTCTCCACAGACAGAAGCCCCAGTCCATACTCTCTGCCCCTGCCCACGCCCTCATATAGAGCTCTGCGGAAATTATCATCCCTGGTTACTCTAATATTGCCCTTAAAGATAGCCGACATAAATTTTTCTTCCCTTTCGCTGCAGGAAATATATCCTTCACTGGTTACAGCACAGTCAATTATTTCAAAACCATTTTTATAGGACTCTGATTCGAGCCACTTAATCTGAGATTTGGCGTCATCCAGTTCAACATCACGGAAAAAAATCTTCGTAGAAGGATTAGCCCTTAAAATAAAAGAAAAATTCATTCCTTTGCGTACGGGGATATTATAATCAAAAACTTCAAGTGAAGAAAAATATCCCGGGGGTACACCATCTGCATCAGGTTTTTTAGATGAGACCATGACAACAGGCTGGAGAAAATTATTTTTATCAAGGGCTACGCTGTCGAGTCTGAAAAGAGGTTTGCTGCGGCCGGTGCATATATCCAGAGTTTCATTAAGCCCCTTGAGGCCGATAAGGTCACGCCGTACAGCGGGGTTATTCACATCAAGAAGTATTCTTGAAATATACATACTTCTGCCTACCCTCCCGTTGTTCCCATATAAACATCATATCTGCGGTGCAGAAAATATATATTACTGATCATGTTAAAAATCCTCTCTCAAAAGTATTATCGAATAAGCATGATATGCTGAAACAACTCAAGCTCTTTAACTAACTATATACCATAAGAAAAGGTGTTGATTAAAAATCAACGTGATTTTTAATAATCTATAATTCTCAGAACGGAAAAAAAGAAAAAAAGAGTGATATACTCTCTATACAGTAAGAACAGGAAACTGCAATGAAAAATAAATTCGATGTTGAGAACAGAGTTCACAGATTTTACTGGGATAACGATACAAATTGTGCAACTGTCACTCTTTGTAATCTGGCCGAATATTTCGGCATAAAAATTGAAAATCAGGTTATTGATGCCGCGGCCGGACTACACGGAGCAGGAAGATTCGGTGCCCAATGCGGTCTGGTCGAGGGAACTCTGATGTACATTGGGATAAGAGGCAGAGATCTTAAATTTAAGGACGAGGAGATCGAAAAAATATGCTTCTCATTTGCTGAAAACTTTATAAAAAAATTCGGCGATCTCAGATGCAGTGTTCTCAGGCCCGGAGGATTCTCAGAATCAGACCCGACCCATAAGTGTGAAGATCTAACGGTGAGGGCCAATAATTTTTCAATAGAGTTCATCGAAGAGTCTGTGCTGGTCTAATTTTAAGATCTTCAGTTATCTAAATCTACCGCAGCATTATCGCTGAACTCCTTATCAAGCTCATCTGATATATGAATCATCTCAACGGAATACTTTCGCAGATTTTCCGCGTTTACAGTACTGTCCTCCACCAGTGAGTTTGTATCCTCTATAAATTTAAGGATCTCGTTAATTCCGGTCTCCTGTTCATTCATTGCAGTCTCAATCTGGCTGCACTTCTGAGTCATATCTCCGCCGTGGAGATCCATGGTCTGGCTGAGCAGCTTCTGATTTTCAATTTCATCACGAATCTCGACAGTACTCTGCTGCATGTCATTGAGATTATCTATAAAAAATCTGAGAAATTCAATAATATCTTCAATAATTCTACTTGCCGATTTAACATCTGCTCTGTTTCTATCTATAAGCTCAGTTATCTGCCTGAGCTCAGATGCAGATGAATCGGCCAGTTTGCCTATCTCATCTGCAACAACGGCAAACCCTCTTCCCGAATCTCCGGCCCGGGCCGCTTCGATGGAAGCATTAAGCGAAAGCAGATTTATACGGTCAAAGAATTCATCGATGATGGATGCTATTGAAATAATACTGTTCGAATTTTCCAGAAGTTTCCTGTTTGTTGCCTCCAGTTCAACTGTAGAGTTTTCACCCTCTATTGCTCTCTGTGAAAAAACCTTAAAGGCATCCTCAAGACGGTTGCCGAAATTTCTCATTTTATCAATCGATTCAGACAGCGAGCTTATTATATTCATCAGATTTTCCATCGAATTATTCTGATCTCTGCTGATCTCCACTGTACTCAGAGAGCTTTCATATATTTCCTCCATAATTGATGAAAGCTCCTCAAGAGAAGAGGACTGACTCTGATGATTCCCCATGAGTTTTTTTATTGCTTCTCCTGCAAATTTTATTGTAGAATTAAGCCTGCAGTGAATGGTTCCGGCCGAATCGACCATGCATGTGATACGCTGAACCTGCTCATTCTTGTCAGAATTATCTGCCCTCATGCTCAATATTGCCTGTTCAAAGGTCTTTATAATCAGAATAGAAATGCCCATAGTTATAATCAGGGCGGCGGCACTGTCGAGATAGCTGTTTTTAATTGAATCCAGAAGAAGCCCGTCATACATGCCTTTAATCATTACAAAGTAGACAGTCTGACATGCGATAAAGTACAGAGTTACTCCCACCACAAGAAATGCATTGCCAAAAAGAGCACCAAAGACAATAACACCCTGACAGAAATATGCAAGTGCAAATCCCGAATGAGGGGCAAGATAGTATTTACCCGCCATCCCCGCTCCGACGACGATTGCAGCAAAGAGCATAAAAGCTGTAACAGACAGTCCATACCTTCCTTTTGTAAGGAAGAAAAGACTGAACACCGCTCCTGAGATGATTGTTCCGGTGAATGGAAGAAACTGAAATAACCTCTCATGGCTGATAAAAGAAGAGGCAATAGTTAAAGTAACCATGAGGGCTATCAGAATAATATCCCAGTTAAACATCATGACAACCTTGCGCTGAGTTAATATTTCAGCACCGGAGAAGGTGTTACGGACTCTGTCGAGGGCTCCAGTATATAAAATCATATATTCCTCCCACATTAACAAAAACACTGTAATATGATATTATTATTTTTAGGATAGATTCAAGATACAGCTCCCCATGAGAGAAAAAATTAATTATTCAATTTTTCTTTACTTATCACTGTTATTAAAATAAATGGTAAACAAAAATCACAGGATGTACTATGAAATGCAGAATGTGCGTTGCCTGCTGCATAGCCCCCTCCATCTCATCTGAAATTCCCGGGATGGAAAACGGCAAGAAAGCAGGAGTAAGATGTATAAATCTCCAGAAGGACAACAGCTGCAGGATATACAAATCACGCCCCGCAGTATGTATAAATTTTTCACCAACCAGAGAGCTGTGCGGTGATTCCTTCGAGGATGCCATGATCAATATTTCACATCTGGAGGATCAGACCTCCTGAAAAAATTACCGCCCCCCGCATATAAAGGAGAAAAATCCTTGATTAAAACTCTACCTGCTGCAGATTTATTCTATTTCATCAGGCTGACAATTCTGATGTCAAAGGATTATTTAGAAACTATAAATCAGACAGAATTACTACAATAAATTATAAGAAGAGGCCCAATATGATACCAAGATATTCACGTAAAGAAATAGCAGATATATGGGAACTGGAAAATAAATTCCGCATCTGGCTCGATATAGAAATTGCAGTCTGCGAGGTCTACGCAGAAAGAGGAATGATTCCCAAAGAGGATCTCAAAGTAATAAAAGAAAAGGCCGACTTCGATCTGGATCGGATACTGGAGATTGAAAGCGAGGTCCACCACGACGTCATAGCATTTTTAACCGCAGTGGGAGAAAAAGTCGGGCCCGAAAGCAGACATATACACTACGGACTAACATCGAGCGATATTGGAGATACCGCCCTTTCCATGCAGCTCAAGCAGGCAGGTGAGATTCTCCTGACAGATATTGACATAATAATAGATGCACTTAGAGACAATGCACTGAAGTACAAGAATGTCCCCTGCATGGGCAGATCACACGGAGTCCATGCAGAACCGACGACCTTCGGAGTGAAGATGGCTCTCTACTACGAGGCATTTAAGAGAAACAGAGAGAGAATAAGAAGAGCCGTTGAGGGAATATCCTACGGTAAACTTTCAGGAGCCGTGGGAACATTCAGCAATATTGACCCTGAGATTGAAAAGGAAGTCTGTGAAAAGATGGGTCTCTCCCCCGATCCGGTTTCCACACAGGTAATTCAGAGAGACAGACATGCTGAATACATGGCCGCCCTTGCAATCACAGCAGGAACCATGGATCAGCTGGCAACAGAAATCAGACATCTCCAGAGAACCGAAGTTCGTGAAATAGAGGAGCCCTTTCAGAAGGGACAGAAAGGATCATCGGCAATGCCTCACAAAAGAAACCCTATCCTGTCCGAAAGAGTAACCGGACTTTCAAGAGTTATAAAATCAAACATCAACGTGGCTCTGGAAAATATCACACTCTGGCACGAGAGAGACATATCCCATTCATCAGCTGAGAGGGTAATTTTCCCGGACTCTACAATCGCCCTTGATTATCTCATGGACAGGATGAGCTTCATACTGAAGAACCTGCACATATATCCCGAGAACATGATGGAGAACATAAACAAGACAGGCGGCCTCTTCTACTCCCAGTCGCTGCTCCTTCTCCTCATAGAAAAAGGAATGTCCAGAGAGGCTGCATACAAGATCGTTCAGGATAATGCAATGAGAGTATGGGCCAAAGAAGGCAGTCTCAAGGAACTGATACTCAAAGAAAATCAGATAACAGAAAAGGTCAGCACAGAGGAGATAGATGCAGTCTTCGATCTCAACAGATATTACAAAAATTTAGACGCAATCTACGTAAAGGCCGGGCTGAATAAATGACAGGTAAGTTCTACATAGAAACATTCGGATGCCAGATGAACAAGGGAGACTCGGAGCTGATGCAGACTTCTCTGAAGGGCAGCGGATTTTCAGAAGCAGACAGCATCAACGAGGCGGATATATGCATATTCAATACCTGTTCGGTACGGGACCATGCAGAGAAGAGAGCCCTTGCGAGAATTGAAGAGGCAAAGAGATCAAAGGCCAGGCCGGGCAGACTGGTCGTCGTTGCCGGCTGTATGGCTCAGAGAATCGGTCATGATATACTGTCAAGAGGCATTGCAGATCTTGCCATCGGCCCCTACCAGTCTCCCCTTGCGGGAAAAATAATCAGCAATTACCTTAGTAATAAAGGTCAGAAAGAATTCATCTCCCAGGACAGTGAAGACTTTGCCGAAAGACTGAGGGATGACCTGATACAGAACAAAGATAGCCATCCGTGGCATAAATTCGTTACTATTACACACGGATGTGAAAATTTCTGTTCCTACTGCATAGTCCCCTATGTGAGAGGCAAACTGATATCATTCCCTTCGGACAGAATAGTGCGTTTTATAAAGGATCTTGCCGCAGAAGGCTTTACCGAAATAACTCTTCTGGGGCAGAATGTCAACCAGTACGGCCAGGACTCAGGAGACATTCCCTTCTACAGTCTCCTTGAAAAAACCGCATCTGTAGAGGGACTTATAAAGGTGAACTTTCTCACATCTCATCCCATGGACTTCTCGGGAGACATTGTACGTGTGATAAAAGACAATCCGGTAATATCCAGAAGCATACACCTGCCTCTTCAGAGCGGGTCAGACAGAATGCTGAAGATGATGAACCGTCAGTACACAATGTCCCACTACAACAATGCCATAGATACGATAAAAAAAGAACTTCCTGACTACGCCCTGTCAACAGATCTGATAGTAGGCTTCCCCGGAGAAACTGAAGAAGACTTCCATGAGACTCTTGACGCTGTAAAAAAAATCGAAAATGATGACGCAGTCATGTACGGCTATTCTCCAAGAGAGGGAAGGCCTTCCTTCACCATGGAGGAGGAGCTGACAAGAGATCAGAAAATAGGCCGTCTCAACGAATTAATTTCTATCCAGAGAAAAATTTCTCTTGAAAAACTGAAGAGCCGAATTAACAAGAAAGAGAAGGCAATAGCCGATAAGATAAGCAGAAGATCTGATTCCGAGGTTTCGGGTAAGACCCACCTCGATCATCCGGTAGTTTTTGAAGGGGATAAAGAAGATATTGGCAGACAAATTGAAATTGAAATTACCGAAGTCAGAGGCTCCACGCTGGTGGGCAGGAAGGTTCACAATTCTCATATTTCTGCTGATTCTGCTGACTGAAAGCGCGTCTGCGGCGGTAAAAAAAGAACTGTCAGACTTCAATAAGCTGAACGCAACATTCCTTCAGGGAAAAGAGCCC
>CAYNFB010000093.1:0-11285 GCA_964396355.1 uncultured Leptospirales bacterium | reverse complement strand
ATTTTGTCTATCAGGATTTGCGGAGCTGCGTCATGGTTGCTTGTAATTATTTGTCTGAATTTTTCTTCACCCAGTATCTCTCCCTCACTGTTTCTCTAGTCAATCAGACCATCGGTGAACAGTATTATCCGGTCTCCACTGTTGATTTTAGCTGAAGCATTATTGAATATTGGATTTTTGTCAATTCCGACCAGTCTTCCTTTAACTGTGAGTTCTTTAATCTCAGTGGAATCCTGATTTATAAGATACATGGGCCAGTGTCCGGCATTTGAGTAGGATACTTCCATTTTTTCTGTATCGATGAAAAGATAAAATGCTGTGATAAATCTGCCGCTCATATGAGCAAAGAGAGCCTTGCTTAGTTTCTCCAGAAGGGCCGCGGGCTCTGCCAGATATTCATTTGATGTGCGGAATGCTATCTTTATCATAGAGCTGATCAGTGCAGCAGGTACTCCGTGGCCTGTTACATCTGCAATCAGTATGCCTATTCTGTTCTCGTCTATTTCGCAGAAATCATAGAAATCTCCGCCTATTTCCATCATTGGTTCATAACGTGACGTGATCCTGATTTTCTTCATATCTGGAATGGACTGAGGCAGTGTTTCACGCTGAATAGTTCTGGCTATTTCAAGTTCCTGTTTAAGTGCGATGAATTTATTTTCTTTCTCTATAGCCTTCTTCAGGGATACGTAGTTTTTTATCCTCATGAGGATCTGATTTTTATCAAAGGGTTTTGTTATATAATCATTGGCACCCATGGACAGACCGGCAAGTACATCGTTTGGTCTGTTCTTTGCGGTAAGCATAATTACAGGGAGTTCGTAGGAGTTATATTGTTCTCTTATCCTGCTGCAGACTTCATACCCCGATATTTCCGGCATCATAACATCGAGCAGTACCAGGTCAAATTTCTGATCTCCGTTGATGTACTCGAGTCCAATTTTACCGCCGGAAGCTGAAACAACGTTGTACTTTTCGACAGTGAGGTGATTTATCAGTATCTGAAGATTAATAGGGTCATCATCAATTACCAGTATCTTCGCTCCGGTAAGGTCCTCGGAATTTTTATTTTCCGGAATTTTCACCTCATCATAGAGACTTAAGTTCTCAGTAATGATTGCTTTTTCTTCTGTTTGCACCGGCAGTTCAGATGTAGCGGGCAGAGTGAAAGAGAACTGAGATCCTTTTCCAGGTTCTGATTTGACCCAGATTCTGCCGCCGTGAAGTTCAACAAAGTCCTTTGTGATTGCAAGTCCCAGTCCTGTCCCTCCGTAATTTCGTGAAATGGAACCGTCAGACTGAACGAATGACCTGAAAATTATTTCATGCTTATGCTCCGGAATGCCGATTCCCGTGTCGGATATCTCAATTATATGTGCATTGTCGACTTTTTTGGAGCTGACCCGGATTTCTCCCTCTTCGGTAAATTTTATTGCGTTGCCAATGAGATTAATCATTATCTGGTGAAGCCGGTTTTCATCTGCGAAGACGATGCTCGTACCCGGCTTAATGTCATTTATTATCTTAAGATCTTTTTTTGATGTAATGGCTGACAAAATAGTAATTACTGCATCGGTCATAGATTTCATGTCAATTGCAGTTTTGTTGAGTTTTATGTCGCTGTTTTTCAGTCTCGAATAGTCAAGTATATCGCTCACCAGATGAGACAGCCGTTTACTGCTCTTTGATATCATCTCAAGAATATGCCTCATGTTGCTGTTCGGTTCACCGCAGACTCCGTCAAGCAGTGATTCTGAGAGCCCCATTATTCCGTGTATGGGAGTCTTCAGCTCGTGAGATGTGTTGGCCAGAAATTCATCTTTGAGGGTGTCCATTTTTTTTAGTTCAATATTAGCTGTTTTAAGCTCTGCCATCTTTGAATTGATCATGGCTGCCATGTTGTTGAATGTCATAGCCAGTTCCCCAATCTCATCATGGGATTTGATTTGAACCCTGTGGCTGTAATTCCCTGCCTCAATTTCTTTTACACCCATTGTAAAAACTTTAATCGGTTTGGTCGAATATCCTCCAAAAATAGCTGCAAGAATAAGGACTATGAAGAAAGTAATCAGATTCAGGCTGCTCATATATTTTTTAATTTCTGATGCAGACTTCATTGCTGCAGATTTTTTTACTATTATTCTCGTAACGCAGAATGGTGGTTTTCCGGGTAGTCTCCCGAAAGAAAAAAATTCAATGTATGTTTCATCAATAATAAACTCGCGGAAATGTTCTTTCTGATTGAGAAGTCTTATTATTTCATGTTCAGGTATTCTTCCCGGGGTCTCTTTATATCTAATCAATTTATCGTCGTGAACTATTGAGGCAAGTATTGTGCCGTTTATTCCAGGATCTGATGATATCAGCACAGCATCTGCATAAACAAGGCCGTTTTCCCGAAGAGGTTCAAGCATGAGCAGCAGATCCTTTGTGTCAACACGGGATGTGGCGATGTTTCCTCCGTTCATCATCAGTGTGTTTGATACAGATTTTGAAAATACGCGGGTGTTCATGACATTCTGAGTAATTACATTTTGAAGCACGGATTTTTCGATTAGGTTCATGATAAATGCCGAAAAAGGAGTAATAATCAGAGTTGTAAATACTATGAAAATCAGGATTGCTTTGTTTCTTATTCTCATTTTAATTTCCCTGAAGTGTCTCAATTGCCTTCTGTCTCTTCACGGCTCTTGGAAGATATATTGCGGCATTGTTATTGAGCGGATCAACGAGCAGGATTTTCTGCATGGTTCTTATACATTTCCCGTAGTCTTTCTTTTCGTAATCCTTTATCCCGGACTTAAGCCATTGGTTAACGTAGGGTCTGAATCTATTTCTAACTCTGAATAGTTTTTTCTGGCAGTCGTTGAAATAGGGGGAACATAACTCAAGATAGGGTATCGCTTTGATAGGATTTCCTTTACTGCTCATCTTGTCGGCTGCATCCTTGTTCCCCTCAATTTCTTCAATTCTCTTTATGTGATAGTCCAGACCGGGATAGTCCTTGTCGAGTTCACTGAGTTTAATGAATATTTCTTTAGCTCCTGTAATATCCTTTTTTCTGAAACGGTCCATGCCTTTTTCATAGAGAAGGATTCTTGCGGATGTACCGCCTGACTCCTCCCGGGCATTGCTGTAATTATATGTTATTCCTCCTGTTATATTCAGGGGGGCTAAAGTTTTTTCTGAAAGAGAGGTTCTCATATACTCAGTATTGAAGTAAAAGCCTATTCCATTGCCTATATACATCAGGCTTCCAGCACTGATAGAAATTCCAGGATTAAGTGCATGCTCGGTTCTGTTGGTATTTTCCGTGGTCAGGTTACTGTAGATTGCGTGTCCTGATATACATGCGAAGGGCTCGAAATAAGGTTTAAACGGATGGGAAATCAGAACTCCTGCGTTAAGATCGGCCTGCCTGAGAGACGTATTTTCTGCTCCATCCAGTTCAAATGAGTAATAAGAAATTCCACCATTTAAATAAGTGTTGCCTGAAAGGATCGGAAATTTATATAATGCATTATAATTGATATTGAATCCATTATTAAGGTATTCACTGTAATATGATGTCGGCACAGATGCCCCGCCGGACAAGATATGGGTAACGCCAGCGCTATGCCCCCTGTCCGTTGCTTTAGCAGAAGATGTCATGCTGCAGAAGATAATTGAAAATGTAACAAGATGTATCAGAAATTTCATAGATTAAAGGCCATTTTTAAAGAAACAATATTTTTAATGTGTTTATTAATCAAGAAGAAAAGCTTCAAAAAAATAATTTATCAGCACCTGGGAATAGTGAGGACTTAGAATGAAATTACGGTTTTTTCTTCCGGTTTTTGTTTTTATAATAATTTCGGCAGCTGCTGCAGCGGCTGAAATCCCGCAGGGAAGTATTGCCGTATTTCCCCGGTTTACAGGGAATTACGTAATTGATGATATACTGAAGAATAGTGAATTGAGAATACTCGATGTTTTGAATTCTACAGGCAGATTCATACCCGTTGAATACAACAGGAAAATTGAATATATGAAGAGAACCGAAGGGAAAGATGCCTTTGATCTCTTCAACCAGGCATCCGCCAGAATGAATCTCAAAATCTATATAGTACTTGAGGCATCAGGAAGACCCGGGAATTTTACTCTTTCCATGTCTGTTTATCCGGTAAATGACCAGTTTAAAAAATTTAAGAAGAGAATTATACTCCATTCCGGCATACCCGTGAATCTTCCGCTAAAGGCTGCAAGGGAGACTGCTTTGATGCTCTCCTCCATGCGGCTCAGAGCCACTGTGAAGTCTGTTGACTCACGGAGGAGGGCAATAATTGATGCAGGTCAGTGGCACGGTCTTCATGACGGAATTTTTTCAACAGCATCGGGGAATGTGACAGTTCTTGAAACAGGACGGTATGTTTCAGTCGCAGCAGCGCAGGGGATGAAGACAGGTGATGTGGTGGTTTTTGATTTGTTTCCCCGTTCAGCGCTGCTTGTAGATGATCTAGAAAGAGAGATGGTTGAAAACGCTGTTAAAAAATATGGTCCTGACAGAGAACTTGATAAGAGAAACGGAGCTGCAAAAGAATCAGCTCTGGCTACCTGTATCATAAATCCGGGTGCAAGCATCCTTCTTCCCGGATACGGCTCCCATCTTTCTATGGAATATCTCGGGCTGAAGAATTCTAAAATTGACGGTACAGGAGTTCTTCTGGGTTTTTCTCTTGTGGGACTTCATTTCCTCCTGCCTTCGATGATGAATGATTATGATGTAAATTTCTTTCCCTGGATACAGGACGGTGATAAATCAGACAGGACTCAGAGGCTTCAGATATTTCTATGGGCCTCTCTGCCTCTGACATATACCGCAACTTTTTACGATCAGCTCTCCTCTCAGTACAGCCGGAGGGGGCTGCTTCCGCCGCTCTTTGAGGACAGGGATTCTGTGTCGGCTCTTGTCTCTTTGTTTGTACCCGGCGGAGGGATGTTCTATAAGGGATGGAGAAAAACAGGGTGGGCCTTCTATTTCTCCGAGATGGGTCTTGCAGGCTACGGCATCTATCATGCAGATCAGATAGAGGGGAAATATGCCCTGGGCGCCTTTGCCGGTGTTAAGGTCATTGATCTTCTCTTCTCGTATTTTGCAGAACCTTCCTACGGGGCTTACAAAAAAAATATTTCCAGTGATATGAGCGGATGCAGATTTGATTTAAGGCTGGCCCAGGGGCCTGACCAGAGGGAGGAAGTCTTCGCCGGCCTTATTAAGTCCTTCTGATTTTATTTTTTGAAAAGAAAAATATTGTGATGAAGATAGTGTATGTAACGACTGCCGGAACAGCCAGAGGTGAATAGAATTTGGCCAGGGGCGCCAGAAACATAATTATAAACCAGTGAAAGTACAGTATTTTTCCGGTGTTAAGGGCAATGGGAAAGTCGTCCCATCTCAGTATAACCATCATGCCTGTGAGATTCCATCCGTATAGAGAGGCGAATGCATGTATTCTCAGAACTATTTTTCCGTAGTCCTTATAGAATGTGAATTTAGACAATACTATATATACTATTCCTGTGAGAGCCGAAAACAGGAGAAAATACATCCCTGAAACGAGAAAATATTTCTGCTGCATTCTGGATCCGTACCTGAAGAAGGCTATAAATATAGCAAGTACAGTAAAGAACAGGAAGAATGATATAAATACCTCGCCCGGGAATGACTGCATTATTATCAGGATGAAGAAAATTATCACGCCTCCGCAGATAAACCAGAAGAATAAATGTTCTGCAATAGTGAGCAGCCTGAACTTTTCTTTATCGATTATACCGAATATAATTGAAAACGTTATCAGCGAAACTGGAAAGGAGAATCCAAGGAAAAAAACATTCAGAGTCAGCTTCTCCAGTTTGAAAAGGTGGAAGTATACTTCATTGAAAATCACCAATGATGAAAGACAGAGTGCCATGACCAGACAGAGCAGCGATGCGTCGTGAAATTTTGAAGACGTATCTTCATCTATTTTGAAAAAATGACCGGGGAAAAAATTCAAACGTCTTTCCCTGCAGATCTCTACAATTACGGCAAGAACAAGACCCGTTACTGCCGCAGCTGTGTATATTTCAAAGAATGCAAGTACAGCATAGACAATTGATAGTATAAAGAACAGAATAGTTCGTGCCGAGGGGATTCTGCGGCTTTCAGTGAGATAGAGTATTGTAAATCCGCCGCTTGTGAGATTGAACAGGAAGATATGGAGTCTTTCGAAATTTTTATCAATGTATAAATCGGCAAACCCGAAGATGAATGCCGCCGTCATAGACAAATATAGTGAAATATGAAATAGTGTTTTTTTATTGACCATAATATCAATCCTTTATTGGTCTGATACCCTGACCAATGTCAACAGATAATAGTACTCCACTGCATAATCAAGAAGTTTTTAACTGATATCATCAGACAGGCCGGATTCCCGGCCCGCCTGATAAAATTCTAGTCTTTAAAAAATGCCTTATAGAGCAGATATGCCGAATATATATCCGCCTTGGATGTTACTTCACAGACTGAATGCATGCCCAGCATTGACGGGCCTGCATCGACGCAGTCCATGCCGTACCTGGACATGAACATTGCAATGGTTCCCCCTCCGCCTATATCAATCTTTCCCATTTCTCCGGTCTGCCAGGGCACATTGTTTTTTTCTGCAATAGTTCTTACATGCTGCATGTATTCCGCATGGGCATCATTTGTATTGTACTTGCCGCCCCCTCCGCCGTATTTTTCTATTGATACTCCTTTGCCGAGATAGGATACATTTTGCGGGTCATTTACTGATGAAAATGTGGGATCCATTGCGCCGGTTACATCTGCGGATAGTGATTTTGACTGTTCAAGTATCTTCAGCGGTGATTCCTTCAGCGATGCGAGCCTTGCGTATTCATCTGCAAAATTAAGAAGAGCAAGACTTTCTGCACCGGTGTCACCGTATGAACCGGTCTCTTCCTTGTCGGAGAAGTATGCAATTGCTGTATGTGCAGGTTTTTCTGTGCCGGCCATTGCCATCAGTGATGTGTAGACGCAGACTCTGTCATCCTGGCCGTAGGCGCCTATGAGAGCGCTGTCAAATCCGATGTCTACCGGCTTCTGAGCAGGTACAAATTCCAGCTCGGCAAAGATGAAGTCCTCTTCCGTCAGGCCGTATTTTCCATTAAGATGTTTCAGAACACTGAATTTGATTTTATCCTTTATATCCTTATCATTTACGGGTATGTGGCCGCATATGATATTGAGCTCTTCGCCTTCGATTATTTTACCCGCTTCCTTCTTCATCTGTTCCCTGGCAAGGTGGGGCAGGAGGTCGGGAATTATGAATTTCGGCTCTGAATCACTGCTGCCTATGTGGACTTCAACTTCTTTTCCCGACTTTGTAAATACAATTCCGTGAAGTTCCAGAGGAGTGTTTACCCAGTGAAATTTCTTGATTCCTCCGTAGTAATGGGACTGAAGCAGTGCGAGTTCGGAATTCTGGTAGAGCGGGCTGGGTTTCAGATCCAGTCTGGGAGAGTCTACATGCGAGCCGATGAGCCTGAAGCTGCTCATGTCTCCTCCGGCTACACAGGCTATGAGAGTCTTGCCCTTGAAATTTTTAAATATTTTTTCGCCTTTCTTCAGGGATTTAACTTTTTCGATATTTTTAAATCCGGAATTTTCAAGAGTGGATACTATGTTCTTTATGCAGAGCCTTTCAGTCTTTGATTCAGCCATGAATGTTTTGTACTTGTCGCAGAATGCGAATATTTTTTTCTGATCTTTGTCTTCTATGTCGAGCCAGGAACTTTCTTTTTTATAAAGAAGTTTTTCTTCAAGATTTTTGTTTTTTGACTGCTTCTCCTGTGATTTTGTCACGGCTTAACCCCTCTGTTATTTGTTGTCTTCTGTTCAATATTGTTCACAGGCTCTGCAGTAATCAAATATTTTTTTTAAACTTTCCCGGAGTTGAGTACTTTAATTTATGAAGTAAGGCAGTTTGTATTATTAATGTTCAGGTAACTGATTAAAAAAGCCGATTAATTAACAGTACCATACACATGTAAAGATATGATGATGAGCAATTTAACGGAAAATAGAATAGTTCTTCCTGACAGGTTCCGGGATCCCTATATCTTCGAAGGGATACTCTCCATGCAGGACGGGCTCATGGGTGAAAATGTCACAGTAGACATGTCAAGGGTTAACTTTATCGAACCCTACTCCATGGTATCGTTCCTTCTTCTCGGGCGGAATTATCTGAGAAAGAGAGGCGGGAAGATCAAACTTGTTAATATTCCCGTGCCTATCCATCAGTATCTCTCCCGGATGGATTTTTTTGAAAAGGAAATTTTTCAGATAGATGAACCTCTGGATGAGAAGATGTTTCTCCGGAGGAACAGGGAAAGCAGGAGGCTCATTGAGCTGATTGAAATTCCCAATAAGGAGAGGAAAGGTGTGCAGGTCATCTCATCGGCTATAAAGCTGTTCAGACAGAGAGCCTCTCTGATTCTGAAGTACTGGATGAGTGATGCTGTGGTCGATTACTTCGTTACTGTCATATCTGAGCTGTGTCAGAATATATTCGAGCATAGCCTTGATACGGGTTTTCTTGCTATCCAGACCTACCGTACGGGAAGCGAAAATATTGCAAGGCTTGTAATCTCGGATTCGGGGATAGGCATACTTAAGAGTTTTGAATCAAGAAGCGATCTGGAATACAGTACGCCTGCTGAGCTGATTGAAATGACCCTGACCAAGCCTATATCGAGCAAGAGAGACTTCGGTTACGGACTATGTCAGGTGAATACAATTGTCGAGCGGCTTAAAGGGAGTCTTTTCATCAGAAGCGGCAATGCATCACTGGCGGCACTTTACAATAAGAAGGACAAAGGCCTTAAATATATGTTTCACAGAGATGATCTGGATCATTTTGACGGAACGCAGATATCAATTTCTTTATCAGCATAACAGGTGAAAAGATGATTATAAATGTCTCAAAACTGGCGAAAGAGGCCAGGGTAAAAGTTCCCGATCTGATAACAAGGCCCGTTGGGAGAAAAATGTTTTCATCAGCCGTAAAAAAACTGGAGATTATTGAACAGGGGGAGACCCTGCTTTTTGATTTTACAAGTATTAAGGTTGTTGATTCTTCATTTATAGATGAATTTATTGTAAAACTGATACTCGATTCCCGTGGAAGAGATTATTTTATCAAATTGAGCAATATATCTAATATTTCGGAAATAAATATTGACTCAGTTTTTAATTCTTATTCTAATTATAATGAAGATCGAATGGCAGTAGTCCGTGATGGACTGGGCCAGAATAATAAATACTATATAGGGCCTCTTTCTGAGAATGAAGGTGATATAATTGATTATCTTAGGATAAACAGGTTCGCTGGAGTGGATGAAATCTCAAAATTTCTGGGAATGGGTTCTGCAAAGGTTATGGATGTTATGGAAGGTCTGCTGAAACTCAGGGTAATAAGAAAGATCAGCGGAAAGTATACATCAGTATAGTCTTTTTTTTAACCGGTGAATGATGGTAAGTAAACATAAAAATAACGCTGTCAGAGATGACAGCCTCTACGGCCTTCTGACTTCATATAAGTCCTATAATACGTATGTTCTGGTTATGGTAAGTGAAGACGGCAATGATATTGTTTTGGCTCTTTCCGGTAACCCTAAATACTGGTCAAATATGCCTGAAGATGAAGCAGAATCTTTCAGGGTGCTCAAGAGACTGGAAATAGGAACAGATAAACTTTCGATAAAGTATATTCTTCCAGAACATCTTGTAAAGGTTTTTGGACCTTCTGCGGGGATGAAAATTCCTGCAGATAAAATTGATATTGATGACAAACTGCCCGATGAGGGGTATTATCTGATAAAGACTTCAGTGAAATATGCGCCAAGAATTTTAAGCGGTGTGAAGAGACTGATAAACCTGACACCTCAAAAAAAGTATGAAATACTTGAGAAAACCATCGCAGAAGGACAGGAATAGAGAATGAGCGATCAGTTTGATAATATTAATGAGAAGGCTAAAAGAATTGAAGCTGCACTTAAGTATACTGATGGAGATATGTCCAGCGCCAAGCTCATGGCCAGCGGAAAACTTCAGGATGTTACTGTAATCAAGGGCAAGTTTATCATTCCCGATATGGATACCTCGGGATTTTTTCTCGCCTTTATCAATGTAGCTAATGAATATATATCTGCCATAAGAACTGTTATGTCATCAAACAGCAGTATCTTTACCAGGTTGAGGATCTTCGATGACTGGAAGAGTCTATACAAAAATATGCAGATTTATGAGACCGGGGACGACGTCGTTGAATCTGATAAGCTCTGCGATGATCTTATTGATTCGTTTATAAAGGCCGATGTCTTTCCTGACGTGCAGAGTCTAAACCTTGACTATCTTTCTGTTGCAGTTCAGGACATCCTTAAAGAAAGTTTTGGTACTGAACAAATAAAGACCCAGGTCGACCTTGAACAGTCTAACTCGATGGATGTTGATCTTGCAGGAATAAGCATAATGGTTCCCGAAGTTGAACAAAAGGCTGAACAGGAGTTTTCTGCTCCCCAGCAGGCGGAAGAGAAAAGTGATTTTGACAGGGTAATAGACGCAATTGAAGAAAGGGCGAAATTTATTGTTGAAGGAGAATCTGTACTTTCTCCGGTAAAGGGCGTCTTCGTTAATGAAGTCAAACAGGGTGAAAAAATATACGTCATGCTCCGGGGCAATGATGATGTCTCTTCAAAAATACTCGATGCCTATAAAGCAAGAGATGATGAGGGAAATCCTCAGCCTGTTCTGGGCCGTATTGTTGATAAAGTTTCAAATGAAGGTAACGGTTACGTCCTCTATGCGCTTGTGGCAAAAGGAATATACGCCAAGATATTTGAAGAGGAAAACGTTAAGATCCAGACTGAGATAACGAAGGCTAAGAGAGATGAGCCTGAGGTGAAATCCGGGAATGGAGAGGGAAAAACTGTTCTCAGTGTTCTTGTTTACATTGTTTTTGTGATGATGATCGGCGGTCTCATTTTTCTTTTATTTATGCTTTAGCCAGGGTGATTGATGAGACGCTCTGTCTTTCTATTCATTTTTCCTGCCGTCCTTCTGCAGTTTAACTTTGTCTTTTCCCAGATGCCTGACTGGAAGTACTACCGCGACAGGGAAGGGAACTCCTACTACTTCGACAGAGCTTTCCGTATAAGAATAGCAGAACAGAAAATTTTTGATTATGAGCCTGTTTCCGAAC
>CAYNFB010000092.1:0-11372 GCA_964396355.1 uncultured Leptospirales bacterium | reverse complement strand
ACTGAGTTTTATTGCTAAGTAATGACTTTAAGCTGGATTTTTTCTCCGTGATCTCCGTGCCTCTGTGGTGAATCTCTTTAACTTTTTTTCCGGGGTCAGAGCCCATCTTGGCATGAATGAGTCCCCCTCCTGAATATTATGCTTGATTTCTTTTAGTGCAGTTTTATATTGAATTTAAGTGTTGAATTCCGGTGTCCTGCCGGTTAAAAAGTGTATTGAGGATTAAAGTTTATGAGTGAAAATATTTATGCGGGAAAAAATGAAGCAGTGACTGCCGATCCTCAATATACTCCGCGTCAGATACTTGAAATAAGAGGAGCTCGAATTTTCCTCGGCGTAATTGCCCTCACCTCATCTGTTGCTACAATTTTTCAGCTCCTTGCGGGGCATGATATTCTGACCGTTCTGCCTACAGTATCTTTCTACTGTCTGGCTGTGCTTCTATCCTATATCATATATAAACGAAAAAAAGCTTTGGCCGGCATGGGGCATTGTCCTCTCGTGATAGCATTTATAGTCTCTGTTATACCCTTTATCGCAAGATACAGCTACACTGTTAAGATAGACTGGCTCTATGCCACCCAGTGTATAAATGTATACGGCATATCTCTGGCTACACTGATAGCTTTCCAGTTTTTATATGACAAAAAGGTCTATATTATTATGACGTATTTTGTTTTTTTTGAACTGGATCCTGTTCCTTATCCTGGCATGGAACAGCGGGGTCCCGATGCCCTTTTATACCTATACCGATGGAAATGTGAACTACGGCATTATGATTTCGCGTCAGATTTACTTTATACTGATGATGATGATCGTTGCCTATCTGGCATATAAGAATATACCTGAAATCGAAAGATTTGATGCACTCAATACGGAGCAGTCTGAAATAATTAAAACTCAGGCCATGGATCAGGCGGAGATTACAGAGCAGGTTCAGGCTCAGTATGAGGAGCTTGAGGCACAGTATGAAGAGATTGAAAATCTCAATGAGGAGATGAATAACTCACAGGATGATATAATGCAGGCGAATCTGAGCCTGCAGGAGAAGAAGGAAAAACTCCGTACAACTCTCGGTACTATAGATCAGGGCGTTATAACTCTAAACAAAGATCTCATAATTGAATCAGCAAATATCAGCGCCTGCTACATAATGAAAATGGGTCCGGAAAAGGCTCAGGGCAGAAGACTTTCCGAGATTCTGTCTGTCACAACAGAAGATGGTCTTCCCTTTGATATTGAGTCTGATAATTTTATAAATGGAATAAATTCTCTGAATATTTATAAAAGCGGTGTAGTCAAACACAGGGATGGGCAGGATAGAGATGTTGCTCTTAAGTGCACTCCTCTCAGCACTACGACAGGGAAGCTTCAGGGCTACGTTGTCGTAATTGAGGATGTCTCTGAGCTGAAGAAACTGCGTGAGCACATGCTCAATACATCCAAGCTCGAGTCTCTGGGAGTTTTTGCCGGAGGTATTGCACATGACTTTAATAATTTTCTCACATCCATGATCGGCTGTATCTCTCTGGCGAAAAATGATGAGAATTCCACTCTCGACGGCCGGTGCGTCCGCTACCTTGATGATGCCGAGTCTATCGCCTTCAGGGCAAGGGGGCTTACTGAGCAGCTTCTCACCTTTGCAAAGGGAGGGGAACCTGTTAAAAAGCTCATGTCCATCAGAGATACATTGAGAAAGGGACCCGATCTTGTCTTAAGCGGAACTAATATTGTCTTTAACAGCAATATATCTGATGACCTGAAGGATATCGAGGCTGACGAGTCCCAGATCGTGCAGACTATCAACAATATACTGATCAATGCGATTCATGCAATGCCCGGAGGAGGCACAGTTTCTATCAATGCTGAAAATATCAGCCTTGAAATTCAGAATTACTATTCTCTTCCTGCCGGTGAATACGTGAAGATTGAGATTATTGATGAGGGGGAGGGGGTCCTTCCGGAAATAGCCCACAGAATCTTTGATCCCTACTTCACAACAAAAAATAGCGGTACCGGACTCGGACTTTCTGTAGTCTATTCTATTATAGATAATCACGGAGGGAGAATCGTTCTTGATTCGTCTCCGGAAAAGGGGGCACGTTTTATAATACTTCTTCCGGCAGCTGAAGCCAGGTGCTGTGACGAAGATCCGAGCGGTAATAAGAAATTCAGCTTTACCGGATCGGTTCTTCTCATGGATGATGATGACATGATAAGGCACGTCTGCGGCAAGCTTATAGAGAGTCTGGGGTTTAATGTTGTTTCTGCTGCTACAGGGGAGGACGCCGTTGATCTCTACAGAGAGAGCGTCGAAAAGGGGAGTCCTTTCGATCTTGTTATTCTTGATCTCACCGTAAAGGGAGGAATGGGAGGAAAAGAGGCTTTTGATCTGATGAGAGGCCTCAATCCTGAGGTAAAGGCTCTCGTCTCCAGCGGATATTCAAGCGATCCTGTAATGGCAGATTACAAAAATTACGGCTTCCTCGGTGTGCTGAAGAAGCCCTATGCTATGGATGATCTCGGTGATACTATTGACAGGATATTCAGGAAGTCTTAGGCTTCCTTTCTGTTTTCTTTTTCAATTATTTTATAGTATTCCTCCCAGGTCTCTTCTATCTCTTTCGCCTGTTCAGGATCGAGCTTCTCAATAACAAATCCGGCATGAATCAGAACCTTGTCATCGACTTTCAGATCGGGAATCAGTGCAAAGTTGACGGCTGTTTCAACTCCATTGGCTTCTGCAATTGCAACCATATCATCAATTCTAACTATTTTCATCGGTATGGCAAGACACATGATTTTCTCCTTTAATACATTCTTTTAAACTTTCTTATCATTGGTAAAACATGACACATCGTATCAATAAATTCACTCTATGAGACCCCGGCACTGCGCTATGCTCCGGCCGGGGTGACAGTGATAAAGTAGAGTAAGAATTTCATAAATCCGTTCTATGAGAAGAGCCCGGCACTGCGCTCTGCTTCAGTCGGTGACAGTAATATATGTAATCAGCATATTCTCGGCAGCTGTTCCTCTATGAGCAGAGGCAGAAGTCTTTTCCCGCCTATGAATGTCTCAACGTATACTTTGCCGGGATAGGTTGAATCTATCTCTCCTATTATCTCGGCTTCTTTACCGTACTGATTTTCTCTCAGCGTCTGCACTATGCCTTCTGCATCTTTTTCATCTGCAATGATTATAACTTTTCCCTCATTGGCCACGTAAACCGGTTCCAGGCCAAGTATATCGCAGATTCCTTTCACCTCATTTGAAACAGGTATGCTGTCCTCTATGAGTTTTGCAGAGAAATCCTGATTGTCGACAATTTCATTGAGGACAGAGGCGATTCCTCCCCTTGTGGCGTCGCGCATGAATTTAATGCTCTCAGGGTATTTGTTTAATACCTCGCCGATCATTCCGTTCAGCGGAGCGCAGTCGGATTTGAGGTTGCCTGAAAATTTAAGATCATTTCTCAGAGACATAATTGTAATGCCGTGATCTCCCACGGAGCCGCTTACGATTATACGATCACCTTTCTTTATCTCTCTTCTCTGTACCGGCCCTCTGAACTGCCCGATTCCTGTTGTATTTATATATATCCTGTCGCCCTTGCCGTGGGGGACGACTTTCGTGTCTCCTGTTACAATTTTCACTCCTGCAAGGTCTGCCTCTTTCTTCATGGATGTGAGGACTTTTTCTAGTGTTTCAAACTCCAGTCCCTCTTCGAGTATGAGGGAGCACGACATATAAACCGGGACTGCTCCCATGACCGCAAGGTCGTTTACCGTACCGTTTACGGCTAGCGTTCCTATGTCTCCGCCTGGAAAGAAAAGGGGAGTCACTGTAAATGAATCTGTAGTAAATGCCAGCTGTTCTGTTCCTGACTGAAGAACGGCAGAATCATCGAGCTGAATGGAGTCATCGCCCAGTGTTTTTTTTATGATCTGCGAGATCATGTCATTCATCAGTTTCCCGCCGCTTCCGTGGCCGGGGAGTATTTTTTTCATTTTCTTCTCCAGTATTTGTAGTAGGCGGCGCATGGTCCTTCGCTTGAGACCATACAGGGGCCTACGGCATTTTCCGGCGTGCATACCGTGTCAAAGAGAGGACATTGGGGAGGAGTAATCTGTCCTCTCAACAGGTCGCCGCATCTGCATCCGGGATGCTCTTTCACAGGCGGAGGTATGGCCGGCAGTTTTTTTTCGGCATCGAAGGCACTGTATTTATCCTTCAGTCTCAGGCCGCTTGAGGGGACTGTGCCGATCCCCCTCCACTCGGTATCTATTTTGTCAAATACGCTGTTTATTACTTCTACTGCACGTTCATTGCCTCTTTCACGTACAATGGTCCTGTATTCATTCTTTATCTCCACCCGTCCGTCCTCAAGCATGTCCAGAAGAGTGAGAACTCCGGTGATAAGATCCTCTGCCTCGAATCCTGCTATGGCGCCGGGCCTGCCGTATTTATCTGCTATGAAGTCCCAGGGCTCTCTTCCTATTACTGCGCTCACGTGGCCGGGAATGATGAATCCGTCAATCTGAACATCATCGGCATCGAGAAGAGTTTCAATTGCCGGAGGGGTAAGCTTATTCCCTGCAAGAATAGAAAAGTTTTTAAGCTCTCTTCTCTCGGCCTCGAGAACTGTGAGCGCCTCTGTGGGTGCAGTTGTCTCAAATCCTACGCTGATGAACAGAACCTCTCTGTCGGGATTTTCCTCTGCAATCCGGAGAGAATCCATGGGAGAATATACAATGCGCACATCCATGCCCCCGGCCTTCTCGCGGGCAAAGGAGCTGTATGATGAGGGAACCTTTATCATGTCTCCGAATGTTGTTACTATACAGTTATATTTATTTGCAATTTCGATGGCCAGATCAAGGTAGCTGTTGGGTGTGACGCAGACCGGACAGCCCGGGCCGTCAATGAGTTCCAGATTTTCGGGAAACATATCCTTTACTCCGGTTCTGAAAAATTCAGCTGTATGGGTGCCGCAGACTTCCATTATCCGGAGTTTTCTGCTCAGTTTTCTCGTCTGGAGGGAGACTGCAAGTTTTTTTATCAGTTCTCTGTTCATTTATTTCTCAGTGTCCTTTTGCTGTTATTGCCGCCTTACCATTCTTTAAATAGTAAATGCCGGCTCTTGTTCAAAAAGATGTTGATTTAAAAAAAATAAAAATTCAGCTTGCCACCAGTTAAGTACCGGGTGAATAATATGTCAATGACAATGACCTGTTAATTCCGGGAATTTTTTTGAAGTTCAGGATGCCCTGATAGAGTCGTTTGCCCGGTATGCTCAAGAAGAATAAACCACGGATGAATAAAACATGGAGTCTATTTCAAAAAAAGGGCAGGACTGGTTTATAAACCTCTCGGCTGTTCTTATCTTTCCATTCTGCATTATTTCTCTTGAAACGATACTCTTTCACCTTCTGATTATTGTATCAAATTATCTTCAGGCTACGACTATTATTTCCATAGCGATGTTCGGTATAGCTCTGGGGGGATTGATCAGCTTCTATCTGCTCAGATTCAGCAGATACGTCATCCTGTCTCTTACATCTCTGCTCTTTACGGTCTCCATCGGACTTTCGTACTTCAGTATTGTAAGGCTTGATAATTTTGATTTTCCATGGCTTCTTATCTTTCCTTTTCTCACAGGCTCTGTCATTGTCTCATCTATTTTTTCAAAGGCAAATTCCCATAAAATATACTTCATAGATCTCACGGCTTCTGCTCTGGGAGTCGTCTATCCCGTAATTGCAATACCGTTCATCAAATCCGAGAGCAGCATGATACTTCTTGCCATACTGCCTCTTATTTTCATCATTGTGGCCCTTTCAGGAGTAAAAAACAGTGTTCTGCGAACAATATTTCAGCTGTTTTCTCTTTTTTCTATAGCCGGTATTGCTCTCTTTCTCGTCATGAATGTATATATTCCAAGGGCAATACATGCAGATGAATTTGATCAGAAGATAAAGCCCTTCGTTCCTCTTGAAAAGAAAATAATAAATAATGCCTACGCTCTTGATAAGGAGAAGAAGAAGTATCTGCTGAAGACAGATGATCCATACAGAGCCGTAATGGCAAGGAATGTCCTGAACAAAACAGAATACTATCCCTTCGTGCTCGATTTGTCGTGTAATTACAGGCCTTCACTTTCGGCAGAAAAGAATTTCAAGATTTATACCGATAAGCTCAAGGATTATACATTCCTCTTCTCTGAGGATAATATAATGGGAAGAATCGAATATATAACGAAGACAGATAAGGATTTTCTCTATATCAATAACGGATCATTCTACGACAGAGTAATCTTCAAAGATCGGGGATTGAAGTACGATGCGAGATTTCCAAACTACATGAAAGACGCTAAAGTCTTTATCATGGGAGCCTCGGCAGACGGAATAGTGAAATCCGTAAAAAGACTCCCGGGGAATCCCACTGTGACAGGCGTGGAATTTAATCCCATAATACACAGGACAATGTCAGAGGGGTACTTCTTCGAAAAATCCGAAAGAGCATATGAGAATACCGTAATTTTTAAAACAGAGGGCCGGGCCTATCTCAGAAGTCACAATGAGTCCTTTGATATGATAACTCATATGAATAATCACGCCGAACACGGTGCCGTCTGCTCTCTTGCTCCTGAATACCCCCACACATCCGAGGCAGTTCAGGAAATGCTCATGAAACTCACAGACAGAGGGCTTCTTGTTTATGAGGAGATACTCTGGAGCACCAGATCGAATCTGTTCTTCCTGAAATTTATAAATACAATTGTCTACTCCCTGAAGGAGATGGGAATAGATAAACCCGAGGATCACATTCTGGTCTATAAGTGGGATTACTGGAACTATTCAAAGCCTGCAGTCAGATCGGTTGTAATAAAGCGTACCCCCTTCACTAAAGGCGAAAAAAAGAAGCTCATGGAGAATTTGACCCACTATATAAAAGATAAAAAGATTCCCCTTATGTCCAGCAGACAGCCTGTTCTGGCATTTCCCGGGACAATTCTTCCGGGAATTGTAGGGCGAATCATCTCAGGCAAAATGAGAAAGAGCGATCATATACAGCTTCCTGACTACTACTGGTCAGATGACTTTAACCGGGATATTCTCAGTCACGTAGAAAATGAGAGCGACAGGAAGTTTGTCAATTCGCTCTATCATATATATCCGAAAAGAGAGACAAAGAAGGGATTTGACTTCGTCAGCACTGTATATAATTTTAAAAACGGCAGGCACGTGCTCAAGCGGCATATAAAGAAGAGGCACAGGGAGAGGTATATTGAGCTCCTTGAAAAGAGTGACTACAGCTTCAGACTTGATCTCTCTCCGATTACCGATGACAGGCCGTTTCCCTTTAATGTATATGCCGAAAAGAAAGAGGTCCTTTCAATTCTGAAAATTGTGGGTTTCCTGTCTCTTCTGATCTTTATTCCTGTTATTCTCATTGCACTGGTCAGGTATTCATCCGTTGGACTCTCTCTGGTCAGACACAGTCTGTTTTTTACCGCAGTTGGTTTCGGCTATATGCTTGTGGAAATTGTGCTCATGCAGTTTTTCCAGAGGTTTATCGGCATACCTGTATACTCTGTTATAATCACTCTGGGGGGCCTGCTTTTCTTCAGCGGCGTGGGAAGTATCATATCCTCCAAATGGCATAAAGAGACCGTCATTACCACTGTGTTTTTTATCCCCGTGGTGCTGTTTCTCTATCATACGTTTCTCGGGGATGTCTTTAATTTCCTGTCATCCTTCCCCTTTGAGGCAAGACTGCTCACCTCTGTTGTACTGATGATGCCTCTCTCTGTGATGATGGGAGTGCCTTTTCCCAAGGCTATGGAGCAGATAAAGAGCGATATTTCGCAGGAATATGCAACTCTGATGTACGCCATCAGCGGAGCCGCCGGAACTATTGCGGCTACCTCAGCAATATATTTTAATGCTGTCCGGGGTTTTTCATTTACTTTTATAATCGGTATGTCAGCTTATACGACAGGAGCGGTTCTCCTGTTTTTTATATTAAGAAAAAAATAATAAATATTTATGGAGGAGCGATGAACGCCGGAAAGGAATATAAATCTGATATTGAAATTGCCCAGGAGGCTGAACTAAAGCATGTGAAGGACATCGCCTCACAGCTTGGTCTGACTGAAGATGATATAGAGTATTACGGCAAGTATAAGGCCAAGATTGATCTGTCTGTTCTTGATTCACGGAAGCCTGACGCAAAGCTTATTCTCACCACTGCGATTACACCAACTCCCGCAGGAGAGGGGAAATCGACAACAACAGTAGGCCTTGGCCAGGCGCTTAACAGAATCGGAAAGAAGTGCACCATTGCCCTGAGGGAACCTTCTCTTGGACCCTGTTTCGGGATCAAGGGCGGTGCTGCCGGAGGGGGATATTCTCAGGTAGTTCCCATGGAGGACATCAACCTCCACTTTACAGGAGATATTCACGCCATGGGTGCGGCCCACAATCTTCTCTCTGCCATGCTTGATAATCACATAAAGCACGGCAATGAACTGGACATTGATGTGACGAGAATTCACTGGAAGAGGGCCATGGACATGAATGACCGTGCCCTGAGAGAAACTGTGGTAGGCCTGGGCGGCACACCAAACGGCATGCCCAGATCGGACGGATTCATGATAACAGTTGCCTCAGAGGTTATGGCAATTCTCTGTCTTGCAGACAGCATCACCGATCTTAAGAACAGGCTTGGTAATATCGTCGTGGCAGACACGAGAGACGGCAGGCCCGTAACTGCAGCGGAGCTCAACGTTCACGGAGCCATGGCCGCACTCCTGAAGGATGCACTGAAGCCAAATCTCGTCCAGACTCTGGAGAATACTCCTGCAATAATTCACGGCGGGCCTTTCGCAAATATTGCTCACGGATGCAACTCTGTACTTGCAACAAAGATGGCCATGGCGCTGTCTGACTACGTCGTCACAGAGGCCGGATTCGGCGCAGATCTGGGTGCAGAGAAGTTCTTCGATATAAAATGCAGATACAGCGGACTGAAGCCCGACTGCGTTGTTCTCGTTGCTACAGCAAGAGCGCTTAAGATGCACGGCGGTGTGGACAAGAAGGACCTCAAGGCAGAGAACTCAGATGCTGTGATTAAAGGACTTGAGAACCTTGAGAAACATCTTGAGAACATGGAAAAGTTCGGTGTTCCCGTAGTTGTTGCAATAAACAGATTCCCCGATGACGGAGATTCAGAGCTCAAAGCCATAAGTGATTTCTGTGCAGAGAAGAAAGTTGAATTTTCACTTTCTCAGGTCTGGGCAGACGGCGGAGGAGGGGGGATCGATCTTGCAGAGAAGGTCGTCTCTATAATAGAAAACAGCAAAGAGAATAATTTCAGATTTCTCTATGAACTTGATCTGCCCATTGCGGATAAGATCAGGAAGCTTGCAACGGAGATCTACGGCGCAGACGGAGTGGTATTCTCAAAGGCGGCCCTGAAGAGGATGGAGGAGCTCACAGCAAAGGGATATGATAAACTTCCCGTATGTACTGCAAAGACTCAGGCCTCTCTTTCTGATGACCCCACTATGGTCGGCCGTCCGAGAAATTACGATGTTACAGTGAGAGATATAACTCTTTCTGCCGGTGCGGGATTTCTCGTTGCTCATACAGGCGATATAATGACGATGCCCGGGCTTCCCAAGAGGCCGGCTGCCGAGGGTATAGATGTTGATGAAACGGGGAAGATATCGGGGCTCTTTTAACCCCGGGGTCAGAGCCCCGGGGCTTCATGGGTGAGTTTTTGCCGGGAATCTGCGGATTTCCGGCTGTTTATCTGTAAAACTCCCCGGGGTCAGAGCATATATATTAGTTTTAATGCGAAACAGCGGCCCGGGGTGGAATATACCCGGGTTTTTTTGCGGGGGGAGTGGGGCTCATTTGCAGGGTCAGAGCCTTTATGCTTCTGAAAAGCTTTATATATTGTGAAAGCAGCAGTTTACTGCCATTCCGGGGTCAGAGCTTCTTCTTTTGCAGGTGGGATCACATTATTTTTTCAATTTTTGTTCGGTAATCAGGACTTTACCAGAGGGTCAGAGCCCTTTGAGGGCTTTTTTGTACTGCTTAGCCCCCTTATCTCTGTCTGCAGCGACACAGGGGCCTGCAACACAGCCTCCTTCACAGGCCATAACCTCGATCAGATTACCTTCGGTACTTCCCTTTGCTGCTGCTCTGAGCTGTGCTATATCTTTCTTTGCAAGCCCGTCGATAGTAACCGGGTTGATTTTTATGTCGCTGTTTTCCGCTATGATTGATTTGACGACTCCGCCTGTAACACCGAATCCTCTTCCTTCGACTGAAATATCCTCCATGTCACTTAAAGGGAGAGATTTAAGATCAAATCCGTAGCTTTTAAAGAAGGCATCGAGCTCCTCGAAGGTCATGACGTAGTCAATGAGCGGATTATCTGTACCCTCCTTCCGTTTTGCCATACATGGGCCGATGAATACCAGTGTTGCATGGGGATATTTCTCCCTTGCATATTCGGAGGTATAGAATACAGGTGTTTTAGTGTCTGAAACAAAGGGAGACAGCTCGGGAATATGTTTTTTTACAGCCTCGATGTAGGATGTG
This sequence comes from uncultured Leptospirales bacterium, assembly GCA_964396355.1. Taxonomy (GTDB): domain Bacteria; phylum Spirochaetota; class UBA4802; order UBA4802; family UBA5550; genus CAYNFB01. The sequence continues at coordinate 756 of CAYNFB010000092.1, read as the reverse complement.
CAGCATGAGGTGGTCATGAATTTATCGCCTCTTTTCAGCCTTTCCCTGAGCTCCTCTGCCTCGAGCTTTGAGGTCTTCATGGCTCCCATGGCTACTTCTATGACGTCGTGAAAACCGAGTTTCTTCAGCCCGGTGAATATTTGGCCCGGTTCTGCATCGTATTGGCCCATAATTGACGGCGCCACCATTGCTACTACCTGATCGCCCCTCTTGATAGAGCTGTATATGTCTACGATGTTAGACAGCTCATATATTGAACCGAAGGGACAGGCATAGGTGCATTTTCCGCAGTAGATACATTTGGACTCATCAATTACCTCTATTCCTTCGCTGTTTTTCGATATTGCTCCTACAGGACATGCCTCCTCACACGGCACGGGAATGTAGACGATGCAGTGATAGGGGCATGCCTTCATGCATATTCCGCAGTTAATACACTTGTCGTGATCTATTTCGGCCTGACCGCTTTTATTGAATTCTATAGCCTCTCTGGGGCAGTTTAGTTTGCAGGCCTGGGCTGCGCATCCTCTGCAGAGATTGGTTATTACGTAATTTGCCTTTACACAACCGGTGCAGGCTTCATCAACAATTGTCAGGATTTTCTTTGCTGGTTCTTTTCTCTTGAGCGCATCTTCGGCATATTTTTTATCGATATAGCCGCCAATCATTTCCGCAGCCAGCTTTAACAATTTGATGTCATTATTGCTCCAAATACGCTCCTTGTCCAGGTCTTCAAAACCAATAAATCCCCACCAT
>CAYNFB010000091.1:7127-11610 GCA_964396355.1 uncultured Leptospirales bacterium | reverse complement strand
TCAAACCTGGCAATGAGAATGTCATCTTCAATAGTTTGTGTGATCATTTTATCTCTCCTCAAAAAAAATAGTACTTCCTGCTGTTGCCGGCTGTTTACTATTTGGCCGGCATTGTTCATAATATTCAAGAAGAAAAGTATAAAATTATGTATAAAAATATCACAAGAGAGTGTGAGTCGGAACATTGTTTACTTCGGAGGAATAGTGCTCTGTTTTATCCGATGAATGGCTTTACTATTCTTTTTATCTGTCCGCCTGCAGCAGCATCGAGAAAATCCTCGCCGCATCTTTCACTTGTCTTTACCGCCTCTTTCCACGCTGTAATACGGCCCCGGTCATCTCCTGCATAGGTTAAAAAATCTTTTCTGTCGGTTACCCGACCATTGGGAAGCTTTTTTATCAGTTTTTCAGAAGGGCATATCAGCAGGGTGTTGGAAAAATTTTCACTCTTTGGTTTTCTCCATTTTATGGATTTATCAAGCCAGCCCGGGGTTATTGAATTGAAAAAGTGAGGATATAAAACTATGCCGTCTCTGACGCCGAAATCAATGTCCATGTGATAGTCGCTTAATCCTCCGTCCCTGTAGGTTCCTTTCGGAGCTCCGTCTATACTGGTCACTCCCTTCATTGCCATGGGTATAGATCCAGATGCAAGAACTGACTGGCGGAAATTTTTCATTGTCAGTCCAATCCGGTACTTTTCATTTTTTACGTGGCCGATGAAGGGCGGTTCATTTCTCTTGTCGTAGAGAAGCACCCGGTCGTAGATCTTCAACAGCAGCTGTCTGCTCAGGAGATTTGCTGCCGATGCGGCAATAAGGGATGTTCCCTGGAGTAATTTGCTGTCTGATGAACTGAGTCCGGTGCATCTGGTTGTGATCATGCTTATATTAATGAAAGATTTATTCAGTATATATTTTATGTCTGCTTCTTTGATATAGGAATCGAGAATTTTTTCTGTTTCAGAGGAAATATCCTCTGCCGTGGGCTTTGGTGAATAGGATTGTTTCATGTAGGATTCGATCAGTTTGCTGTGGGCGCCCAGGGGATTCTCCTGTGCAAGTGCAGCTGCTCTGAATACTCCGATTGATGAGCCAATGTAGAAGAGCGGTTCAGTTCTTCCTTTTAAAAATGTCCCGATGATTGCCCTGTCCAGTCCTGACAGGACGAGAAATTTTGGGCCTCCTGCTGCTCCGGCCATGGCTTTTATCATATCCGGCTTAAGTCCGCCGTCCATTATCTGCGTCATTGCCCGGGAACCGGCGTAAACTTCAATATTTTCAAACATGGCGGCCTCTCTTCTGTCTATAAATAAATAAATCATATAGATGTCTTGAATTGTCAATGAAATTAGAATATACTGGAGTACAGAGGGGCTGTTATTACGCAGATGAAGAATATTTTTAAAAAAATGTTGACAACACTGTTCGTGTGAAAATATTTAGTTCTATACTTTTTACAGGGCGATTAGCTCAGTTGGTTAGAGTGCCTGCTCGACATGCAGGATGTCATTGGTTCGAATCCAATATCGCCCAGAATTTTTCCTTCATCTGCCTTTAGTGGGCAGCCCTTCGGTGTAAAAAATCATGAATCGGAGTTGAATTTTGAGTGAAAAAATAATCATATCGTTACCTGATTCGAGTACAAGAGAATCTGAGAAAGGTACTTCTATCTTCGATTTTGCAGGGCAGATAGGAAAGGGCCTTCAAAAAGCTGCAGTGGCGGCTGAACTGGATGGAGTCATGGTTGACCTGGCTAACATCCTGGAGAAAGACTGCTCATTAAATATCATTACATTTGACTCAGGTGCCGGCAAGGAAGTCTTCTGGCATTCTGCATCTCACATCATGGCTCAGGCTGTGAAGAGAATTTATAGTGATGCAAAATTTGCAATAGGACCCGCGATTGATTCCGGATTCTACTATGATATAGAAATGGAAGCGACTCTTACTCCTGAAGCTCTTGAGAAAATAGAAGAAGAGATGGAAAAGATCGTTGGGGAGAGTCTGGAGGTCAGCCGTGAAGAGATAAGCCGTGCTGATGCAATAAGACTTTTTCAGAGCATGGGCGAGGATTACAAGGTCGAAATGCTTCATGAATTTGAAGACGACACTGTGACTATGTACAGGCAGGGCGAGTACGTCGATCTTTGCCGCGGGCCTCATGTAACTAATACCTCTGCAGTAAAGGCTGTTAAACTTCTCTCAATTGCAGGTGCTTACTGGAGAGGAGACGAAAAGAATAAGATGCTTCAGCGAATCTACGGAGTTGCATTTCCTGATAAGAAACAGCTTAGAAAGCATCTGGATTTTCTCGAAGAGGTCAAGAAGCGTGATCACAGGAAACTCGGAAAAGAGCTCGATCTCTACAGTACTCATGATGATGCGGGAAGCGGTCTTATTTTCTGGCATCCCAAGGGCGGAAGGCTCAGAACAATCATTGAGGAGTGGTGGAGACAGGAGCATTTCAAAAATGGCTATGATATACTCTATTCACCTCACGTAGGAAGAGCAAACCTCTGGGAGACCTCAGGTCATCTTGGGTTTTACAAAGACAGCATGTACGCTCCCATGGAAATTGACGGGAATGACTACTATATAAAGCCGATGAACTGTCCTTTTCATATAAAGGTCTATCAGTCCAATCTTCACTCGTACAGGGATTTACCTCTCAGGTGGGCTGAACTTGGAACTGTATACAGATACGAAAAATCAGGAGTTCTTCACGGACTTCTGCGTGTAAGGGGATTCACTCAGGATGATGCTCATGTCTTCTGTACTCCTGATCAGATTGAAGATGAAATAAGGGAAGTTCTCAGATTTTCGCTCTGGATGTGGAAGACTCTCGGATTTACCGAGATCAAGGCTTATCTTGCGACCAAGCCGGAGAAGAGTGTAGGTGAACCGGAAAGGTGGGAGACTGCTCAGGCTTCACTGAAGAAGGCTATTGAAGCAGAAAATCTCACTGTAGAGATGGACGAGGGCGGAGGAGCATTCTACGGTCCTAAAATTGATCTTAAAATACGTGATGCTCTGGGAAGAGAGTGGCAGATGACTACCATTCAGTTTGATTTTAACCTTCCCGAGCGGTTCGATATGTATTTTATCGGAGAAGACGGGCAGAAGCACAGACCTTATATGGTTCACAGGGCATTGCTTGGCTCAATTGAGCGATTTGTGGGAATACTGATTGAGCATTACGGAGGAAAATTCCCTGCGTGGATATCTCCGGTGCAGGCCATACTTGTTTCTGTTTCAGAGGAGCAGGCTGAGGCCGTTAAAAAGATTAAAGCCCAGATGATTGAAAAGGGATTCCGGCCCGAGGCTGATATCCGCAATGAATCTGTAGGTTATAAAATAAGAGAGTCTATCGGCAAAAAAACTCCTTATATTGCTGTTGTCGGCAAAAGTGAAGCCGAAAACGGAACTGTCTCTGTCCGGAAAAGGGGAGAGAAAGATTCGGTTGTAATGACTCTTGAGGATTTTTACAATACAATCAATGAGGATGTTTTAAGTAAGAAATAAACTCCATAATTGGATAAAATATAGTTTTACCGATTTTTTAATCGAAATTATGTACAAAGTTGTTTTTTTCGAACTATTTTTTGTGTGATGGTGCAAAAAAGCAACTTTTCAAGGAATTTTAGTTGATTAAAAAGGCCACGTTGTTTCATTCTGTCGGTATAAATATTTGTCGGGGGTATGGTAATTTTGGTTAATAAAGGTAAAGGGCCTGGTAGAGATAAGTTTGATAAGATCAGAATCAACGAAACAATCAAGGCGGAGAATGTAAGACTTGTCGGAGAAGGTGGGGAACCAGAAATAGTTTCTTTTAGTTCTGCCCTTGCCATGGCAAAGGAAAGAAGTCTTGACCTCGTTGAAATTACAGTAGATCAGGACCCACCTGTTGTAAAAATTATTGATTACAGTAAATTCAGATTTGATCAGATAAAAAAGGCCAAGGAAGCAAAGAAGAAGCAGAAGATCGTTCATATTAAGGAAATTAAGATGAGGCCTGCGATCGATGATAATGATTTCACTCATAAGGTAAACCGTGCAAAAGGTTTTCTTGAAAAGGGAGATAAGGTTAAGTTTACGCTGATGTTTAGAGGCCGTGAGATGGTCCATCCTGAACTTGGATTTGAAGTTATGGATAAAATTCGCGAAGTACTGCAGGATGTCGGTAATATTGAGAAGAAGGCATCTCAGGAAGGACGAAACATCACAATGTTTATGGCGCCTGTTTTTCAGTTAAAGAAAAACTGATATAAATTGATATATAATTCAGAATAAGGATAGAAAGAGGTAATAGTATGCCTAAGATGAAGAGCAATAGCGGGGCAAAAAAGAGATTTAAACTCACTAAAAGCGGCAAGGTTCATACGCTTAGTTAAAATTTTATTATTAACCTCTAACTTGGAAAAATATATCCCTGAACTAACAGGATCATTATCATCATCTTTACCTGACCACACAACTGAATG
>CAYNFB010000091.1:0-7117 GCA_964396355.1 uncultured Leptospirales bacterium | reverse complement strand
TCACTAAACGCGGCATGGTTAATTGCGCAAATGGTTTCAAGAGCCACATGCTTGAAAAGCAGTCTCCAAAGCGTAAAAGAAATCTGAGAGGCGTGAGTCTGACTGCAGAGGCGGAAGTAAAAAAAGTTAAGAGAATGCTCCCGTATCTATAGTATAAATTGAAATTAATCACAGTAATAGAATAAGAAGAGGGTAAAAATGGCTAGAGCTACTACTGGTAGGATTCACCAGAAAAGAAGAAGAAAAGTAATGAAGGATGTTAAAGGCTTCAGAGGAGCCAGACATAAGCTTTTCAGAACTGCAAAAGATGCAAGAAGAAGAGCTCTTCAGAATTCATATATTCACAGAAGAATGAAGAAGCGGGATTTCAGAGCTCTCTGGATAATGAGAATTAATGCTGCATCAAGATCATGCGGGATTTCATACAGCAGACTGATTGCAGGACTTAAAGCGAGTAATGTTGACATCAACAGAAAGATGCTTGCTGAAATTGCGGTATCTGACATGGATTCATTCAGAAAAATAGTGGAAACAGTAAACACTAAAGCAGCTTAATTTTTTCTGAATTTATATAATTATTATATCGTATGACGGCACCTCTATCGGGTGGCGTCTTTTTTTTATAGGTTCTCCGGCAGGTTTATTATGTAAAATAGAGGCTCTGCTTTTTTTATGATTTAACATCGGTTTTATTGCATTTTGATAACAGTTGAGGTCACTTCTTCTTGACGTATCTGAAAGGGTGATTATATTATATTTAATCATAAATTTACGATTGTTTGAAGATTGTTAATGGTATTGGTTTTATTTGTCGATTAATTACTACAGGCAATTGGCAAAGTATAGTTATAATTGTTTAATTATTGTAAATAAAAATGACAGAAGCGGGAGGTATTATATATGATTACCATGCAGCAGCTTGAAGAACTTGAAAGCAGAGTGATAAAGGCATTGCATCTCATCGGCGAGTTGAGATCGGAGAATTCACATCTTGAAAGCGATAATGAAACTCTAAAAGGAGAGGTCGAAGAGGTTCGTTTGACCCTTGAAGAGAGAGAGCAGGAAGTTGAAAGAATTAAAAAAGAACTCGATGCATCTACCAGGGAGCTTCAGGAACTCAAGGATAAGGAAGAAGTTCTCGAGAAAAAGGTCATAGGTCTTCTCGGCAAGCTTGATATACTGCAGACGGGTAGCTTTGATACTTTAGATATTCCATCTTCTTCATCTACAGAGAGTACTTTTTCTCCTTCAGAGCCTGCAGCCGCCGAGACTATAGAAATAGTCGAAGAGAGTGACCGCGACCTTATTCTGGATTCCGATGAGGAAAGCATTATTATCGAGGATAAAATTGACTCTGAACCGGCTGATGATGATGAAATTGTCATTGTAGATAATGTTGATGAGGATGAAGCCTTCGGCGGTGAAGATGAAGTTGTAATTATAGATGATGAATCCGATATTCCGGCAGAGGTTTCAGGTGAAGAATCTCTGACTTTTGAAGAAGACGGCGATGAAATAATACTTCTTGATGATGACGAGGATGAAATAATCATCGAGGTTGTGGAGGATGATGAAGTTGTCATTGAAGATGATGATTTTGAAAGAACCAAAGAAGGTAGTGACGTTATTGCTGAGGATGATGACTTCCTTATCATAGAGGAAGAGGAAAAATAGTAGAGTCGGCATATGGAAGCTAATAGTGTAAAAGTCTCTATTCTGGGTCAGTCATATAATATCAAGGGCGATGCCCCTCCTGAATATATTGATCAGCTTGCTGATTTTGTTAATGAGAAGATGGAGGAAGTTAGAAAAAATATCTCAGGTGCGAACTCTCTGCAGATTGCCATTCTGGTTTCCTTAAATATTGCAGATGAGTTTTTTCAGGTAAGGAAACTTAACCATGGCATAGATGGGGCTATCGAAGAGAAAACCAACGAGCTGATATCCATGCTCGATGAGGGTCTTATTGGTGATATATTTTCCGGATCTGACCGAATTACGGGTATTACAGGATGAAAAATAAAAATCTGCCACGGGGTAAAATCCTGCGGCGGATTTTTGCTGATACTTTTAGGCCGTTGTACTCTATGTTTCCCTTTGCCTGTTTTACTGGGTCCCCCTCCTGCAGTTGAGCCTTTTCTGAATCCCGGATATATTAAAATTGCTGAAAGATAAAAAGTTCTTGAAAGTAATATATTTTAATTGAATTATTATTCCTATAGTTTTTATTAAACTCGTTGTGAGTTTATAGTTTATTAGTCGAATATTCGGTATTATATTTATTAATTGAAGTGATTAACAGGTAAACTTATGGATTTGAATAAATTATTGAGCGAATCAAAAAGTAATGCCGTGCAGTCTGAAGAAGACAATCAGCATGAGGAGCTTCTCGATAGTGAGGTTATTCAGCTTGTAAGCTTTATGCTTGATGATGTTGAATATGGAGTAAGTATCCTTTCTGTTCACGAAATTCTCAGATATCCGGAAATAACCAGACTTCCAAATACACCGGATTTCATCAAGGGCGTAATCAATCTGAGAGGGAATGTGCTTCCTGTTGTTGATGTAAGGGTTAGATTCGGATTTGCTGCCGGGGATATAACTGACCTGACTCGTATTATTGTAATTGAAACTAATGGTAAGCAGGTAGGACTTCTCGTTGACAACGTATATCAGGTTGTCAGAATACCAGTGGGCAATGTAGATCCTCCCTCCGATCTTATTATCGGGGTGTCTGAAGAATTTGTGTCGGGTATTGCACGATTAAGAGAGAGGCTTATCGTTCTTTTAAACATGTCTAATATAATATTTCTCGAGGATGATGAGGAGAGAAAAGAATCCTTGTCTGGAAGTGATAATTAACCAATTATGGAGCATACTATGCCTTTTTCCCTTGGAGAGTACCAGGATATTTTTTTAGAAGAAGCAGACGAATTACTGCAGGACTTAAACAAGAACCTGCTGGCTCTTGAAAAAAGTCCTGATGATGAAGATATAATAAATAATATATTTAGGGCGGCTCATTCCCTGAAGAGTTCTGCAGCATTTGTGGGCCTGAATGATTTGAGTGATCTTGCCCATAAAATGGAAAATTTACTTCAGGGCATTCGGGATAAGACCAATTCAGTTACACCTGAAGTTGTAGATGTGATATTTAAGTGTTTTGATGTAATAAGTGAAGTAATAGAAATGGTTTCATCCGGCAATGAACCTACACGTGATCTGAAACCGCTCATTGAGCAGATCAGTATTGTTAATGAAAGTTCAGGAATAGGCCCGGGGAAACCGTCTGATTCTGTAGAAGAAAAGAAGGTCCCATCTCCCGCAGGGACAAAAAAAACCAGGACTTCATTTACTTTAAAGGAAAGCAGCTTCATAAAAGACGCTCTTGCAGAAGGCCTGGACTGTCTGGATATTACTGTCACAATAGAAGAATCTGCCCAGATGAAGTGGGTCAAGGCGCAGCTTATAAGCGTTAATCTCGAAAAAGACGGAGATGTGGTGAAAATTATTCCCTCCGTCGATGATATGAGTTCCGATGAATCAATTTTTGAGTTCAAGGTTATCCTCTTAACCAGAGACGGTCTTAACGTGATATATAAAGCATGTGATATCGACCAGATAGATAATATTTCAATCAGAAGAATAACCCAGGTTCAAAAAAACGGTAATCAGGTTCTCAAGATAGGCTCTGTTCTCGGTACATCTGATGATGAAGACAGCATGGATTCTGAACCGATGCCGGCGCTTCCAGCAGAGGTTAACCCTCTCTATGAGGAAGACGAACATGAAGCTGATATGGATGAATCCGATGACGTGATATTTGACAGGCGCATGACCAGTAGTCAGGTAGAAAATGACAGAAGGAAAGCTCCTATTTTGAAGACTGTGAAGGTGTCTGTAGATAAACTTGATCTTCTTCTCAATAATGTCGGGGAACTCGTCATTGCCAATTCCGGATTTTACCGGTTATATGATGAAATCAGGAAGTACACTGATAATAAATCGATCATAAGTGAATTTAAGAACCGCATGGAGCAGATGTCAAGAATCGCAAAAGATCTGCAGACCGGTATAATGAAAACCAGAATGGTTCCCATTGGTCAGGTCTTCTCCAGGTTTAACAGACTGGCCCGTGATCTTGCCAAGGAACACGGTAAGAAAGTTGAACTCGTCATAAAGGGTGAGGATACTGAATTAGATAAAAAGGTAATTGATGTAATCGGCGAACCCCTCATGCATCTGATCAGGAATGCTGTGGATCACGGTATCGAACCGGCTGCCGAGAGACTTCAGCAGGGTAAGGCTGAAGTTGCAACGGTTACTCTTAACGCATATCAGGGCGGAAATCAGATTTTTGTAGAGATAAGTGATGACGGACGGGGACTTGATCTTGCAGGTATTAAGGCCAAGGTCGTAGAAAAAAATATGTCTACTCCCGAGATTCTTGCAAATATGGAAGATGCTGATATATATAATTTTATTTTCAGTCCCGGATTTTCGACCGCCAAGGTCATCTCTGATATATCAGGCCGCGGCGTGGGGATGAATGTTGTAAGCGAGATTGTTAACGAGCTTAATGGAAGTGTAAGCATTGAGACCGAGGTGGGCATGGGAACCCGATTTATTCTCACATTCCCTCTTACTCTGGCTATAATTCCAGCTATTATGGTTAAGGTGAGAAATGAAGTCTATGCAATACCTCTTTCAGATGTAATAGAAACAATTAAAATATCCTATGCTGATATTGCCACAATTGAGGGACATGAGGTTATAAATCTCAGGGGTGAAATTCTTTCGCTGCTTAGACTAAATGAATTTGTAGGTCTGAAGAGTTCTCTCGACGGCGGGAAGAAAATACCCGTTGTTGTAGTAGGATACGGTAATAGAAAAATAGGACTGATTGTGGATTTCCTTGAAGGAAAAATGGAAATCGTTATTAAATCACTGGATCAGAATTATACAACGGTAGAAGGTCTTGCCGGAGCGTCAATACTCGGTGATGGAAGCATCTGTCTTATCCTTGATATTCAGAAAATGATTAACCGCGTCATAACTCAGCAGGAAAGGCTCACACAGGAAGAGAGAGAGCTGGTTATGAAGGCCCGTTTTGCAGATTATGATAAAACCGATGATTTCGAGGCTGAATCTGAAGAAACTTCTGAACCGGAAACTGTAAATGTTGAAGCAGCTGATGCTGCCGATTCTGAAGCGAAATCAGGGAAACCAAACTATATATCTGACGTTATTCTCTTTGATGAGGAGAAATCTCCTGCGGATGAGTCTGTTTTACCGCGCGAGGATGTAATTGTTTTTGAAGAACCGAAGGAAGAGCCTTCTGCAGAGGTTACTCCGAAAGTTGAAGAGTCGGCGGCCGTCTTGGAGCATGAAGGTGATGCCGAGACCGCGGTTATCCCCGATGAGGGAGCTGGCGCTGCATTTACTGAAGAAGCAGCAAATGATAATGCAGTTTCGGAGATGGAAGTTGAAGTGGAAATGGAAGATGTATCGGCTGACGAGGTTTCCGGGGCGGATGCAGAAGCTGCAGCAGATGATGAAGTTTTAGTCAATGGAGCTGTTGAGCTTGAAATAGATGCTGAGATTCAGAGCCAGGTGCAGAATGCGCTTGATGAATTTAAGGATGAATTAAAATCCAATATAAGTGCTGCAGTACAGGACGGGTCTTCTTCTTCGCATATTGAAGATGAGCTTAATATTACCAAAGATGAAATTAATGAATTTAATCTTATTTCAAACATGGGAGCAGCAATTGCAGCCGAATCATTATCTCGAATACTCAGTAAGCGCATAGATCTCTCTATCCCTGAGGTGAAACTTTCACCGGTTGAGAAAATTCCTGAATTTCTGGGAAATCTTAATGATCCGTATATGGGTGTAATGATGGGAATTGAGGGAGAAATAAACGGTACACTCCTCTTTATTCTTGAAGAAAATGTGGGTTATCAGCTTATAGATATGCTTTACGGTACAACTTCGCAGAAAGAGAAAGATCTCAGTGAGGATGGTGTCTCTGCTCTAAAAGAACTTACAAATATAATAGGTTCATCTATATTAAATGTTTATGCTGAAAAATCAAATCTTATTGTTAAGCCTAATGTTCCTACTTTTGTTCATGATTATCTGCAGTCTGTGGTTGATTCTATTCTTGTGATGCACAATATTGAGCATGATTATGCAATAGTCATGGATACTGCATTCTACTTTGAAGATGATCGGGTTATGGGTAATTTAATGATACTTCCTGAGGCTGAATCTTTAAAATTACTTGTAAGCGGGATAAAGGCTAATGTCTGAACAGATAAGAGTTCTGGTTGTTGATGATTCAACTCTTGTAAGAAAGATCGTGACAGATATTCTGGAGAAGGATCCGGAAATTAAGGTCGTCGGAACTGCTAATAACGGAAAAACAGCAATACATAAGAATCAAGAGCTTAATCCTGATGTAATAACAATGGATATTGAGATGCCGATTCTGGACGGGTTGGCTACGCTTAAGCATATCATGAATACCGCTCCACGACCGGTAATAATGATGAGTGTGCTGACTCAGCATGGAGCTGATGCTACCTTTAAGGCTCTCGAACTTGGCGCTGTGGATTTTATTCCAAAACCTTCAAGTCTTATGTCTATGTCTGTCGATGATATAGGAGAGCTTCTCAGGTCGAAGGTTAAATCTGTATATAAATCAAGGGTGGGTCCGTTAAAACAGTCTGCTGTTGGCAATAACAGGCAGATTCACAAAGGTGTTAAGTCTCAGTCTGATAAAATTGTAGCCATTGGAACATCAACCGGCGGACCTTCGGCTCTCTTGAATATATTTAAGGGATTTCCCGAAAATTTTCCTTCCCCTGTTCTTGTTGTTCAGCATATGCCTGAGGGATTCACAACGGCATTTTCCAAAAGACTCAATGACAGCTCGACTCTCGAGGTTAAGGAAGCTGAAGATGGAGATATTGTAAAATCAGGTCACGGGTATATTGCTCCCGGTCATTCTCATATGAAAATTGAGAAATACTCCGACGGATTTAGAATCAGAGTCTTCCAGGCTGAAAAAGTCTCGGGGCATAAACCGTCAATTGATGTGCTCTTTGACTCT
>CAYNFB010000090.1:2632-11691 GCA_964396355.1 uncultured Leptospirales bacterium | reverse complement strand
GTAATACCTCAACGGTTCTGGGAATATATGCCGGCAGTGATGTTACGCCTGGTAAGATTTTAAGATATGGCACCGATAAGGAAAGTGATGAAATGTCCGTTATCAGGGACATAAAGGACTGCCTGAAAAATTCCGGGGAGGATCCGGGAGAGATAGAGGGGCTGTGTTTTTCAAGTGTAGTACCCGAAATAAACGGGCTGTATAATTCGGCTGCTGCTGATTATTTTAAAACAAACTCTTATGAAATCAGGCATGATTCTGATTTTTCAATCGGCATTGTCTATACTGATATAAAACAGCTGGGCATAGACAGAATTGTAAATGCCGAGGCCGCCTTTAGAGAATACGGCCCCGGCTGTATAATCATAGACATAGGCACTGCGGCTACATTCGATGTTCTTGACAGCAGAGGTAATTTCGACGGCGGGCTTATCGCTCCGGGTATCGGTACTACAATCAAGGCTCTTGCCGGTGCCGCATCAAATCTCCCTAAAATAGAATTTGAGGAACCCGACAGACTCGTTGCCAGGGATACTGTGAATGCAATTAAATCCGGTTTCTACTTCGGGTGGCTTTCTCTCATAGAGGGGCTTATTGCAAGAATAAGAAATAGTTATGATGAGGATTTTAAAATTATTCTCACAGGCGGTTTGTCGGAGAGTATCACGTCAGGCATTGATCTTGAAGTGATTCACGATCCCTGTCTGACCATGAAGGGAATCATATATATAGACGATAAGAATAAGTAGTTTTTAAACGGAGCATTTGAAAATGAAAGCGGTAGTTATAAACGGAATCCCCAGAAAGAAAGGCAATACAGCCTTCGTGTGCAGCAGTGTAACCGATTCTCTTAAGGAGAAAGGGTATTCCGTTGAAGTGCTCAATCTGTGCGAAATTGACTTTTCGACCTGCATAGGATGTGAGAGATGCAGAAAGGATGAAATATGTACCGGAATCAGCGACGGCCTGACACCGTACTATGATATTCTCACCGGCGCTGATCTGTGGGTTCTGGGGACGCCGGTTCATAACTATAATGTAACAGCACTGATGAAAGCATTCTTAGACCGACTCTACTGCTTTTATATCTTTACAGACAGCCATCCCCGGGGGTTCTCAAGCAGGCTAACACCTAAAGAAATAAAATCAGTTGTCTTTGGAATCGCAGAGCAGACAGCGGAAGAGGATTTCGGTTTTACCATTGAGGCAATGGAAATGCCTCTCACAGCACTGGGGGTGGACGTCCTCTCATCATTCAAATTCATCGGCTACTTCGAACCCGGAGCTCTGAAAAAGGATGAAGATCGCATGAAAGCCTTTAAAGCAGAGTTTAATGAAATTATTGATTCATCTGTATCCTGAATATCTGAAATAGGAGAGAGTTTTTCATGGAGAAAAAGTCATACGCTGATTACAAAATACTGGGGATTCATTCATTTGTAGATACTCTGGAAAAATCGGGAGCTGAATTTAGTTTGTTTGATGAGGATTACTCATCGGATTTCACTGATATTATTAACAGTGGTGATACAATTACCACTGGATTCTTATCCAAGGAGGGGCATACTGCCTATTTCGCAGAGTTCGGCATAAAGATCACTCAAAGCTATAACTCATACATTGTTTTTATTTTCGATCATCACCCGGTAAAAGATGAAATTCAGGGAATTGTTGATGAACTGGAATCAATTATCAGTGCCAATCTCGATGAGGTTGATATTTCTGAAATATCGGCGGCGCTGGAAAGGCAGAAAGAAGGCAAAGATGTGCTTCCTAACTGATATTATTTACAGTGAGTTCTCTCTCTTTGAATAATAAGAGCATTTCTTTATCAGTACAGCATTGAATTATTGAGATTTACCCCCCTTAGACCCAACCCAAATAGTAAAGAGCAGTTTCTTCGTTATTCAGGAGACCACCTGAAGATTTTGTACAGACTTCCAATGTTTAAATCAATAAATCAGCCGCTATCATATTTGAATTTAGTTAAATTGATGTATATAAACAATTTTATATCATTATAAGCTCATAGTGTAGTTTTTTAGTGCATAATTTCCGGATTATGTCTCAAACTGAGCATATGGGACGCTGTTTCTAATAAAAAATTCATGATTAAAATTGCGTTCTGAACTACTAAAATTTGAGTTTTCCACAAAGTTATCAACATTATCCACAAAGTTGTGCACCCCGTTAATTAATTTCGGAAATTAATTTCCCGTATAACGGTTAAACATTTCATTATTTAATAAAACAGGGAATTTATATGCGACATAAACCCGTAAATGCTGAAATAATCAGAGGGTAAGATTTTTCTGAAGGTTTTTTTTTGTCTAATTGCATCAAAAAAGTACTTGATCCCGTTTCGCTGTTAAATGGGTCAAAAATATTTTTTTGTTAACTTTTATTCATATGTTGATAACTTCTTTTACTTGACTGAATGGTGCTTTTCACAGATTAATATAAATCATATATTGAAAAAAAATTTCGTCACCAGGAGCATATATGGAAAACGCAGTTATATATAACGAAGAAGAAAACATTGCAGTAATAACACTTAACAGGCCCGAACGCAGAAATTCAATCAACAGGGCTCTCCTCCATGGGCTATATGATTCCATTGACAGGGTCAGTTCCAGTGATAAGATAAGGGCATGTATTATCACCGGAAGCGGCAAGTCATTTTGTTCCGGCATAGATCTTTCTGTTATAGGTAAGGAGGATTTATTTAATGTGATGGGGGATGGAAGGGATTTTCCTGATGTTATAGGAGCCTGTACAAAACCCGTAATTGCTGCGGTGAACGGCCATGCTATTACAGGCGGTTTTGAAATAGCTCTCAACTGCGACTTCATGATAGCCTCCGAACGGGCCTTCTTTGCAGATACTCATGTTAAGGTCGGAATTCATCCCGGATGGGGCATGACACAGCTTCTTCAGCAGGCCGTGGGTGTTAGAATGGCCAGACAGATGTCATTTACCGGTATGCAGATAGATGCGAAGGAGGCTTTCAGGACAGGGCTTGTAAATGAAGTTGTCCATCATGATGTTCTTCTTAACAGGGCCAGGGAGATTGCTTTTTCCATTGCTGATCCTGCACACCGCATGCTGCTGCCGGTTCGAGAGCTTATCAATTTCAGGGCAAAGGGATCACTCAATGATTCTCGTGATCACGAGAGGGAGGACTTTAGAACTTTTGTCAGAGAGAATATTAAGGTGCAGTGATTTTATACTGGGTCTGTAGAGTTCCAGCAGAGGTAGTTGAATATATTTGAATTATCGTTATTTACGCTGATTTTCTTTTTTTCGATGATTGTATTGAGCCTGAACTGAAAGTCCATACCCAGAAGATCTAATCTGCCGGTCAGCCTGTTGAAGATATTCTTTGGCAGATTATCTATAAAACAGGCTGCCTTAATTAATTTTTCCTCTTTGTCTACGTATTGTTTGACTCTATCCAGATTTATGTTGAGAAGAATGGTACTTAGGGAGGAATTGATTTCATGAAACCACGGATTGTCAAAATTCATCGAAGATAATAATCCAAGACATGACAATAGCCATCGAACTGTTTTAAAGTCATCTATAGTCTTTATGTTTTTTTCCAGGTGCAGCAGTGCGAATGTTATCTCCTCTTTGTTTGACGGCAGAGGATTTGAATAAATTGTGTTCAAATCAAATTTTTCTATATAATCGAAAGTTTCTTCATCGGTGATGTCTGA
The DNA here is from genome assembly GCA_964396355.1 of uncultured Leptospirales bacterium. Lineage (GTDB taxonomy): Bacteria > Spirochaetota > UBA4802 > UBA4802 > UBA5550 > CAYNFB01. The sequence continues at coordinate 7,972 of CAYNFB010000090.1, read as the reverse complement.
ATCAGCCGATGATTTCCTGGCCGGAGCACACCGGTCGTAGTATTTTAATCCGAGAAAAGCCGCTGATCTGATGAATCCGTTCTGTGAATTATTGTATGAGTTGTAATAAAAGTCAGCAAAAGAAGGGTCATTGAAATACAGGAAAGCCTTTATTATAGGAATCTGAAGATTTGTGATCTCTTCTGATTCCCTGATGAGCATAGGAATAAAATCGGCCAGTCCCCGGCTTCGTATTATGATTACATCATCGTAAATTAGTGATCTGTTTATAATATTTTTTTTATATAAGTTTAAGTCCTGAAGGGCCTCCAGATTAAGGCTTATTCTGGTGTAGAGGTCTTCGATAATGTAATCTCTTATGCTGGACGGGTCTTCGGTATTTTCTCTGAATTCATAAATTATCTGATCCAGCAGCTCTATTAAATTTATTTCGATTTCATCATAAAGACATAAATTTCCCGGAGTAATAAAATCACCAAAGTCTTCAGAAGCTTTTTCTGCAATAAGCCTTAGTGATTCACTCCTCGAAGGGGTGAATAGGAGTATTTCAAAATAGGAATTAAATATTGTTTTCAGTTGGAATGAATTATATATTTTCATTTAATAATAAAATTTGGTAAATTTTAATATATTCATACTAAATAATATTTTTTTTATATGTCATAAATGTCGAGAATTTTTTTAAAAGATTTGTAAAAAGATTCGGCTCTATGGTATATTGCATTTTATCATTGAAAAACATTTGACATGGGTTATTTTTTTATGAGTATTAATGTTACTGCTTCCTGTACATGGGAAGCTCTGCCGTTCCGTTCTGGCTTCTGATATGAATATAATTAATGCAATTGAAAAAAATCACGGTCTATTCCTTAGATATAATGAATTAAAATATTTACGGTTTGAACAGCTGATAATTAACAACAACGTAAAGAGAATTGTTAATATAATTCCCGCCCTTCTGTGCATTAATGACAAAAAAGTACCTGGATATGTTGAGGGAAAAACTCCCATGGGTATATTTTCCTATGAGATTGCCGGCAGTGAAGAGACTTATCTCAAGGGACGTTTTGGTTATGAAACGAAGAGAAAAGTCGCCTCTCCCTTTATAATGACTTTAGCCGTAATGGGAAGTGTGGGGTCAATTGCATATAATAAAAAATCAGATTTTGATTACTGGGCCTGTGTAAATAAGAATTCTGTCTCCGAAGAGGTGTATAACAGGTTCTGCAAAAAAGTTGATGCTATACAAAAATGGGCAGAGAAAGAGGCCGGTGTTGAAGTACACATCTTTATAAACGATATTTCTAACCTGAGAATAAATATTTTTGCAGAAGATGATGAGGAGGGCTTCGGTTCTACAATCGGAGCTGTTCTTAAGGATGAATTTTTCCGCAGTTCAATAATAATTGCAGGAAAGACGCCCTTCTGGTGGGTCCTTCCTAAATTTGTTCCCGACAGTGAATATGATAAAATATATAAGCACGTGGCATCAAAAGAGGGAGGGGAGAAGTATCTTGATATAGGAAATCTCTATAAAATTTCGAAAGATGACTTTCTCGGCGCGGCCATTTTTCAGCTGATTAAGGCGCTTGGGAACCCGTTCAAGTCCATTGTTAAAATAGGAATTCTTGAAAAATATCTATTCAGTGATGAAAATTCTGTTCTCCTCAGCCAGAAGCTTAAGTCATCAATACTCAGAGGAAAACATACTGAAGGCATTCCTGATTCATATCTTATTATGTTCAATGAGGTATATAATTATTATGAGAGTGCCCTTGATGATAAGGAACTGCTGAAAATCCTGAGACAGAATATATACCTGAAGATAGATCCTCAGTTATCCAAGTACGTAGGGATGAAGAACAATAAGAATCTTCCCTATAAAGTAGCTGCGATGTTCAGGCTGGTCAGTGAATGGGGGTGGACAATCGACCAGATACGAGATCTTGACGATTTCGAGAGCTGGGATTATAACCGTATTATACAATTCTGGAATCACGTGAAAAAGTTCATGCTCCTTTCATATCAGAAAATATCCAGGGAAATTCCAAACCTTAATCTGAAGAGCAAGATCTCTGCTACTGACTTTAAACTTCTCAGCAGCAAGATAAAGGCTAATTTTTCAGTTGAGCCCGGTAAAATTGAAAATTTTATAACCTTCAAGGATACACCCAATGAACCTTATCTTTATATTGAACCTAAAAATGAAGGTATCCGGGAGAAGGGCTGGAGGGTATACAAGAAAGTTAAGAGTGAAGGCAAGCTGGAGAAAGAGGTAAGCATCAGGACTGAGAATGATCTTGTCATGCTTCTTGCCTGGTGCTCCATCAATCAGATATATGACCCTACATTCAGCAGGGTGTATTTTGAGTCCGGCTATACTCATATTAATAAAAATCTCGTAATTGATTTGCTTAACCGGATATTCGTCATGTTCAACTCCGAGAAAATTCATCTGAAGAATGATTCTTTTCTTAAAAATCCCCGAACAGTGCGCAATATGGTTATTCTTAACTTCAGTGAAAACAATGCATCATCTATCAATAATTTTTCTCATCTTTATATGAATACCTGGGGAGAGGTCTTTCTTAAATCCTATACTTCCATGTCAGATCTGGTCGTGATTTTTTCTAAAATTTTAAAAGACGGTCTCCAGTACAGCATGGGATTCGATGAGTTCTGTTTCTTCGTCTCTCCTGAACCTCATAAGAAGCTGTATAAGCAGATTGAGAGAATATTTAAAGGGGCATATGAATTTCTCGTTTCTGGTAAAGACTACGTCAATCGGAGATTTATAACCAGTCTGGGAGATTCGATTGTATATGCGGCTAAAGACAGGGGGGACATAACGGTAATGTCCTTCGGAAATTATTTTGAACTATTATCCAATATTTCCGGCAGTTCAGAGAAATATCTGGATATGAAGATATTTTCTGAAAATAACAGCAACCTTATGATGCTGGAAGAAATTTACGGCAAACGGTCTGCTCGTGAAATTACAATTGTTTATGAAGAAAAGCAAAAGTATCTGATTGTCTACGTAATAGATGAAAATGGGAATATTTTTACCTTTATAAAGAGAAGAGATGTTTCCGAGACTCCAGGGGGGATATACAGATTCTGCATTAATACAATCAATGGAATGAATAAGCTCGGCGGAAGATCCCTTAATGAAAATATCAGGTGCTTTAAACTTGAATTTGACAGATTTGGTAAGTTTGAGTTCAGAGATCATTCAAAAAAAATGATGCAGATGAACTATCTCAGTACAAAGATAAGCGGAGCCCTTCATGTTGAAGTCGTTGAGAGTGCGGGAGAGTTCTTCTATACTCTGATTAAGGACGGCATGAAAATCGGACCTGTTGCACCAGCTTCACTTTCCGGTGCCGCCAAAAAGCTCGATCCGCTGAATTCCGGGATTATTGAAATAGTTGACATTAAATTTCAAAATCTGCCAGAGGATCTGGCAGATTCAGGCAGTACAGTATACTTTCGGGAAAGGTACAATATAGAAAAGAAAATTTCAACCTCAATCTAGAATTTATCAGTCTGAAGGAAAATTTTCTCTGAAAAATTTGACCTTTTTTTCTTTTTCCATAACTTTGCGGTTAATAGAACCTCTTTCCAGCGCCACATCAAGCAGTTTTATTCCTGAATCATCTTCATCTGCTTTGCTTTCATTTTCAGATGTACTTACTTCAGTTTCTATCTGTACAGGCTCAGGATCCTTCTCTTCGGTTTTCATTGTATCGAATTTTGCGTCTATCTGATCCTGTGTGAGCATGGGGATGTCATCGTCATCGCTGAATATATCTATTTTCGGCTTTGAAGTTTTAGCAGATTTTGAAGCTTTGGATTTTGTTTTCTTTGCCTCTTTCTTTTGACCGGGTACTGACGGAATCGAAACAGTAACCTCCTCCTCTTCGGTATCAATCGTGAAATTTTCTGGAGGATTCTCTATCTTGAGTTCCAGCAGTTTAATTCTGTCGCCGAGAAGAATATTTATCTGCTTTTCAATTGTCATATATATGGGAGTTGAAAATGATTTATCTCTTGCAATGGATTTTTCCAGTTTGCGCAGTTCTTTTATATCATTATCAATAGTTTCGACTTTTTTAAGTACGTGTACGACTTTCATAAGTGACCTCTTCAGTTCATTATTGAGAAGAATAGATATAGTAATTACTGAAAGGAAATAATGAAAAAAGTCAATAAGTTTTTAGATGCTCTTAAACAGATTGATCTTTCCTATTTCTCCGGCTATTACTATTGAATCGTTGTATGAAAATTTGTAATCGGGATTAGGTATGGCCTTGATCTTTGAACCCTGATCTGTGTTGCTTCGTATCAGAAGGATGTCAACTCCGTATTTGGCCCTTATGTCGAGTTCCTTGATTGATTTACCAAGAAATACTTTGGGAACCGCCGCCTCTGTCATGGAATAACCCTCCATAAAGTGGACCGATGTGTCTATATTCTTCATTGTTATCTTGCTTGCGAATGATGATGCCACGTCTCTTCTCTCTATTTCACGGTTATATGCATCGAGAATGTCTTTCCTCCATATCATGCCCAGGAGTTTATGATTATCGTTCGGGTCTACAACGGGCAGACCTTCGAGATTATTTTTGCTCATCCTGTCAAGCACAGCCTGGCAGTGATCACCAGGTGTCGAAGATATTACATCGTGACTGGCTATATCCTCTGCAATTAGAAGATCACTGAGAATATCTTTGTCATAGAGATGCCCCTTTACGTCGTGCATGGAAATAATTCCTGTGAATTTTTTCTTTCTGCTGACAACCGGCAGATAGGGGTCGGTGCCTGATAGGATTATATTTACTACCTCGTCAAACTTGCTGTTCTCCGGGACGGTCTTCACCGCTGTGGTGAATATATCTTTAACGAAGATGGATTTCATTATATTGATTTCTGCACCATCTTTAAGTATGATATTTCTGTTGAGCAGTTTAAGTGTATAGATCGATTCTCTTGATAGAGATTGTGATATGATCGTACTTATTATACATGTTATCATCAGGGGCAGAATTATATGATAGTCGTTTGTGAGCTCGAAGACTATGATGATGGCTGTAATCGGCGCATGGGTAGTTGCCGCCACAAGTCCTCCCATTGCAACCAGCGCATAGGCTCCGGGATTTGCAATAGCCCCTGGGAAGAAATAGTTTGCTATGCCGCCGAAGAATGCTCCGGTCATAGCCCCCAGAAAAAGAGAAGGTGCAAATATTCCTCCCGATCCTCCTGAGCCCAGGGTTACAGATGTAGCCAGAATTTTTACAAAAATCAGAATCAGTGCAGTCTGCCATATTGTATGGCCGT
>CAYNFB010000090.1:0-2592 GCA_964396355.1 uncultured Leptospirales bacterium | reverse complement strand
ATTCCCATAATTTGAGGAAATAATATAGCAATGCTTCCCAGCATTATGCCTCCAATAACCGGTTTAAACTGATCGGGGAATTTGAACCGGTCATCGAAGAAATCTTCTGAGTAGTAGAGTATCTTGATGAACATAAAGCCTACGAAGGCAGAAATTACCGCAAGCATGATGTATAGTATAAGTTCATAGGGATGTTTGAACTGGTATTGGGGAACTATGAATGCAGCAAAGTTTCCCTCGAAGTGATGAGATATTACAGTTGCCATGACTGATGATACAACTATTGGCGAAAGCTGAAGAAATGCGAAGTCCTGGAGCAGTATTTCAACAGCAAAGAGGGCGCCTGCAATGGGTGCATTAAATGCCGCTGCAATTCCTGCCGCAGCACCGCATCCTACGAAGGTCCTCATCCTCACATTGGAGACCTTGAAGAATTGGCCTATGGTGGAGCCTATGCTTGACCCGATTTGTATAATCGGGCCTTCCCGTCCTACAGAGCCTCCCGAACCAATTGTTACGATGGCGGTGACTGCCTTGACGAATGCCACTACGGGTCTTATTATTCCGCCCTTGAGTATTATTGACTGCATTACCTCGGGAACGCCGTGACCTTTTGCTTCACTGGCGTAGTTGTAAATTATCGGTCCGACGAATAGCCCCCCTATGGCGGGAACCATGAGTTTTATATACCATGGAGCATATGTGATAGTTAACAGGATGTCCCCTTCCCATTTAATGAAGGATTCTGTGGAGTCCGCTCCAAGAAGCAGAATCGAGGGAACAGCAAATAGCACGAAGAAAAATATGATAAATAAATTGCTTTGTTTTTTTAATTTGAAACGGGTTGTAATTTTCTCTATAAAGAATTTTGCAAAGGGATATGTGAGAAGAAACAATACCAGTATTACGAATGATTTTATATACCAGGGAGATGTTACCAGATTGTATCCTATTCTCCCCTGGTTTGCGTAGAAAATATAGGACATTCCTTTGATGAAGAGTCTGATGATTATTGAAGCAAAGCCTGCCAGAACGCCTATTATAAGGGCCACCAGTATCATAAAAGTATGTTCTGTCATCTTGGCTTTTTCTATAAGATTACGGCTGTTTACAGATATGCCAGAAAGTATGTTTCCGGGGTTCATTTCAGTTTAACTTGAATATAGATTTTTTAATATTAAGAGAATTCATCTGTTGATAGTCTGGAGTATGCTTTTTTCCTGTCAAATAGAAAATAGTCCTGATCAGCTGCGTGAAATAAAAACTGCTGTTATATGGCTGCCACCTGAATTCTGCTGAATTGAATATGCTCCCCAAGTTATCATTGACAGATGTCCGAGGCGGCTTTAGTAGGTATGTATATCATAGAAAATGGGGGAGCAAAATTGTCACCTGTAACAGAATATACAAGTTTAAAATACATAAAAAGACTGGAATCTACAGATAAGTTTCAGGCAATCGAAGAGCTTGCAAAAGTTTTTGAACATGCCGAGTTCTGCAGTGATATGAGTTCTCTTATTGGAGCTTTGAAGGAACGGGAAGAGATTATGAGTACCGGCATTGGCGCTGGTATTGCTATTCCCCATGCAAAAATCAATTCTGTTAAAGAGATGGCATTCGCAATCGGTATATCCAATGATGGCCTTGACTTTGATTCAATGGACGGCCTTCCGGTAAATCTTATAATTCTGGTTATTGCCGGTGAGAAACAGCATAAGGATTACCTCAGGCTTCTCTCCAACATAATGGCCATCCTGAAGAAGGAGTCGGTTAAGGAGAGAATTATAAACACTGCATCTCCCCAGGAAATCATCGATATCTTCAAGTCCGAATCCTGATATAATTCAATCCTGTTTATTTTTTATCCCACAAGGAGTTACACATGAATGAAAGAGACTATAATTTTACTGAAATAGAAAAAAAGTGGCAGAAGTTCTGGGAGGAGGGTAAGACCTTCCGGGTCCTGGAGGATGATGCCTTTCCTGCAGATAAAAGAGCCTACGTACTGGACATGTTTCCCTATCCGTCGGGAGCGGGACTTCACGTGGGCCATCCAGAGGGATATACCGCAACAGATGTCTATTGCAGATATCTGAGGATGAACGGATACAATGTACTCCATCCCATGGGTTTTGACTCCTTCGGTCTGCCCGCAGAGAATTACGCTATTAAAACCGGTACCCATCCTAAATCGACAACTGAGGCGAATATTGAGCGCTTTACTGAACAGATAAAGTCTCTGGGATTCAGCTACGACTGGGACAGGGAGATCTCGACTCATTCCGAGGACTACTATAGGTGGACTCAGTGGATTTTTCTGAAGCTCTTTGAAAAGGGGCTGGCCTATGAGTCCAATACTCCTATTAACTGGTGTCCTGACTGTCAGACCGGTCTTGCCAACGAAGAGGTAAAAGAGGGTAACTGCGAAAGATGCGGTACACCCGTTGAGCGCAGAAATATAAGGCAGTGGATTCTGAAAATAACTGCATATGCTGAAAGACTCCTCTACGACATAGATAAGCTGGACTGGTCTGATGCAATCCAGGCCATGCAGCGCAACTGGATCGGAAGATCAGCGGGAGCAAATGTATC
>CAYNFB010000089.1:10183-11716 GCA_964396355.1 uncultured Leptospirales bacterium | reverse complement strand
GGATGGAGTTTCGAATCAGCGATTTCTCCTTTAATCAAACGGGCCGCAATGTCAGATGGTACAGGGTTTCTCAGAAACAGAGAAATATTTTTCTCACTAAGACAAAATCAGGCCTCTTTCTCAGGGGTAAGTACTATCAGTGGAGGGCTCATCTGATCCCCTCTCCCGATGGAGAGAAGGCGCCTCTTCTAAGCGCCGTCAATGTGGAATACAGAACCGACAGGGCTCCTGTTGTGCCGATGTTTCTTGAGGCAGCCGAATCAGGCGACGGATATGTGCTGTTGAGGTGGAAGAAGAATGTGGATCACGATATCGGCGGCTACAGAATATATTACGGCACAGTGAGAGGCCGGTATGACGGGATTATTTCTACTATCCGTGGACAGAGAATAGATAATAAAGTCAGTAAGGGAAACTTTATTGAGATAAGGGTCGATAAAAAACTCATTGATGAGAACAGAAAAGCTGATAAGCGGCGGCTGCTTGTCTATCCTGGAATCGAAAACAGGGTTCTTTACTTCTTTGCCGTCACTGCCTACGACTCATACAGGACTGATTCGGTGTATAATCACGAATCGGATCTTTCAGAATCTGTATCCTCAAGGCCATATGCGGGTTCCGAAATAAAATAGTTTCTTTTTTTTTCCTCTAAATTCCTTATTGACTGCTGGGCTTTTGATATTTATCTGGTTATAGTAAATTATGAAAACAGAAAGTGATATGAAAACAAAGGGACTTAAAATACCCGAGGATTTTTTCGGCGCCCTCTATAACTTTATTAATACCTTCAATGAAGGCGGTTATGAATGTTATCTCGTGGGAGGGTCTGTCCGTGATCTCATTCTCGGATTCGAAATATATGACTATGACTTTGCTACAAATGCAACCCCTGCTCAGGTGATGAAACTTTTCAAAAGGGTTATCCCCACGGGAGTGAAACACGGTACTGTGACAGTCCTCGTTCAGGACATGGAGTTTGAGGTGACCACCTACAGGGCGGACGGGAAATACGTCGACGGGCGCAGGCCTGAATCTGTCTATTTCGCAGACTCTCTTGAAGAGGATGTGATGAGGCGGGATTTTACCATAAACGGACTGGCCTACGACATCAAGACTGATGAAATAATAGATTACGTCAACGGTCTGGAGGATCTTGAAAAAAAAATTATCCGCACAATCGGCGATCCTATGGACAGATTTTCCGAGGACGGCCTTAGAACCTACAGAGCCTGCAGATTCGCATCCAGACTGAGCTTCGATATAGAGGATGCTACACTTGAGGCAATATCCAGAACCCTCCACGTGGCAGAGAAGGTCTCTGTTGAGAGGGTCAGAGAGGAGCTGATCAAGCTGCTTGACGCAAGAAAGCCCTCTGTCGCCTTTGAATATATGAGGGAGACCGGCCTCCTTAAACTGGTGCTTCCCGAACTGGATGTTTGCTATGAGATGGAGCAGAACAGGTTCCACATCCATGATGTATACTATCACAGCCTCTATTCATGCGATGCCGCCCCTGCCCGTGACGTGCTGATG
>CAYNFB010000089.1:0-10173 GCA_964396355.1 uncultured Leptospirales bacterium | reverse complement strand
ATAAAGATACAATATACCGCATTTATTACGGAGCACTTCTTCACGACATAGGCAAGGTGCCTACAAGGAGAGAGGGAGGGTGTTGTGATTATACCTTCTACAATCACGAGGTGATCGGTGCCCGCATGGTTCGTAAGATAATGAAGAGACTTAAGTTTTCGAACTCAGATATAGAGACTGTTAATAATCTCGTCATAAATCATATGTTTCACTATACCGATGACTGGACAGATGGTGCGGTGAGACGATTTATGAAGAAGGTAGGGGTGGAAAATATTCCCGATCTCTTCGTGTTAAGAGCGGCCGACAGAGTAGGAAACGGCTCCAGGAGCGGACTTCCTGAACCAATAAGAAAGCTTCAGTACAGGATAGATTTTGCAATTGAGGCAGAAAATGCAATTACCGTGAAGGACCTTAATATTGACGGTACGATGATAATGGACCTCTTCGAAATAAAGCCGGGTCCTATGATAGGCAGGATACTCAACGAGCTGCTGGAAGTCGTTCTCGATGAGCCGGAGATGAACGACAGAGAAGTACTTGTAAAGAAGGCCGCGGATATTTTTGAGAAACTAAAACAGGAAGCCAAGGGCTGATTCGAATTTTTTTTCATTTTCGTCTCCCTGGTCTGTCATACCGAATCGGGCCGAAACGAAATCTTTTCCAGCCTTATATTTGAATTTTAAAGCACAGGCCTGGCCGGAACTGCTGAATAGTCTGCCTGATGCTGTTGATTCTGATGCAGGAGGGATTGCTCCATAGATTCTGTTGTCCCCCGATATGCGTACAGCTGTCCAGCCTGCCATGAGGGATAATCTCTCCATGAATAAATATTTAATCTCCATAGAAATAATATCGGACATCTTATCCTCTTCTGAATCCTGAACGGTATATTTTATTCTGAAGAACAGTCTCTCCCCCTCCAGCGAAGTTGATATCCCTGCCTGTATTCTTCCGTCCTCATATTCCTCCGAGTAGTGACTCAGTCTCCGCAGCTTCAGATCAACTTTAAATATCTGCCCGGGCCTGATTGAGGCGAATATGCCCTCCCTCCGTGTGCCTTCAATACAGGAGCTGTTGTAGGATGGTGCAAGATCCTTATCCTCATAGAGGTCAATTCCAAACCGGCAATACTTTGAAGGTTTAAGAGAGGATGTTATCTGCCAGATATTTTCCGGGCCTTTGCCCCCCGATGAGTAGGGGGAGTAGAAATCTCTGCCGGTTTTCTTCCCCGTATAGCTCAGGCTCATCATTCCGGTTTTAAAATTCATACCCCACTGTGCTGCATATGCATTTTCAGGTTCATCATCCTCTCTGCGGGAAAGCGCGGGTTCAATGAATATGCACACATTACTGTCGGCATACTGCATGAAACAGCCTGCACTGGTGAGGCTGTCTGTCCCGTCCGATGATCCGTTTTTGCCGCTGTCCCAGAGAATATTATCGTCAGCCTGATATTTGAGGTCTGTTTTGAATATATATGTCTGGAACAGAAAGGTCTTTTTTATATCCAGAGAAAACATGCTGCCCATGTTGATCACATCCACAGGAGTGCCGTGATTATCATCAGGCACGGCTCTTGAGTCAAGTCCCGATATAGAGGATATAACCGCTCCCTTCTCCTCATCTTCCAGACTGATGTATCTTCTCTGAATTGAATAGAAGGGAAGGAGGGATAGCTCGGTTTGTCCGAATATGCAGTGGAGTCTCATGGAAGAACCGAAAAAGGAGTAGGCCGGGTTCCCTCCCGATGCGGGCGACAGGGGTCCCGCCTTTGAAACAGCCAGTCTGCTTCTGAAAGGATCGGGCGGCATGTATACTCTTTTGCCCATGATCAGTCCTGATCCGAAGGCGGTATTATAGTTCCCGGCGATGAAGTCCACATGGTCCCTTAAATTTACGATATACAGTGATCCTGTGCGGCTTCTGCTGCCGGTTGAGAAGTTTTTTATTTCGCAGTAGTTGAATGTTAATTTTTCTGCTATTGTCAGTTTTACCCGGCCTCTGAGAAATGTTTCCACCCTGTCCTGATCGTAGTCCAGGACGTCGTGCCTGAAGTCAGATTTGATAAATGTTTTTATCCCCTCCGATCGGGCTGACCGGGGAAGGCAGAGTATGATACTGATAAAAATAAATATGATGATCCGGGGAGAGGTCATCGTATGCCGCATAGCCGTCTTATTATAGCTTTTTCTTTATCTGTAAGTTCTCCATCTCTATTGATTTCATCAGCGATTGACCTCTTCCTCTTTACTGCTCCCTCGCTGAATTTCAGAGCCATGTCTGCCTTTATTCCCCGGGTCAGCATTTTTCGAAAGAGACGCTTTATCCTTGTTTCGGGTGAACTCTTCCATCTCTTTGGCGAGAAATTTTTTTTCTGCTTATTACGTCCGGGAATAATGTCTTCTTCCAGACCGTATATGCGGTGTTTCACCATGGCGACCTCCTCTCCCTTCATTCCTATGCGGAAGAGTGCTTCGTCTGAAATGGGGCCGATTTTTTCTCTGTACAGAATTATCCGGCGGGCTCTGACCTTATCCATTTCCGGAAGGTCTAATATATCATCGTATGATGAACTATTGATGTCTATGCGTTCTGTTCTTTCTGTTTTTACACAGACCGGTCTTCCGTAGTCAATCGACGGGGGAGAGGATTTTCCTGAAAATGATACTCCCAGCGAATGTGTGTAGCCTAAATATGAATGAAGCCTGAGTCCGTAGGTGACAGAAATCTTTTTGATCATTAAAGATATTGATCCTGCGAATGAACAGGTCTCTCTGGAATAGCCGCCTCTTACAGCAAGATTCGGAAGAGGAACTGCCGTGACTGTGAATGTGTTTACAAAGCGCGGCGCACAGTCTGTTATATTCCACGAAAGGGAGAACCCCGGTTCTGGGGAGACAAGTATCCCCGCGCTCCATTCAGGGTAGATTATCTCCTTGTTATTTCCTTTTGCTTTCGTCATCATCCCTGTCTGGACGAATGCAAATTTAATCCATCCGGCAGGCTGTGCAGAGATTGACATATCAGTGCTGTAAAGATCTCTGGTGAAAATTCCCTCATCAGTATCTATCTGCAGTCTGTATAAATTTTCTGATATTCCGGCAGTAAAATATTTGAGGACAGGGAAGGCTCCTCCGAGGGAGAAAGAATCCTCTCTGTATACATCATCTCCGAAACGGTTCCAGTACAGCTGGGCTCCTCCTTCCCTGCCTGAGTACCTGAGAGCAGATGATGTTCCGGTGAGCGATTTCTCAGAGTATGGGCGCGACGTCGAACCGAAGAATTCCAGACCGCCTTGGAAACTCAGCATTGACGGGCTGATGACTGATCCCGGAAGAGCACTGTCCTCTGCTGCTCTGATATATGGGAAGAGCATGGCAGGGTCTGAGGTTCTGTATTCGAAGGCTCCAGCAAGATGAAGGGCCAGGGACATTGCCAGTGCGAGCTTCATTGTCTTCCCTTTATGATAATTAAAAATGATGTTGCGGTTTCAGATCCTCTGTTTTCTTTTCCCACAGCTTCAATTTTGACAGGGTAGAGCCCGGTGATGATTTTTCCCTTAATCGATTTTTCGTCGATTGTGAATGTATAGTCCCCGGGATATAAATCTTTAATGAGAGATGATGAATGAACAGGTATTCCCGTTGATGTGAATATTCTAATCTTGAGAGAGCAGGTTTCAAATATGAATAGCTTGATTTCTATTTTTCCCCTGCTGCGGCCGTACCTGTGAATGATTCGTTTCTTTACGGTTTTGAAGAGTTTCCTTCCTTTTTTTTGAGGATTTACTATGTTCTCTTTCCCCGGTGTAGAGAATTGAGTCACTGCGAAGTCTGATGCGGTGTTTGAATCAGTACAGCTTGTACGCGACACCGATGCCCAGGATTCGAGGCCGTCATCGCCTGTGTAGATGCAGCAGTCCTGCAGATTGTCCGAGACGGGAGTATTCCACTGTGATGAGGCGATGGCGTCATCGATGTAGCCGCCTATTGTACTGTTTATGGAACCGTCCCTGTTTGATATTGCAGCAAAGTCGATAATGCCTCCGTTGTCAGGATTATCATCGCTGTCGATTGAGATTACGCAGTCCGTATTCCAGAGTCCGTAATTATCGCAGAAGGCCTCCCTGATGCCGTTTCCGTTTACATCTCCGGCAGAATCAACTTCGTCTTCATTTGAAACTGATGTGAAGCGCACAACTATGAATCTGTCGTCATAGGGGGTGGACGGGTCGTCTTCACTCTTCAACGTAACAGGGGATGAGGCAATTGACTGATTCGTCCCTGTGTACATTGTTACAAGGAGGGACGATACGTCCATTGACTGATCCTGACCTGTGAGCTTAAGTTCGACCCAGTCCTCGCTTCCTCCTGTTGATATTTCATTTATCAGGAGGGCTGCTCGGGCTGAAGAGAGTCCGGTTGTAAGCGTAATTAATAGGAGAAGTATTTTTGTAAATTTATTATTCATAATCTGTCCGGTTGATTCCTTTTACAGCTGATACGGAATCCAAGCCGGACTTTTTAAAAAAAACTGATAATATAAAAAAAAATTGTTATTTTAATTTTTTATGTAGTAAAAAAATATTGCTAATAGAGTATCGCAGTATTTATTGACTTTTTAATACAGAATGGAGAACTTTTAATGGATATAGATGATATAATGTCAGATGGAGGAGATTTCACCATTGATGCAGATGTGCTCGAGGGAGATCTCGTCTCAATTGATCAGGTTCTGCCCGATCAGCTCTATCTTATACCGATTCGCTACCGGGCTATTTTTCCCGGTATAGTCACACCTTTGATTATTTCACAGGGCCGCTTCTCAAAAGTAATTGACCGTGTCCTCAATGAATCCCGGACTATCGGGCTTGTGCTTATACAGGATGACGAGAAGGGGGAAATCGGTTTCGATGATCTCTATACCTACGGAACCGCTGCCAGAATTTTAAAGAAAATAAATCTTCCCGACGGGGGAGTCAATGTCCTGATAAACAGCGTAAAGCGTTTCAGGATAAAGAAGTCTGTGAAAAACAAGAAGTTTCTCCTCGCCGATGTTGAGTACCTTGATGATATAATTGAAAGAAAGGACCGCATGGAGATAAAGGCTCTTACCCGTGAGGTCCTTGGACAGCTTAAACTGATCTCTGAAAATAATCCTCTTTTTACCGAGGAGATGAAGCTCACCATGCTCAATGTGGAGGAGCCGGGAAAAATTGCCGACTTTGTAACATCCATACTCAATATAGAGAAGGACGAATATCAGGAAGTTCTGGAAAAGCTTGAGGTCAAGGATCGACTGGGCATGGTGCTTCATCTGCTTCATAAGGAGATGGAGGTCATTGACGTTCAGAAGAAAATTCAGAATCAGATCAGCGATAAGATAGATAAGCAGCAGAGGGAATTTTTCCTCAGGGAACAGCTCAAGGCTATCAAGCAGGAACTGGGAATTGATGAAGATGAGAGGAGTGTCGAGATACGTGAAATGCGACGCCGTCTGGAAGAGCTGGAACTAAAGGGAGAGGTGAAGGAGAAGGTTGAGGAGGAAATCGAAAGATTCCTATATATGGAACCCGCCTCATCGGAACACTCTGTAACAAAGAACTACATAGATACAATACTGGCCCTGCCATGGAATACTGCTACAGATGATTCTATCGATCTTGCAAAGGCCGAGAAAATACTCAACCGGGACCACTACGGCCTTGAGGATGTGAAAAAGAGAATACTCGAGTTTATTGCACTGAGAAAAATAAAACCCGATGCCCGGGGATCCATAATTTGTCTTGTGGGCCCTCCCGGAGTTGGCAAGACATCTCTGGGCAAGTCCATTGCAAAGTCGCTTAACAGAAATTTTTTCAGAGTGACTCTGGGCGGCATGCGTGATGAGGCGGAGATTAAGGGTCACAGACGGACTTATATCGGAGCAATGCCCGGCAAGATAATACAGGGAATGAAAATTTCCAAGAGTAGAAATCCTGTTTTTATGCTCGATGAAATTGACAAGATGGGCCAGAGCTTTCAGGGAGATCCCGCCTCTGCTCTTCTTGAGGTTCTCGATCCCGAGCAGAATAATGAGTTTAGAGACTACTACCTGGATGTTCCATTCGATCTGTCCGATGTGCTTTTTATAACCACTGCCAATACTATGGATACCATACCTCCGGTTCTGGCAGACAGAATGGAGGTTATCAGGCTGTCCGGATATATTGCAATGGAGAAGTACGAGATTGCGCGGAGATATCTGCTTCCCAAACAGCTCAAGCTCCACGGGCTTGCAAAGGGGAGTGTTAAGATCGAGAAGAAAGGCTATCTATCCATCATAAACGGATGGGCAAGAGAAGCCGGAGTGAGAAATCTCGAACGTAATATTGAAAAAATATGCAGAAAGACAGCAACTATTCTGGCCAGGGAAGAAAAAATACCAGTTGATCCTCTGGATTTTGAGAAGATAAGAGAATATCTTGGAACAGAAATATTTCCTGAAGACGAGATTCCGGCAATAGATAAACCGGGAATTGTCACAGGTCTGGCATGGACTTCCATGGGAGGTGTTACCCTCACAGTGGAATCAATTGCGGTGAAGGGACGCAGCGCGTCGGGGCTTAAACTCACCGGCCAGCTTGGAGAGGTGATGAGCGAATCTGCAAATATTGCCTATACCTACGTGAATCACATGCTTCAGGACGATGAACATGCCAGGGAGATTTTCGACAAGTATCTGGTTCATCTTCACGTTCCGGCAGGGGCAACCCCCAAGGACGGACCTTCTGCAGGTGTGACAATGGCTACCTCCATATATTCACTGATTACAGGCCGCATAACCAGGAATGACCTTGCAATGACCGGAGAACTTACACTGGCCGGCCGGGTTCTGCCTGTGGGTGGAATAAAGGAGAAGGTAATTGCAGCGAAGATGGTAAATGTAAAGCATATAATAATTCCGGCTGAAAACAGGAAAGATCTGGATGATATACCTGATTATATAAAAAAAGGGCTGACATTTCATCCGGTAAGTGATATAATAGAAGTAATTGATATTGCTTTCAGTAAAAATATAAAGAAGAGTAAAAAAGACAGGAAAACCAAATCGGAGGAATAGTTTTATGGACTATTTTAATTTGATGGAAGTTATTGTTGCAGATGTAGTTGATGAAGTTCTCGGAAGGGATGATTCTCTTGATATTATAAAGTTCCATAGAAATGATATAATAGCCTATGCGTTAAACAGAATTCCCGCACGCTACGTCACCAGCGAGCGGGGCGTCATCCATGGAAGAATTGATACAAGGCTTAAATTTCAGCAGCACACAGATGTGCTCTTTCTTATTTATGAGGCAATTGAAATTTTTACAGGGAGAAGAGATTCTGAACTGGCCGAAGATCATTCTTCATCGTGGAGACAGGGGCTGATCCCTCATCTGATCGGAGAGGTCCTTGAGGAGTCTACTCTGTCTGTAATTCCCGATATTAAGGTCTCTCTGCTTTATGGAGACACGCCTGTGCCGATGATGGATGATAACTGGAATAATCCTTATCTAACTTCAGAGGCTACCAGGGGATACTATCATTTCTGGCCTGATCTTGATGAGAAGATAGATATTGATCAGGATGAAATAAAATTTTCTGTGAAGTTTGAACATCCTGATTTCGAAGAAATGTCTGTCCCTGCTCTGGTTATACTCAATGAAAAGAAAGATATAGGGAAGACTTTTTCTATACCGCTGGTGCTTCTGAAGCTGAAGGAGGGGGTAGACCCGGGCTTCCTCACTGATCAGATTTTCTGATCATTTTTTTGCTCTCCCTCTTCTCTTTGAAAAATTTTTTCAGGAGGAGTGAGGACTTATCTCTCAGCAGTCCGAAGGTTATTTCCGGAACGTGATTGAGCAGCTCATTTCCGCATACACTGATCACAGTTCCGCATGCGCCGTACCTCACATCTTCAGCCGCGATAATAACTCGTTCTATCCTTGCATGGACAATAGCTCCTGCGCACATGGAGCACGGTTCCTTTGTTACAAATAGAGAACATCCCGTGAGCCGCTCATTACCAAGTACCCGGCAGGCCTCTTTTATCGCGATAATTTCAGCGTGCATGGTCGGATCGCCTGTGCTCCTGCTTAGATACCCTGCACCGGATATCAGTTCTCCATCCCTTACAATGATAGCGCCTACAGGTATTTCATCCATGGAGGATGCCTTTTTTGCAAGATCGAGAGCCATCATCATGAATCCTCTGTCTGTTAATTTTTTCATTTCTATATACCTATGAGCACATCATCCAGCTTCCGCTTGGGTACGTGATGAACTCCATCATCATCTCTGTAGTATCTGATGCTTTGACCTTTATCCACCTCATCAATTACAACTTTTTCCCTGGGATAGCCCAGTGCAATAACCAGTTCTATTTCGAGCTCCCGGGGTATTTCAAGGCTTCCCTTTAATCCTTCCTTGTTTACTGATCCGATGGTGCATCCTCCAAGTCCCATGGACACTGCTCCCAGGAGAATTGTCTGTGCTGCTATGCCGTGATCCCATTTTACGCTTTTGGATATTTCGGGATCAGAGAGTATTACAACATATGCAGATGGGCGTTCTCCCTCTGCCGGGCCGTCCCAGTCCAGAAGATATCCTGCCCACTTCAGATAGGGGAATACCTTCTCAGCTGTACTTTTTTCATTTATAATAATATATTTCAGAGGCTGCAGGTTCTGTGCAGAGGCTGAAAGCCTGGCGCAGTCGACCAGTTCAGTCAGGAGTCTGGTCTCAATCTTTTTTTCTTCATGGAAACGTCTGTAGCTTCTGTTCATTTTGACTATTTCTAGAAAATTCATATGAAGTGCCTCCTAAACTATAATTTATATAGCAGATTATTTCATGAGGTCAACACTTTTAACTGTGTTAATTATCTGTCTTTTTTAATGCTGGAAAAATTTTATATTTGCAGCTTCAATAATAAGAAAGATACTTCTTTTGTATTTATAAAAAAGCAAATTATTTAAAGGTATTTTAAACGATGAAAAATATTGAATTCAGGCCTGTATCGCCTGATGATCATGTGTTTATCTGCGGTGTCTATAACTATTACGTTGAGAACTCTACAGCTACCTACGATACTGAGCCAGTGAAGGAGGATTCGGCTGCTGAGGTTTTCGGTTTTTACCGGGAGGGAACCTCAGCATATGTTATTGAAGAATCAGACAGCAGAATCGGTTTCTGTCTTCTAAAGCCATTTAACAGCAGCAAGAAGGGTTTTTCTCTTACTGCGGAGATTTCTGTCTATCTTGAGAATTCATTCACTGGCCGCGGCATCGGAGTGCGCGCACTTTCCTTTCTCGAGACCCGTGCAGCAGGCGCGGGACTCAAGGTGATAATAGCGGCAGTTTGTTCGGAGAACAGTGAGAGTATCAGGCTTTTTTCAGAAAACGGCTATGTCAGATGCGGATTATTCAGGAGTGTGGGATATAAATTCAGCCGCTTTCTCGATAATGTGTATCTACAGAAGTTTCTTTAATACTGTAATAATTTGCTTGTACAATTAGCGGACACCATCGTATAATATTTTAATTTTATTAAACAGGGACTATGTATGAAAAACATAAAGAAGAGGCTTTTTGATTCATTTAAGAAGCCTCATGGAATAAACGGAAGAGACGAGTATTTCCATTCTGTTGTTCTTCTTCTTATTGCTGAAATTGATGATGAATATCACCTGGTTTTTCAAAAGAGATCACAGAACATCAGACAGGGAGGAGAGGTCTGCTTTCCGGGAGGAAGAGTTGATGAAACAGATACTTCACTGGAAGATACTGCAGTGAGAGAGACCTGCGAGGAACTGGGGATTGAAAGCACAGACGTAGAGATTCTCGGCAGGCTTGATACCGTGGTTGCTCCCATGGGTGCAGTGATTGATGTCTTTGCCGGCAGGCTTAAATGCAATATTTCTGAACTTTCTATTAACAAAGATGAGGTGGAGAGGATCTTCTCTATTCCTGTCTCATTCTTTCTCAAAGGTCCGGAAATTCACAGCATACTGCTGAAGCTGTACTCCTCGGATGAGGATAATGTCTATCTTCCCGTGGATAGTCTGGGTATTACCGAGCGCTATAGGGACAGCTGGGGCAACTTCAAGCCCAATGTATACGTGTATAGAACCGGGGAAGGTGTGATC
>CAYNFB010000088.1:9483-11754 GCA_964396355.1 uncultured Leptospirales bacterium | reverse complement strand
ATTTATTCAGGTTAAGAAGTTTCGAAACAGGACATCTGAGCATATTGACACAGAACTGATTATCAGCGAGGTTCAGACCAGATTGATCCAGAAGAGAATAAAATTTATTGATGATTCTCTCGATGCAGACGCAATGAAAGAAATAGAGAAGGGTATGACCGGACTAATCGATCCTGACAGTGCAATACCGGCAGGAGAACTTAAGTCGCCAAATATGTATCTCACCGGTGATATAAGAGATAATGTCAGATATGTAAAAGGAAGAAAAGTTCAGTATCTTAAAGTCACCCTGAAATTATATAATCTCAGGACGAGAGTTCTTGAGTGGCAGCATCAGCAGGAATTTTTAAAGTCAACAAAATCCGACCGGATTGGTTTCTAAACAATGTCGGTGAGAATTATGAAGAAATATTCTTCTTTGATTACTGTAGTTTTACTCTCTCTGATGCTTGCCTCATGTTCGTCGAAAAATTATGACGAGGCCATGAAAATTCCCGAGCAGAAGTTTTATCAGGGCAAGTATCTGGAGGCAGCCAGACTGCTGCTTCCCGAGGTTAACAACAGCAGTAAGGATCAGCTTCTCTTTATGATGGAATGCGGTCTGATGCTCCATACAGCAGGTGATTATAAGACCAGCAACAAGGTCCTGCTCCCTGCGGCGAAACTGGCAAGACTTAAGCCTATCAGTGTGAGTAAACAGGCCGGAGCATTTTTAACAAGCGACAGGAATACTAATTACAGGGGAGAGGACTTTGAAAAAGTCCTGGTTCACGTTTACCTGGGGCTTAATTTCCTTATGCTCAATGATTATGAAGAGGCCAGGGTTGAGTTTAAGGCCGTTAACGATGAGCTTTCCAAGATTAAGAGCGAGAACGGCGCGGCTAAATATAAGCAGAATATTATGGCAAAGTATCTTACAGCAATCGCCTTCGAGATGGTTGGAGAGAGCAATAAAGACGATAAGGATATTGATTTTGCCTACGTCGAATACAGGCAGATTCATGCTCTTGCGCCGGATCTTGATTTTGTAAAGGATGATCTCCTTAGAGTGTCAAAGAGACTGGGCTATGACGATGATTACAGTGATTGGAGGAGAAAATTCGGCAAATCTTCTGCAGAAAGGGCAGACTACGGTGAGCTGATTACTGTTTTTCAGTCAGGAAGAAGCGCCATTAAGAAATCCAGAGGATCTCTGCTTAAGGACAGAAATATGGGACCTGCTATAAGAGTTGCTATAAATACAAGCAATGTTGCAGCTGGTGTTACTGTTGCTGCAATTATTGTAACTCTGAAGAATGCCGAGAATCCCATTCCTAAATTTGTGAAGAGATCTAACAGGGTTAACCGTGTAATGGTTAAAACATCATCAGGCTCATTCTATACTAAAAATATCGAAAGTGTAGAAGATACTGCTGTTAAAAATCTTGAAGATGATTACGGCAGATTATATAAGAGGGTCGCAACGTCAATTGTTCTCAAGGCTGCTGCATCAATTGCCGCAGGTATTGCAGCAAAGAAGATGGCGCAGCAGAGCAAGAAGCTCGGCGGTATGGC
Organism: uncultured Leptospirales bacterium; assembly: GCA_964396355.1. Classification (GTDB taxonomy): domain Bacteria; phylum Spirochaetota; class UBA4802; order UBA4802; family UBA5550; genus CAYNFB01. Next base: position 10,200 of record CAYNFB010000088.1, on the reverse strand, counting down.
CGGACTCATCGGGGCTGTAGCGGGCGGTCTCACAGGAGCAGCTCTTTTCTCATCAATGAAGCCTGACCTGAGATGCTGGCATACTCTTCCGGCAAATTTTCAGATGGGCCGGAAATTTCTGAAACCGGGCAAGCAGACGCTTTCTTTTGCTCTAATCGGGAGCGGGGGAATAATTGAAACAATCGAAAAAGAAGTTGAAATTAAGAAGGGGAAAAAGACACTGGTTAATCTGAGAACGCTATTCTAGATACAGGTTAAATACTATGTCTTTTGATATTGAAAATAAAGCGGGAGAGGGTAGTTCTCCCGCTTCTTTGAAAAAGGATATACTTAATCATCTGCTTTATCCTGCATGTGTAATCACCTCAAAGGGGCTTCTTGATTATGCCAATACCTCCTTTGTCGATTTTTTTGACATAGAAGAGGGTGACGAGAGTCAAAAGTTTGACTGGTCTAGTTTTTTTACCTGTCCCTACCGAAAGGATGTAGCCCTGGCTTTTGTAAAATCTCTCAATGGCGCCTTTACAAAATGTATTGCAGAGGTATGTCTGGCTGAAGATCGGCTGGAAATGGTTGAATTGATAATGCAGCCTGTTGTCAATGAGGGTTTAGTAAACTCAGTATTTATCCTCCTTCGGGATTATGAGGAAAATTCAATTTCTGAAAATCCCAATGTTGAATTCACCTGCAGCGGCAGCAGTTTTTCCGATCACTATG
>CAYNFB010000088.1:1025-9409 GCA_964396355.1 uncultured Leptospirales bacterium | reverse complement strand
AGAAATGCAGCCGATCCTTTGAAGGTATTATCGGCTATAGCTATGATGAACTTGGAAACGGCAAATGGTCTGAACTTCCGCCAATCTTTAAGTACGATTCGGAGAGGATCAAAAACAGTATCCTTGAAATTGTAGAGGGCAATATTCCCTTCAAGAGAATCGGTGAAATAAAAGTTACGTGTAAAAATGATGACGAGAAAGTCGTGAATATCATTATCTATCCGATAATGAAAAATGATGAAATTATGGCTATTGATCTCCTGATGGAGGATGTGACCAGATTAATTGAGCTTAAGTATAAACTCAGCACTGCAAAGCGACTCAATCTTGTAAGCGATATCGGCAAGGGATTTATTCATTCTATAAACAATAAGGTCAATGTAATACTGAATCAGACTCAGCTTCTGCTTAGAATCTCGGAAAAGGAATCCGTATCTCAGGGGCTTCGGCAGATAGAGCAGTATATTCACGACATGACTGAACAGGTCAGAAGAGTTTACAGCTTCATAGATGAGGGGGCGGAGTCATCGGAAGAGAAGGAGGAGTTCTTTGATAATATTGTGGATGATGCCGTCGCATTTGTAAGGATTCACTTTAAAGTCGATGACAGCAGCAGAAGCAGAAATATTTCAATTGATAAGATATGTGATTATGATATAAACATCAGGACTAATACGAAGTTTCTCAGGGAACTCTTTATCTGGGCAATGCTCAGGGTTTCGTCATATCTCGATAAAAAAGGGACTATAAAGGTTGAGCTTTCGAAGACGAATTTCTACGATCTTACATTTTCTGTTAATAAGTCAAAGGGGAAAGACAGCGGCAATATTATTCCCTTCACTCTTGACGGCTACTCGCCATCGGAGATGAGGAGTGAGGCTGAAAAGTTAAATCTCAAGATCATTGAAGAGGAATCAGACGAGAGTTATTCTATTAAAATAATTCTGCCGGCCAGGATGATTATTGAGAATAAAAAGAGTACTGCTGGAGCCAACGGCTACAGCATTGTCGACAAGGACATCATGATAGTAGAGGATGAACACGCTCTACAGCTGATTCTTGAAAATCTTTTTGAAAGAATGGGGAACAGAGTCTTTATTACTGATAACGGCAGTGTTGCTCTTGAAGAATTTAAGAAGAAAAACTACGATATAATACTCACTGATTACGATATAGAGGGACTAACCGGAATTGAGCTTTCTGCAAGGGTTAAGGAATTGAATGAGGATACTCTGACAGTGCTGCTTTCCGGCTGGTCAATAGAAAATCTCAGCGGGTATGACAAGTTTATTGATTTTTTTATGGCTAAACCATTTAACATCGATGATCTTATAAAGGGGATTGTTTCCATCTCCCCTCCTAAAAAAAACTGATTACATAATCACGTTTATCTTCTCGAGATCTTCATTCTTGCCGAGCATTACAAGCACGTCATTTGCCTCCAGTTTTTCTGTCGCCATGGGATTGAAGAGCATCTTGCCGTGATGTTTTTTTATCAGAACAATTATCACACCGTAATCCTTCCTGAGATTACTTTCTATCAGACTCTTGCCGGCAAGATTGGAATCGGGACTTATCGTTGCCTCTTCCATTCTCAGTCCCAGCTGATGATCCATTGTAGCTATGTCCAGAAAGTCTACCACTGTAGGCTTGAGCAGGAGCTGTGCCATTCTCTGGCCGCCTATTAGATATGGAGAAACAACCTTGTTTGCCCCGGCACTGATGAGCTTCTTTTCATTTTTTGCATCCGAAGCTCTTGCCAGTATGTATATATCACTCCGCAGCATTCTGGCCGTAAGGGTGATGAATACATTATCTGCATCGGACATTACCGCCGTCACAAGTCCCTTTGCTCTCATTATTCCGGCTTTTATAAGAGTGCTTTCGTCCCGGGCGTCCAGAAGGATGTAGGGAATATCCGTGCTTTCAAGTTCAACGACCTGACTGTCGTCATTTTCAAGGACGATGAATTTTTCACCGTGTTTTCTCAGCTCACGGGCAACGAGTTTGCCTATCCTGCCATGGCCGCATACTATGTAGTGATTCTTGAGACTGGTAATTCTCTTTTCCACTTTCTTTCTCCCGAATCTTTTACTTATCTCGCCTTCAATGAGCATTTTTATGAAATTTCCAAGGGTATAACCTGCAATAGTAATACCGAAGAGTATAATGAAAATTGTCAGCCATCTCCCGTTGGGAGAAAGAGGCTGAACCTCGCCGAATCCGACGGTGCTTATTGTTATTGCAGTCATGTATACAGCATCAGCCGGGGACATCCCCTCAATATACATGTAGCCTAATATGCCAAAAGCTATTGTCATTATGAGCATGTAGAATGATATTCTAAGTTTTTTCAATTAATTACCTGTATAGGGAATGATCTTTCCTCTTCTATTTTCGGCATAATCTTTTCATTGATGAACTATGAATTTTTTTTAATTGATTATATGGACAGATTTTCTATCTTTCAACATGAGAGGATTCTATGAAAATCAGATTTTTAATGTGTCTGCTGTCTCTTTTTTTTATAATGAACTGTTCTGATTCAGAGCTTGTCAGAACGGCTTTGCCTCTGGAAAAATCCAATATAGAGATTATACAGGGCAGGGCGGGGCTTATACGGACACTTTACTGCGATGTGGTTGTAGAGAATATAACAAAAGATAACTGGGCTCATATTTCAGGTTTTAGTGAATTTAAGGGAGAGGGGAAGGGGTTTCCCGTTGAGCCCTGTTTTCTCATCACAGTCTACAATACCTGGAAGAAACCTCTTCAGGTAGAGAGTGTGAGTCTCCGGTCGGGGGGGAGATCAATCAGCCCGGAGTATTACCGGGGAATTGCAGACTCATCCTTTGCCGGGAAGCGGTACTCTGTAAATCTTCTGAATCTCTGGAAGGCCAGAAGAATATTATCAAGAGCCAGGCTTGAAGAGGAAATAGACTATGAGTCTGATTCAGTGGAATATAAGCTGGATTTTATCGCACCGGGGGATAGGGTTTCCCGTTTTTACCTGTTCAGTCACTACACTGGAGCGGGCGATAATTTTGTGATTTCTCTGGTAATAAAATATTTAAACATGAAAAAAGTAATTGATTTTGATCTGACCCGTCCCGAACATAGAGACCGTCGTGATCACGTTGATGAATATGAATATTAGGAGTTCTTTATTTTATGAAAATAGATGAGAATCAGATACTGAAGGTTGCAAAACTCGCAAGGCTTGAGCTTGGTGACGATGAGAAGAAGGAATTCTCGAAACAGCTTAATGATATAATTGAATATGTTGAGAAGATAAATGAGATGGACACAGACAATGTGTCTTCTGCTGATTATATTGGAGATCTTAAAAATGTATTCAGGAAGGATGAGGTTCAGCCCTCTATTGATCCCAAAGAAATAGAGAAGGTCGCTCCTGAATTCAGCGAGGGACATATCGTTGTTCCCAAAATTATTGATTAGAATTATAATCCCCCAGCAGATTCTCTGTAAAACCTGCGCATACTAAAGCAGCGGCGGGCATTTTTCTGAAGTATAAAATGAATATTATGCATTAACAAGGGGCAGCTGACTGCTGCCCCTTGTGATTTACTTTTTATTCCTGACTGCAATAAACAGACAGACTGTGGCTCCTCCCCACGTGACGAGGAGACCGAATATCATCATTATAAGCGCACCTGTTGTCATTATAGACTCCTTTAATTTGTCTTTCCTTCAAGATGATGTTCATCTCCACTCGTTGTCTGGAGAATGAACGAGACAATTATAATACCCAGAACAAGTGTCCAGCCGAGCATTATCAGTGCATCTATCGGATATCCGCCATAGGCCTTGGTGAATTCATCTATGAGGTTTGAAATAGCCATGTATCCCAGAACAAGAGGAGTGATGAATTTAAGACATACATCCCACCATTTGTAGACTTTGAAATCCGATATGGAATTCACATGTTCTTTAATCGCATCCAGCTTGAAGATCCATGACATGAGAATAACCTCGGTGAGACCGGCAAAGAGTATTCCGAAGTTGTTGATAAAGTGATCAACTATATCCAGAATAAGCAGTCCTGCTCCGGTTGCAAAGAGCATACTGATTGCCATCCCTGCGATACAGTATACAGTTGCAGTTCTCTTTCTTGAGTAGCCGAATTTATCCATGAAGCTCGATGTTACAGTTTCAGTAATGGAAATCTGGGAACTCATTCCCGCAATTGTCAGGGACAGGAAGAATACTACTCCGAAGATTTCCGGTGAAGGCATGTAGCTTATAGCCTTTGGAATAGTGATGAATGCAAGACCGACCCCTGATGATACTACCTCATTCACTGCCTTTCCTTCGACTGTGGCCATGTGTCCCAGGATAGAAAAAATTGTAATACCGGCAATCATACTGAAGCCGCAGTTCAGGAGACCGGTTATAAATGCGTTATTGACAATGTCTGTTTTTTTAGGCAGATAACTTGAATAGGTTATCATTATTGCAAAGGCTATACTCATGGAGTAGAAGATCTGTCCGTATGCCGCTGCCCATACATTATAGTCGTATATTTTTGAAAAATCGGGCTTGAACAGCCAGTTGAGGCCTTCGGAAGCTCCATCCAGAGAGATATTTTTAAACATCAGAACAAGCATGAGCACAATCAGTGTGGGCATGAAAATTTTGTTGGCAAGTTCGATTCCTTTTTTCACTCCGCTGAAAAGCACAATCCATACTATAAACCATGTGATAAACAGCACAATGGCGATATTCCACTGAATTCCGCCCAGTTCAAGAGGAGAATTGCTGAGATTAAGGTATTTTCCGAAGAAGAAGGCCTTCGTGTCTGTTCCCCAGGCTCCCTGGGCTGAAAAGAATATATATGAAATAGTCCATGCTACAACAGCTACATAGTAGATTGAAATAACCACTGCAATCAGTGTCTGCCACCATCCGAGCCATTCCCACTTGCCCTTGGTGCCAAATGTGTTGCTCAGTCGGGCAAATACTGTTGGAGCCGCACCCTTTATTTTATGGCCTATGCCGAATTCAAGGATAAGCATCGGAATACCTGCTGTAAGCATTGCAAAAAAATACGGAATTAAAAATGCGCCTCCTCCGTTGTCATAGGCCTGATATGGAAACCGCCAGATGTTTCCAAGACCAATGGCAGAACCTACAGCGGCCATTATGAATCCGAACCGGCTGCCCCATTGTTCTCTCTCTTTCATCGTTTTACTCCTTTTTTTTTTCTTCACACAGGATATTACGAACATGTAAATTTGTCAAGAGTGGAAGTTTATTTTTGATTGATTAATTTAAACCTGAGGATATTGTGTCATTTCTGCGGCTGATACAGCCCCTAATAATGCATACGAGGAGATATGATGGCTATACTGATTGAAAAACCTGAACCTGTTGCAGAGGATCACTATCTGCTTAAAATCAGTATGGAGGGAGCCTTGAGTGAACCCGGACAGTTTGTTAATGTGAAAACCAGCGACGGCACTGATCCCCTGCTGAGGAGACCTCTGTCTATCTTTGACCGCAAAGGCGATATTCTGGAGCTTGTTGTGCGTGTAATAGGGTCCGGTACAGAAAAATTGAGAGATTTCTCTCCCGGAAGTATTGATCTTCTCGGCCCCAGAGGAAGCGGCTTCACTCTTGAGGAGAATAAAGATCTTCTTCTCGTGGGAGGAGGAGTGGGTAACGCGCCCCTGCTCTATCTGATGAGGGAGTTAAAGGATCGCGGGAACAGACTTACCTATATTTACTGTGCAAGAGGGAAGGATTACATCTTCCTGGCCGACAGGTACAGGGAGCTTGCCCATGAATTCATTGTCACAACCGATGACGGCTCTGAGGGAATCAAAGGATTTGCCACCGATGTGATGTCCGGTGTTATTTCCGACGGCAGGTTTGACCGGATATATACCTGCGGGCCTGATCCTATGATGAGGAGAGTGGTGAAGCTGGCCCACGAAAGTACGGAGGTTGAAGTATCTGTGGAAAACTACTTCGGATGCGGAGTTGGACTTTGTGTAGGCTGCACTGTGGACACGGTGGACGGATACAGGCGGGCCTGTGTGGACGGACCTGTCTTTGACGGACGGACAATACTGTGGGAGAATATGCCTGACTAAAAATACTTTGATGTAAGACCCCGGAGAAAACTCCCCCGGGGCAGAATTATTATTTAAAGAGGGGAGATAGGGCTTTGAATTCCTTCGTTCCCGCTTTTTCAAGAAGCATAAATGCAATTGTTTCCGTTGGGTAGACCAGAGCTCCTGCCTTGTCGATTATCTTAAGCGCTCTCTTCCAGTCATCCTTTCGTCTTGAAGCTACTGCGTCGGAGGCTACTACTACCTGAAAACCCTCGTCAAGGAGGCTCAGAGCAGTCTGGAGAACGCAGATGTGAGACTCTATACCGCATATTACTGCAGTTCTTCTTACCTGTCCCCTGATTTCTCCGCCCAGTTCCTCTTCTTTTGTGCAGTCAAAGTATATTTTTTCCAGATTTACTGCTCCCTCTGATAGTTCCCTGAGAGGTTCGATGGTCAATCCCAGTCCCTTTCTGTACTGCTCTGATATTATTACAGGAATTTCAAATTCACCTGCCGCAGAGAGAAGTATGCGGCAGTTTTTAGTAATCTGCTCACGGACTTCCTCTTTCATTGCTGCAAATAATCTTTCCTGAATGTCTACCATAAGCAGGAATGTGTCGTTTTGGTCAATTGTGTACTTGTTCATATTATCCATCACTATTTTTTAAGTTTAACTCTGCATTACTGAAGCAGGTCATTGCCTATATTTTTGATGAGAGAATTTTCTCCCTTTTTTTTCATATTTTTCATTATCTTGTTTTTCTGTCTCTTTACTATGTTATCTTTTGGACCCTTTGTTACAGCGGATCCTGAATTTTCATTTCCGCTGCAGACTTCACATTCTTTCTCGGGAATGAATTCAGGTATGAATACTTCGTTAATGGTGGATGTGCATCTTGAAGAGGGCAGTAGTCCTGATTTTGCACAGACCGTCACCTCCTTCAGTGCAGCATAGGTGGGAAAACTGAGTACCGGTTCATTTCTCAGAGCTTCTCTCATGTATCTTCCCCAGACGGGCGCCGCCATGCCTCCTGAGGATTGTCCTATCCCCAGAGAAAGGCCCAGCTTATCGTAACCTATCCATAGTCCCGATGTGAGCTGGGGGGTGAATCCGACGAACCAGGCGTCCTTCCAGTTATTGGTAGTTCCGGTTTTCCCTCCTGCAGGCCTGCCGGGATTGGCAAGTCTTGAGGTTCCGTGAGCGATAACAGATCTCAGCAGACTGATCATCACCTGGGCTGTTGCGGGTTTTATGATCTGGATGGAGCCGTCTTTGGTTTTTTTTGCAATTTGTTCTTTGATCTTTTTTTCTGCGTTTTCCAGTTCTTTGCCGTCTCTGTTCTTTATATACCTTATGCTGAAGGGGATTACCTCTTTTCCTCCGTTGGCAAGTATTGCGTAAGCCCTGGTCATTTCATAGGGGCTTACCTCTATTGAACCAAGAGCAATGGAGAAGTTTCTGGGAATTCTCTTTTTTGCCTCGTCATCATTCATTTTTAAAAGCTTTGCATAGTAATTCATCACTGTGTCGATGCCAAGAGTATCGGCGATTCTTATGGAAATTACATTGATAGATTTCTCAAGAGCTCTTCTCAGTCTGACAAATCCGTAGTACTCACCTTCATAGTTTTCCGGAAGCCAGTCTCCACCCTCTCTGTCGAGATAGACTATGGGGGAGTCAAGAATTGCTGTGGCAGGTGTAAACTTTCCGGATTCGATTGCGGCCGTGTAGAGCAGCGGTTTTATCGATGAACCGGGCTGTCTTCTGGACTGCATAGTTCTGTTGAGCTGGTTAATGCTGGAGAATTCGCTTCCGCCTATCATCGCCTCGATATAGCCGTTTTTCTGGTTGATGGAGATGATGCATCCCTCGACCTTCTGAAGATCCTTATCCTGTGAAAAAGTTTTTCTGAACTGTTCTATAAATCCACCGATGGTGTCAAGGCCCGCGAGGAAGTTAAGTCCTTCGAGTTCTTCAATCAGATTTGATCTTATGTATGCGTTTAACTTCATATTTTCTGCTGACCCGGTTTTGTTGAATGGAGCTATGTCCAGCAGATATGAGAGAAGAGAAATTTCATCAGTATATTTTTCAGTGAGAAAGTCATCGTTTCCGAATGATAAACTTCCTGATACTGCCGTCTGTCTCTCCAGTGCCTTATTGAGAATATCCTGCCCGGCTGTCTGTTTATTTATATCAAGTGTTGTATATACGCTTAGGCCTTCTGAATATACAGCCTTTTCTCCGTATTTTTTGATTAGTATTCTTCTGATGTATTCTGTAAACCAGGGAGCCTTGTCGACTCT
>CAYNFB010000088.1:0-1002 GCA_964396355.1 uncultured Leptospirales bacterium | reverse complement strand
GGGAGATATCTCTCCGATATACTGGAGGTATCCGGGCCAGAATTCCAGGTAGGCCTTTTCTGCCTCATCAACGGATATGAATCCCATCTCTACCATCTTTGCAAGGGCGATCCTGTGTCTGGCCATAGATCTCTTGGGATGCCTGATGGGAGAGAGAGTATTGGGTGATGAAGGGAGAGTGGCCAGAAGAGAACTCTCCGCAAGGGAAAGTTCCCATATATGTTTATTGAAGTAGAGTTTTGCAGCCGACTCCACTCCGTAGGTTCCGTGACCGAGAAAAATCTGATTGAGATACATTCTGAGAATATCATCTTTGGAGTACTTGGCCTCAATCATCAGCGAAATGAATGCCTCCTTGACTTTCCTGTAGAGACTTCTCTTCCTGGAGGTGAGCAGTATTTTTGAAAGCTGCTGTGTTATGGTGCTGCCTCCCTGACGTATGCGGCCTGAGAATATATTTATGAAGAATGCTCTGACGATACCCTTGGGGTTTACACCGAAATGCTCGTAGAACTCGTTATCTTCCATAGCGACGATGGCATTAATCATATTTTTTGGAATTTTTTCAAAGGGTACAACCTCTCTCTTCTGTCTGAAGAGCTCAGATATGAGGATTCCGTTTTTATCATAGAGCTTTGTTGTAATATTGGGCTGAAAGTCAGCCAGAGCCTTTACATGTTTGAAATCGGATATTAAAATTACAATGAATGCAATGAGCATGCCTGCTGCAATCCCTATTATAACGGTTCTGTAGTATCTGAAAATCTGGGGAATATTTGAGAAGAGAATAGAGAAGAAGCTTAATATTGAATCAAGAGGGCCCCGTCCTCCCCCTGAACCGTTTCCGAATGTCCTGCCGCCGTATTTTGCCATAATTCTGGATCCTGTATTGAAGTATAAGTGATTTAAGTACTGGGGAAGTCGCTGTATACAAATATTTTTTTAAAAAAATGAAAAAATTGATATAGTATGATATAAGAGCGATTATTGATCTTATTATCT
>CAYNFB010000087.1:10698-11867 GCA_964396355.1 uncultured Leptospirales bacterium | reverse complement strand
ATGAAGTATACCTTCTCGGGAGATTTTGAAAAGGCTCTCTACAGAGAACTGGATATCAAATACCTGGTAACCAAGGAGAGCGGAACCGAAGGCGGTGCATCTGACAAAATCACGACGGCACTCGAATCCGGAATAAGAGTACTGCTCATAGAACGGCCACGTGCAGAATACAGGGAAATTTATTACGATGCAGACGATGTAATAAGAAGGACTGAGGAATTAATTGATGGGTAAAATAATATACGTTACAGGCGGAGCAAGAAGCGGCAAGAGCAGCTTCGCGGAGAGTCTCCTGGAAGAATTTGACAACGTGCTGTACATTGCTACGGCAATTCCCTTCGATGATGAGATGAAGGACAGAGTAAAGATCCACAGAGAAAGAAGGAAGAGTTCCTGGCAGACCCTTGAGGCCTACAGGGACTTCAGTGAAGGAATAAATGAAAGAGGCCGGGGCATGGATGCTCTGCTCTTTGACTGCGTGACTATAATGGTGACAAATCTCATGCTTTCAGATTTCGATATAGACTGGGACAGCGCCGACCAGCAGTCAGTTCACAGAATAGAAGAACACGTTATGAACCATACAGATGAACTGATCACGGCGCTGAAAGATTTTAACGGAATATCAGTAATAGTTTCAAATGAGCTGGGAATGGGACTGGTTCCCCCCACCCCTCTGGGGCGGCATTACAGGGATATTGCAGGACGGGCCAATCAGCGCATAGCCCAGGCTTCTGATGAGGCTTATCTGGTGGTATCAGGAATACCTGTAAGGATTAAGGGGTGAAGATGGAAAGAGGACTTGTACAGATATATACGGGTGACGGCAAGGGCAAGACCACTGCAGCAGCAGGGCTGGCCATCAGAGCAGCCGGTAGAGGGCTGAAGGTGGAATTCTTCCAGTTCATGAAGAGCTCGGATTCGGGAGAAATATCATTTATCCGGGAGAATACAGATCTGATTAAAATCAGCAGATTCAACTCATCAGAAAAAGCCCCCTGGAATATGGATGAGTTTGAGATGGAAAATCTGCGCAGAGAATCAGGCAGGGGGATATCTCTTGCCGGGGATATATTAAGAAACGGCCGGTGCGATATTTTAATACTCGATGAGGTGCTGGGCGCCTTAAACAGAGAATTCATCACCGCCGGAGAACCGGTATCCCGCCT
>CAYNFB010000087.1:0-10687 GCA_964396355.1 uncultured Leptospirales bacterium | reverse complement strand
CGTGGAACTGGTTCTAACCGGAAGAAATGCGACCGGGGAACTGATAAGAGAGGCCGATCTTGTGACAGAGATGAAAAAAATTAAGCATCCCTTTGACAAGGGAATCCCGGCCAGAGAAGGAATAGAGAGATGATAAAAGGAATAATACTTTTAATACAGTTTTTCACGAGAATACCCATTCCTGTAACTGTAGACTATGATGAAAAAACATATGTAAGAAACACAATTTTCGTACCTCTCGTGGGAGCGATTATCGGACTTGCTCTTGCCGGCACGTACTATATATTCAACCTCGCAGGGCTGCCGCTCATAGGTGCGGCTGCAGTTGTATCGGCAGGTGTTCTTCTCACAGGAGGCCTCCACCTTGACGGTCTGGCAGATACGGCAGACGGTTTCTACAGCTACAGGCCCAGAGAAAGAATGCTTGAGATTATGCGGGATTCGCGGATAGGATCTAACGGAACACTTGCACTGATAATTCTTATTTTATTCAAGACGGCCCTCATCCTGTCTCTGGGAGAGAGAATGGCCGTCTTCTACATATTCATAATGCCTGTATATTCAAGGATGAGCATACCCTGGCTCTGCCGGGTATCAGAATATGCAAGGGACGATGCGGGAATGGGCTCGGCCATTGTCAACTTCACCGGGAAAAGAGAGGTCATACTGGCAACAGTCATTGGACTTGGTCTCACCCTCCCCCTGTTCTACCATGAAGAAATTGCCGTTCCTTTACTGGCTGCCGGGGCAGCAGTATTATTTGCCCTCTACACAAGCTATTACTCAAAGAAAAAAATAGGCGGAATAACCGGTGACGTTATCGGTGCCATGGTGGAGCTTTCCGAAGTTGTCTGTCTGCTCACGTGCATTGCCGCCGTAAAAATATTATCAGGAGCGTTGATATGACAGAACTGATTCTTATAAGACACGGTGAGACTGAATATAACCGGGAAATGAGATTTCTGGGACACATGCACCTCCCCCTCAATGAAGAAGGAAGAGAGCAGGCCAGGAAACTCATGCCGGTAATAGCAGACGAGATGCCTGACAGGATCTACTGCAGCGATCTTGAGAGATGCGTGGAGACAGCGCAGATAATATTACCCGGCAGAGATATAGAATACACCGGAGCCTTAAGGGAGATGGACTTTGGTGTATTCGAAGGCCTCACTTACTCAGAGATAAAGGAACAGCACGCCGATGAGCTTTCCTTATGGGAGAACAACAGAGCGGGCCACAGGATCACCGGCGGTGAGAGTTTCACCGACATGGCCGAGCGTGTACTCGAACAGATGAGGATTATAACCGGACAGAGAGAGGGTAAGTATGTGATAATCAGCCATTCGGGATGCATCAGAACAATACTTTCTCACTACATCCTCGGAACCGTAGGCGACACCTGGCGTTTCATGGTAGACAACTGCAAGGTCTCACGTCTTGTCACGGGAGACGACTACGCCTATCTGAAATCACTAAATGAAAAATAAAAGGAAATCAAATATGGCAAAAAACATAATGATACAGGGAACAGCCTCATCTGTGGGCAAGAGCATCACTACAGCCGCCCTGTGCAGAATTTTTAAAGAAGACGGATACAGTGTGGCTCCCTTTAAATCACAGAACATGGCTCTGAACTCCTTTGTAACAGATGAAGGCCTCGAGATGGGAAGAGCTCAGGTTGTACAGGCAGAGGCATGCGGCATTGCACCATCTGTACTGATGAACCCGGTTTTATTAAAACCCTCAGATGACACAAAAGCTCAGGTTATCATAATGGGAAAGGTATACAGCAATATGAGCGCCGTGGAATATCACGCATTCAAACCGGAAGTCAAAAACATCGTAAAAGACGCATACGACCGCCTTGCAGAGAACACTGACGTTGTGGTGCTTGAGGGCGCCGGCAGCCCGGCAGAGATAAACCTGAGAGAAAACGATATAGTGAATATGGGAATGGCAGAGCTTGTAGATGCGCCGGTCATACTGGTTGCGGACATCGACAGAGGCGGAGTTTTTGCATCAGTTGTGGGAACAATTTTTCTTCTCAGAGAGGAGGAAAAGAAGCGGGTCAAGGGAATTATTATCAATAAATTCAGAGGGGACCTTGCCATTCTTCAGCCGGGGATTAAGCAGCTCGAAGATATAATAAATATCCCGGTGATCGGGGTTGTCCCTTTTATGGAGATAAAGCTGGAGGATGAGGACAGCGTTACAGAAAAGTTCAGAAGAAAGGGAAAAAAAGGAGAGGTGGACATCTGCGTGATTAAGACTCCCCGTCTTTCTAATTTCACTGACTTTGATGTCTTTGACCTCTTCGAGGATGTGAGCCTCCGCTTCGCATCATCAGTTGATGAAATAGGCGACCCCGATATTGTCATAATTCCGGGGAGCAAGAACACCATAGAGGATCTCACATTTATCAAGAGTCAGGGAATAAACATGATCCTTTCAGATCTCCAGGAGCGCGGCAGGGCAGTTATCGGCATATGCGGAGGATTTCAGATGCTGGGAAACAGAATTGAGGATCCCCTGGGAGTTGAAGGAGAACCCACATCGACCTACGGGCTGGGACTGATTGACATGAAGACTGTAATGGAGAAGGAGAAGATAACAACTCAGGTCAATGGCACTATCTTTTCTGAAGAGGGTCTCCTTGCAGGTCTGGCAGGCCATAAGATAAAGGGATATGAAATTCACATGGGCCGGAGCACCGGAATAGATGAGACAACAGGCTTCACCGAAACCGATCTGGGCCGGGGTGGGTTTATCTCAGGCAATGTAATGGGAACCTATATACACGGAATATTCGATAATGCAGAATTCACACGGGGCCTCCTCAACAATGTGAGGATGAAGAAGGGGCTTGAGCCTGTGGATACGGAAGTTGACTATCAGAAGCAGAAAGAAGAGGAATTCAGCAAACTCGCGCGCATAACAAGAGAAAGTCTGGACATGGATAAAGTCTACGAAATTCTGGAGGGCAGATAGTTGCTCTCTCTGAAAATAATATCTGCATTCATCCTGGATCTTATTCTGGGAGACCCGAGATCTGTGACCCATCCTGTAATATTCATCGGAAAGATGATAGAGCGTCTGGAGAGGATTCTAAGAAAGGCCGGGAAAGACAGGACTGCAGGAATTCTCCTTGTCATCATCGTAGTGTTTATAACTTTTTTTGTCACATGGGGACTGTCTTCAATCTCGGTGATTATTGAAGTAATACTGATGTATACTGTATTTGCGGTCAAATCTCTTGCCGGCGAGGCAAACAATATTTACAATTCTCTGAAAGAAAGTAATATCGGAAAAGCCCGGAAAGAGATTTCCTATCTGGTGAGCCGCGATACGGAGAATATGAACAAAGATGATATTATACGAGCAACAGTGGAAACCGTGGCCGAGAACATCGTGGATGGAGTAACCGCACCGATGTTCTACCTCTTTGCAGGAGGGGTCCCCCTTGCCATGACCTACAAGGCAGTGAACACCATGGACTCAATGGTGGGATACAAAAATGAGAAGTATTTGCACTTCGGATGGGCAGCGGCCAGACTGGATGACGTACTGAACTTCATACCGGCGAGAATCACAGCATTTGTTCTCATACCCCTGGCAGCAGTGCTCACAGGAAAGGATGCCGCCGGATCACTGAAAGTGCTTATCCGGGACAGATACAATCACAGCAGTCCCAACTCGGGACATTCCGAGGCGGCAGCGGCGGGAGCTCTGGGTTATCAGATCGGAGGGCCCACGAGCTACTTCGGAGAGGTCCACCACAAGCCCTTTATCGGAGACAAAACACGCGAACTTACAGAAGAGGATATTGCCGATACAATAAAGCTGATGTACGCCACATCAGCCTTTGCACTTGCGGCAGGTACAGCAGTGATACTATCATTAAATTACTTATTTTAGGACATAACATGACAGCAGAAAAACACGGGGGAAACATATACCGGGCTGCACGAAAACTTGGAGTTTCTATTGAAGAGATCTACGACTTCAGCGCGAACATAAATCCCCTGGGAACCCCCGAGGCTGTGGGAAGAATGATCAGGGAGAATATAAATTCACTGCTGCACTACCCCGATCCGGAATACGGGGAATGCAGGGAGGCGATTGCATCACGCCACGGGATACCGGCTGAGTTTATTATTCCCGGTAACGGTGCAACTGAACTTATTTTTCTATACGCCAGAGTTCTTAAACCGGAAAGATGCCTGATAGTCTCCCCCACATTCTCAGAATATGCAAAGGCTCTTGATGAAGCCGGATCGCATATTGATCTTTTCAGACTGAGGGAGGAGGATGATTTTTCTCTCAATCCCGATGAACTGATTCTAGAGATACAGAAGGGATATGATCTGGTTGTCATATGCAATCCCAATAATCCTACAGGTGCACTCTACCCGCGAGCAGATATTGAACGAATAGCCGCAGCAGCTGCTGAATCTAAAACGCGGGTAATGATAGATGAATCATTCATGGAGTTTACAGAAGATGGCGAAGAGAACTCCATGATTAAGAATCCCGGATATGACAATCTGTTCATACTCAGATCTCTGACAAAGATTCTGGCCATCCCCGGGCTTCGTCTGGGATATGCAGTGAGCTCCGACAGGGATTTAAACAGAGAAATAAACAGCAGAAAGGAACCATGGACTGTAAATGTTCTTGCATCAAAGACCGCCATGGTGATGGCAGAAAATCAGGAATATATAGATAATACCCGCGAAACGGTGAAAGCGGAAAGAGAACTGATGATTAAAAATCTCAATTCTCTGGGATGGATGAAGATCTATCCGTCTGGTGTTAACTATCTGCTTATTAAGCTTTCCTCGGGCATGACTGCAGAGGGTCTCCAGAAAGAACTCCTGCCCTATCGAATAATGATAAGGGATGGTTCCAACTTTCCATTTCTTGATGAAACGTTTGTTCGACTGGCAGTGAAGGACAGAGAATCAAATATTCATTTGATAGAATCACTGAGGAAAATAACTCAGCCATTGAAGTTTTAAAAAAAAATCATATGCGGTAAGACTCAAAAAAACTTCAAAGGCATTTACCACAGATAGACACAGATGAACACGGATAACGGCAAAGGCGTTTTGGTTTGACTGAATTTATCTAAAAAACATCTGCCTTTATCTGTACTTTATACATCGGCAGGTGGTCACGGAGCTTGTCGAAGTGCTCAGTACAAGTCTGTGGTAATCTGTGTTCAGGCTTTTGTTGAATATCGGCTGGTTTGAGTTCGTGAATTGCAAATCCAGGTTTTTCAAAGTATAAAAAGAAATACAGGATTATATAAAAAATTATAAAACAGGAAGATAAATGGAACTATTAAAGAAAACAATTAACAGCATTACCCCCGTTGACCGGAAGGCAATGGATGAGGCTCAGAATAGACTGGATAATTTGTTAAAGCCCCAGGGGAGTCTGGGAAAACTCGAAGACATCGCAAAAAAACTCTCGGGCATAACCGGAAAGGTGCAGAACAATATCACCAGCAAGGCGATAATTGTAATGGCCGGAGATAACGGCATCGTTCAGGAGGGGGTAACATCATTCCCGAAAGATCTGAGCCTCCTCGTGGGAGAGACTATGCTCACCGGACTATCGGGAGTAGCAGTGCTGGCAAAACAGGCCGGCGCAGAGCTCAGAGTAGTTGACCTTGGAATTGACGGCGACTTCAAGGCGCCCGGAATAATTGACCGCAAAATAAGAAGAGGCACATCAAATTTTGCAAAGGGACCGGCAATGACCCGCGAGGAGGCAGTCCTGGCCATTGAAACCGGAATAGAAGAAACCCTGAAGGCAATAGATGACGGAGCCGATCTGATCGGAACAGGTGAGGTAGGCATAGGAAATACAACAACGAGCAGCGCGGTACTCTATGCATTTACCGGAGCAGACCTGAACAGAATTGTGGGGCGCGGAGCCGGACTGAGCGATGAGGCTCTTGAGAATAAGAAAGCAGTAATCAGAGATGCAGTGGCGCTGAACGCACCTGACCCTGCAGATCCGGTAGATGTAATCTCCAAAGTAGGAGGATTCGATATTGCAGGTATGACGGGAATATATCTTGCTGCAGCATCCAGAAAAGTTCCCGTTGTAATAGACGGGCTGATTTCGGGTGTGGCGGCAGTTACCGCAGCCAGACTGAACGGAGAGTGTACCGGCTACATGTTCCCCTCCCACCTGAGTATTGAACCGGGAGCTATTGTAATAAATGAAATTCTGGGACTCGATCCAATGCTTGCGATGAACATGAGACTTGGAGAAGGAACAGGCTGTGCTCTGGCATTCAACATAATTGAGGCCTCAACCTGCATCATGAATAATATGGGAACATTCGCTGACATCGGGATGTAGAAGGAATATTTATCCCGGGCATGCAGATTATTCACCTGCCCGGGATATGCAGTCAAACTGAAGAAAAATTTCCGAAAACCTGAATTTAATTAGCCAAATCTGTCAGATCTACGGGAACAACTCTTCTCATCGCCCTGTGTGAACGCGGCTGGAGAAAAGCCTTGCGTGACTCGGCATAGGACAGTATACGAACCTCCGTCCACCTGATGCCTCCGCTGGATACAGGTACATTCAGCGCATCAATGCCGCCGTGAGTACCCATCACTCTCATCTGCGTCCACCTGGTTTTGCTTCCTGCTTTCGCGACAGGCACGTTGCGCACTTCAACACCGCCCCGGGAGCCCATAACCCTCATTTGTGTCCACCGGGTTTTGCTTCCTGCTTTCGCTGACGGTCTGGCTGCGACACTCCATTCTCTTGATTTAATCATTGGTATGCCTCCTTTATGCTTAAATAAAGGAATTGAAAAACTCCCACAGAAAAGGAGCCGGGTCCTGATGTTTTAAAACGGCCAGACATACAGAACCTGCATACGATAAAACGACCAACTATTATATTCCAACAGTCAGCATGACTGTTTATCGATATTAATTTACTAATGCAAAATGACATTAAAGTCAAATTAAAATACTTTTTTTTACATAGCAGCATAGGTTTATAAAGCCGGAAATATGAGGAAAACTAAGCAGTGACAGCCCATTTAGACAAACACTCATAAAAACTTAGCAAAAGCAGGACTACAGCCGGTGTAAATCCGGGCGGATTTACAGATTTTATTCTTCCATAAAGGCTCTATCCAGAAAGAACCTTAGGACACCTTCAATTTCCTCCATCTCTTCACTATTGATTTTCATCTTTCCCATCACCCTGTGACGATGAGAGTCCACTGTCTCAACAGTTGTGTTCATATTTTTTGAAATTTCGGCTCTCGAAAGCCCCTGTGTTCGCAGAAAGAAATACCTTTTCTCTGCATCGGAAAGCCTCCGGAGAAGTATCTGCAGGAGCATGAGAAGCATGCTGCTTTCGTATGAGGTATCCACGACAATTGCCACAGTACCGAGAATCTCATTGTCATTTTCAGAGCAAACCGGCGCCTTTATTATACAATAGTATTCATCCTCCCCCTGCGGGCTTTTTTTCTTCATCACACGCCGAACAGAACCGACCTCCCCTCTCAACAGGGACTCCTCATCCTGTCTGATCTGCAGGGCTTCTTCCTCACTCATCTCCCATACATCAGCTGCCATACGATAAAGCAGATTGGGGACAGTTTCTCCCATAATATCTGCATAACAGGTATTCACGTAAACGTATTTGCCCTTTTTGTCCTTCACACATACACAAAAGCCTTCCATTCTTTCAAAGAAAGAACTCATTCTCCGAACTTCATCAATAAGATCTTTCATCATACCCCTCTACTGCTGCATGAAATATATATCCCGGAATTTACATCTGCCGGCCAGCCGCAAAGAGAAAGAAACTACTCTTCCGCTTAGTTGAATGATTATCTTAAATAATAAACCATACAAGTTTCCAGGATGTACATAAAATGTAATACCATCATTTTATAATAAAGAATATCATTATGCAACAAAACAAAAGATAAATCAAATAGAAAATAATGTAAAATATTTTCTCAGGAAGAAACATCCGTTATCGTGTAGTACTCCGCAGTCTTAAACTAATACCTTTGCCCCTTCAGAAATAATGCTTTTGGGTTAAAACTAATATCAAATTAACTGCAAACTAAGACTATGGGTCAATTGACACTTCTTCATACCTCAGTTAAAATCACAGAACAGAAGAGGTAATATGATTAAAGAATCAAAAGAAAATATAATTTTACGCAGCCCGGTAGAAACAGACGGAATAGAAATACAAAATCTCGTTATGCGATCAAAACCCCTGGATCAGAATTCCTTATACTGCTGCCTGCTTATATGTACACACTTCAGCCTCACTTCAATTGTAGCAGAAAACAGTTCGGGTATTGCCGGTTTCATATCAGCTTACAGAATCCCTGAACAAAGCCATACCCTGTTCATATGGCAGGTAGCCGTTGACAGTACGATGAGAAAAAAAGGCCTGGCAATGTCGATGATAAAAGACCTTCTGAACAGGGAAAACCTGAGAGATATTTCTTTCATCGAAACTACAGTAACACCGTCAAACAAAGCCTCTGCGTCATTTTTCAGTTCTCTTTCCTCAGACCTGAAAACAAAATGCAGAGTAACAGAACATTTCAGGTCTGAACTACTCGGGTCAGAAGGACATGAAGAGGAAAAACTTTTCCGGATCGGCCCATTCAATATAAAATCAGAAAAATAACAAGGAGATAAAAATGAGAATATTTGAACAGCTAGAGTCACAGGTGAGAAGTTACGTGCGGTCCTTCCCTGCCATATTTGACACTGCAAGAGGATCAATGCTTATTGACGAGCACGGGAATGAATATATAGATTTTTTCGCCGGTGCAGGAACCCTACATTACGGCCATAATCATCCGAAAGTAAGCGAAGCTCTTATAGAATACATTCAGCGGGACGGCATAATACACGGCCTTGACAAGGCTACAGTTGCCAAAAAGAATTTTCTCGAAAAATTCAATTCGATAATACTTGAACCCAGACATATGGATTACAAAATTCAGTTTCCAGGACCTACCGGCACCAACGCTGTTGAAACTGCCCTTAAACTTGCGAGAATGGTAAAGGGAAGATCGGGGATCATTGCCTTTACCAATGCCTTTCACGGGCTGACCATGGGTTCCATGTCAATTACGGGCAACACATTCTATAAAGACGAGGCTTTCATAACAAGAAATAATGTGGCCTTCATGCCCTTTGACGGCTACTTCGGAGATCAGGTTGATACTTCACAATACCTGAGAAAATATCTTGAAGACAACAGCAGCGGTGTTGATCTTCCAGCTGCTGTAATATTAGAAACTATTCAGGCAGAGGGAGGAATAAATGTCTGTTCTTCTGAATGGCTCAGATCAATTGAACAGATATGCCATGACTTTGACATCCTTCTTATCATAGACGATATTCAGGTAGGAAACGGCCGGACAGGTAATTTCTTCAGCTTTGAAAAATCCGGAATCAATCCGGACATAGTAACACTTTCAAAATCTATAGGAGGAGGACTGCCGCTGTCAATGGTGCTTTTCAGATCATCCCTGGATCAGTGGCGTCCCGGAGAACACACCGGAACATTCCGGGGCAACAATCTCGCCTTTGTGGCATCAGCTAAACTGCTTGAATACTGGGAAAATTCCAGTCTGTCCGAGGCCGTTGCATACAAGGAAGCCATACTCAGAGAAGAACTGGAAAAAATTGCTGAGAAATATTCCTCATACAATGCCGAAGTAAGAGGCTACGGCATGATCTTCGGACTTCATTTTCCTGAACCGGGATTCTGCTCAGAAATATCCTCAGCAGCATTTGAGAGAGGTCTCGTCATTGAGCTTGCAGGAGCAAACGATGATGTCGTGAAATTTCTGCCTCCGCTTATAATTGAAGAAGAACTCCTGAGGAAGGGACTGGCCATAGTAGATCAGGCCATCGAAGCTGTTATAGAGATTAAACAGGAAGTAATCAGAGGATAACATGATTGTACGATATATGAAAGATATAAAAGGAACAGAAAGAGAAGTGCATGGAAAAAACAGAACCTGGACGAGCAGACGCATGGTCCTTGCAGAGGACTCTATGGGATTTTCCTTTCATGAAACTGTAATCTATGCAGATACAGAAACCGAAATCTGGTATAAAAACCATAAGGAAGCGGTATACTGCATTGAAGGCGAAGGAGAGATCGAAACTCCCGACGACGGCAGAATTTACAATATCAGCCCGGGCATGATGTATGCTCTTGATCAACATGACAGGCACCTGCTGCGGGCAACTACAGAGATGAGACTGATCTGCGTATTTAATCCTTCCCTGACAGGAACGGAAGACCATGCCGCCGACGGATCCTACCCTCTTCCTGAAAAAAAACATGGCAGGAACGTATAAAAATGGAAGAAAGTACAGTTTGCAAATTCGGAGGTACTTCAGTATCAACGGCCGGCCAGATAGCCAAGATCAGGGATATCATAGCAGCCGACAGCAGGCGGAGGCACATTGTCGTATCAGCTCCCGGCAGAGACAGCTCCGGCAGTGAAAAAATTACAGACCAGCTGATAAATATTGCATCAGACGGAAAGCATCTGAAGAACTGCTGCTCCCCCTTCACCGCCCGTGAGAGCTATGATGCGGTTATAGGAAGATTCACCGGACTCATCAGAGATCTGTCCATAGAAGGT
>CAYNFB010000086.1:0-11968 GCA_964396355.1 uncultured Leptospirales bacterium | reverse complement strand
GAAAGGAAAAGATGCCGGTATTATGCTAAAAGCAACAATAACAACAGAAACAAATCAAAGACCGGTGTTGGCTGTCCTGTGTTTGCAGTCCTGTAGTCAGTGTAAATACAGTTGAATTTCAGATAATGTTAAATTTTAATCACCATGAAACATTCATATGTTTGTTTTTGCCTGTCTGCCGCGGCAGGACTGCCTTTTGTTACAGGGCAGTTAAATATTAACCTCATAAACATCACCATCCGGGCTTCAATTGACTGGAAAATCAAATCTGCTAAAATCACTGTTAAATTATTTAGTTAATATTTGGAGGTAATGGATGATTAACGGAGCTGATACTGCATGGATGATTGTTGCCACATCCCTGGTGATGCTGATGACTCCTACACTGGCATTTTTCTACGGCGGTCTTGTGAGGAAGAAAAATATACTCTCTGTTCTCATGCAGTGCATGGTAATTCTTTCGGTAATATCTCTTCAGTGGGTTCTCTTCGGATACAGCCTTGCTTTTGGTCCGGACAACGGAGGACTCATCGGAGGAGTTGAATATTTCTTTTTAAATGGAGTGGGGCTTACTCCACTTGATGGGCAGACTATTCCCCATCAGCTTTTCGTATGTTTTCAGATGATGTTTGCTGTTATAACTCCGGCTCTCATGGTCGGAGCCTTTGTGGAGAGAATTAAATTCTGCGGCTTTTTTCTCTTTATAATACTATGGTCAACATTTATATATGATCCCATGGCTCACTGGGTATGGGGTTCAGGCGGATGGCTTGCCGATATGGGAGCTCTGGACTTTGCAGGTGGAACGGTAATTCATATCACTGCGGGTATTTCCGCTCTGGTTGTTTCTATAATGATAGGCAAAAGAGCCGGCAAAGGCACAGAAAGCTCTCCCCACAATCTGCCTTTTGCAGTTCTTGGTGCGGGTTTTCTCTGGTTCGGATGGTTTGGATTCAATGCAGGCAGCGCCCTGGGTATAAGCGGCCAGACTGTATCGGCATTTCTCAATACAAATACAGCCGCAGCGGCTGCTGCAGCAACGTGGATGGCTATGGACTGGTATGTTCATAAGATTCCCACAGTCCTGGGTGTGATTACAGGTCTGGTTGCCGGGCTTGTGGCAATTACTCCTGCTGCAGGTTTCGTCACTCCCATGGCATCAATTGCAATAGGCGCAGGCGGAAGTGTTCTGGGATTTGTTTTTGTCAGCTACGTAAAACCGAAATTCGGATATGATGACTCTCTCGATGTATTCGGAGTTCACGGTATGGCGGGAGTCTGGGGAGCTCTGGCAACAGGCATCTTCGCGGTGAAGGAGATTGGAGGAACAGACGGACTTCTTGCCGGCAATCCTCATCAGCTCTGGGTTCAGTTTATAACTGTAGTCGTGGCGGTTGTCTTCTCCGCAGCAGGAACAGTAATCCTCTATAAAATATGCGATTTTCTCGTGGGAATGAGAGTCGAACGGCGTGATGAGAATATCGGCCTTGATCTCACTCAGCATCACGAGGCCGGATACACATTGATGGACTGATGATGACCAAACTACTATCTGGAGGTAATAGATGAAATATATAATAGCAGTAATACGTCCTCATAAACTGGAGGAGGTGAAGAAGGAACTTCACAAGGCAGGTGTTAACCTGATGACAGTTGTAGATGTCCTGGGCTGCGGAAGGCAGAGGGGAGTAACAGAAGTCTACAGAGGTGTAACTGAAGTAGACAGTCTTCTGCGGAAGGTGAAGATAGAGATCGCAGTGAATGATGAATTTTTTGAGCCGGCTGTAAATGCAATAATGAAGGCCGCTCCCGAAGGGGATGTGGGTGATGGTAAAATATTCGTATTTGATCTTGCCGACTGCTACCGCATAAGGACGGGAGAGACAGGGAAGGACGCAATAGGTTAGTTATATAAGCATAGCAAACTCCTATTAAGAGAGGGGTGTGTCCTGCGGGGGCACACCCCTTTTTTGTTTTGACCGGTAAAAGGGAATAAAAAACTTTACACAGCAGACCTGTTATAATTTTATTATATAATCTGATTAACGGGGCGGATCATGAAACAGGCACTTCATTCGGGAATTGCAATGAACAAAGAATTACACGGCATACTTAATTTTCTTACGACAGCAGAGATAGCCCAGGCTCTGCTTCTGATTTTTATTCTCCTGGTTATGAAGCGGAACAGGCGCGCTAATATATTCTTTGCCCTCTTTCTGGTTATATTTTCCATGAACTTCCTTGCCGGCTATCTGCACAGCGTCGATATCGTTTTTGCAGGCAGAGTGGTTGCGTTGATTTCACTTCCCGGAATATCTGTGCTGGGTGCTCTTATATATTTCTACACATCTTTTATTACAGGGAGAATGGAAAAGTTTAGAATGCGTGATATGCTGCATTTTGCATTATATCCTGTGCTCATGATTTTTTTTATGTATAATATATGGATTTACGGAGATATGGCAAATCCAAAGCCTCATATAAAGGGTCCGATTATTCTCATCCTCGGAACCGGGCTCATGGTCTCTCTGGTATATATGACCTGGTCATTCATCAGCATGAAGAGATATTTATCGAGAATTACGGATTACTTCTCCGACTATGAGCGCCACAATGTGAGCTGGATAATGAGGGTGGTGACTCTCTCCTTTATAGCTCTGCTGGTAATAAATACAGAGTTCTGGTTTAAATATTTCGATCTAATCCCCAGGAATCCCTGGGTCATTATTATAAATGTACTCTTCGTAATTGTTATTATCTTCGTCACTGCCTATCATCTGGTCAATACACCGGAGATTTTCAAAGAAAATATTGAAATGAACAGGACTCTTAGTGTTGAGGATTGCGGAGAAGAGTCAGAGAGAGAAAAGTATGCCAGGCAGAGCCTGGATGATGTGATGCAGCGCCAGTATCTGGACGTTCTTTCTCAGTATATGGAGAGTAATAAACCCTATCTGAATGAGAACATTTCCATAAGGGAACTGTCTGAGGATACAGGCATCCCCTCCCATCATCTCTCTATTGTGATAAACAGCATGCTGGGAAAGAATTTCTATACATTCATAAACGAGTACAGGGTGAAGGAGGCCGAGGTGATCCTCGGTGACCCGGAAAATTCAGATGCCAGCGTAATCTCCATAGCATTCAGGGCAGGATTTAATTCCAAGTCCGCCTTTAACAGCGTTTTCAAGAAAATTACAGGTAAAACACCTACTCAATACAGAGAAAGTATATATCTGAAGTCCTCCCTTGCGGGCTAGGCCGCTCTTCTGTAATTAAAGGGGTCCTGTCCTACAAGTCAGGTCGTAAGGAATAATTTTATCCGCTATATTTTAAACACTTCATTGTGTGAAGGGGGCAGGGCCTGCGAGGGTTTCTGTCCCCGGACTTCTTTTTCTACAGGATTTAGATCACTTTATTCAATCACTGCACCGCTGATCTCTTCGCTGCTGTAAACAGCGCCAGGGCATAATCTTCATAACTCCAGGTTCACCATCTATTTAAAATTATTATAAGCAGCCTGATCCGGTAAATTACAGCAAAAATATCTGAAAATTACAGTGGAGATCACTTTTTACAGTCCGTCCTTGCAAGTCAGGACGTCTTTCTTTATTAAAAGGAGTCCTGTCTTACAAGTCAGGTCGCATAAATAAATCGGGTCCGCTATATTCAGGACAATTCATCTGGGGGACAGGACCTGCGCGGTTCTGCTTTGACTCCTTAAATGAAAATGATACTTAACAGAGAGGAAGAAATAGAATGAGGGTTCTAAATCTTTTTACAGCAGCAATACTGGTTATACCGGCCGTTCAGGCCGGAGCATATGCGGGGGAGGCGAAAAAAGCCCTGGCATATGAGGATTATATGAAGAAAATCGAGAGCACTCTGCCTGAGATAAAGTCAAATAGTATAGATGTTCTTCAGGCAGAGAATGAGGTAAAGAGGGCAAAGGGGGACAGCGATGTTTCCCTCTCTGCAGGAGGGGAAGGATTTTCGGGAAACCAGTATTCAGGAACCGATACTGGTAAGACTGACGGATACACCTTCCAGGCTGGGGCGGAGAAGAAATTCACCTCCACAGGAACTATCCTCAGCACTACATATGATTATTCGAAGTACAGCTACAGCGGCTACAGCTCTACCGATGATTACTCCACGTACAAACCGTCGCTGACGGTCAAGGTTACCCAGCCGCTGCTCTATAATTTTCTCGGCAAGGTGGATCAGTATTCAGAAAAGAATGCGAAGATGCAGTATGAGATCGAAAAGCTTAAACTTTCAGAGAACAACAGAAGCGTGCTGAAAAGCTACAGGAAGCTCTACTTTCAGTGGATATCCTACGGGGAGATAGTAAAGAATCTGGAAAAGGCTATAAAGAACTCCAGGGCGATGAAGAATCAGACTCTCCGGAAGGTGAAGGCGGGCCTGGCCGATAACGATGACTATCAGAAGACTATTACCTCCCTTCTCAGCTACGAGAGTCAGTACAGAGACTATAGAAAGGCGCTGAAGAATGTAGAGAATCAGCTCAGTGTCTACTTTGATGTGTCTGCCTATGAACCGGACAGGACGCTTTATGAGAAGTGGGTTGATCAGGCCAGAAGTTTCGGCTATGACTCGGCGGATTTCGGTAAAACCACCTCTGCGAAAATTATAGAGGAGACCATGAAGAACTACCAGTATTCAAAGGGAGTTTACGAGAATAAACTTCTGCCTGAGTTCAATGTATTTGCAGAGGCGGCGCGGAAGGATATTGGAGAAAGCACGACCTTCGCCATGAATGATTCTGAGTACACCGTGGGATTTGAATTTACATATAAGCTTGGAAATAACTCAGCCGAGAGCAGCCTGAAGGATGTGGATCTTCAGATGAAGTCTCTCCGTCTGGAGTATGATTCCACACTGAAGAATTACACGAAGAATATGCTGATCTATCGTGAGTCCGCATCAGGAACAAAAGATGTAGTCTCCATTCAGGAGGCACAGCTCAAGGCACTGAACTCGCAGCTGAAGACGGAGAAGAAGAAATACTCTCAGGCGAGGCTCAATCTCTCTTATGTAATTGATACGGAGAACAGCATCACCTCAGGCATGACAGAGCTTATCAACTACAAGTACGAGCTCATCGGCTATTACATAGATTACCTTGATCTGATAAAATAGGAGTAAATCATGAAAAAATATATAGAGTTTTTCGCAAAGGACAAGCTGCTGGTGAACCTGATATTCATATCGGTGTTCATCATCGGTCTTGTCCTGACATTCAATATCAGGAGGGAGACCTTTCCTCCTACAGATATTGACAAGATGATAATAACAGTGGCCTACCCCGGCGCAAGCCCTGCCGATGTGGAGCTCAACGCGGTTATTCCCGTTGAGGAGGAGCTGTCGGAGATAACCGGTATTGATCAGTACACCTCGGTCTCCATAGAGGGCGGTGCCCAGATAATAGTGGAGCTTGATCAGGATCTGGATGACAAACAGTCCGTCAAGGATGAGGTATTCAGGGATATAACTCTGAGTAATCTCACAGATGTTTCAGACGATGTTGAGGACATTGTGGTAATGGATCTCAACTCCGGCCTGAAGAGTATACTGAAAATAGGAATTTCGATAAAAGAGGGAGGAGGCGCTACAGAGAAGGATCTCTACAGGGCCGCAGATATTCTTGATGCACAGCTGAAGAGAATAGACGGGGTGAGTGAAACTGATATGCACGGTTACCTGGATCGGGAGATTCACGTGAAGGTTGACTCGAATAAGATGAATGACCTCTACATATCGCTTGCCGATGTGGTCAGCAGTATTCAGAACAGAAATATAAGATCCTCCGGCGGGACCATGCAGTCTGTATATAACGAGAAGAGCATCGTCACCATGGGGCAGTTCGAGAATCCCATGGATGTTGGAGATGTTATAATCCGTTCAGGTTTCGAGCAGAGAAGGGTCAAGGTAAAGGACATTGCTAATGTTGAGGACGGCTTCGAAGATCAGGACGTGGTGATAAACGTCAACGGCGAAAAGTCAGTTGTTATAGACATTAAGAAGAAGGAAAACGCCGACATCATCAAAACTGTAGACAGGATAAAGAAGTACCTTGAAGATAATCCCAATCCGAAGTTTGACCTCTCTGTTGTTGCCGATGATTCAAAGTCTGTGAAGTCTCTCATAGACGTGGTGATCAACAACGCGCTCATAGGCTTTGTGCTGGTTTTTCTGGTGCTGCTGATATTTCTTGACCTGCGGACCTCCTTCTGGACAGCGGTGAGTATACCGTTCTGCATGTTTCTCGTGATCATATTCATGCGCTTTAACAATTATTCTCTCAATATCATGACCCTTGGAGCCATCATCACCGTTCTTGGCATGATGGTGGATGACGCCATCGTAATTGCCGAGGTAATATACGAAAAGAAGAGGCAGGGCATAAGCCCCATCATGGCTGCCGTGGAGGGAACGAGAGAGGTCTTCTCTCCTGTTCTTGTGAGCATACTGACAACCATATTCGCCTTTCTTCCCATACTGATGATAAAGGGGACCATGGGCAAGTTCATATTCGTCTTCCCGGTAGTAATTGCCGTAACGCTTCTCTTCAGTCTCTTCGAGGCGGTGACAATACTGCCCAATCACCTGGCTCAGGGAAAAGCGAAGGAAAAGGTCAGTACGGATCACTGGTTCGGGCCGTTTATGAGATTCTATAAAAAGGTTCTCGGCAGGGCGCTGAAGCTGCGTTACGGGGTTCTTGCACTATTTGTTGTGCTGCTCATAGGATCGGTGAATTTTGCGGGCGATTCAATCCGGGGCTTCGTCCTCTTCTGGGACAACAGCAATGAGTACGTCGATATTGATCTGGATTTTCCCGCAGGTACGTCTATTGAAAAGACTGAACTGCTGACAAAGAAGCTGGAGAAGGCTGTAATAAAATTTATTCCCGAAGATGAGCTTGTCTCCACCTTCAGTCAGGCGGGAACACATTCGGGACATTCCATGAACCACGACTACTGGTCAACAATCCAGCTGAAATTTGTTCCTATAAATGACAGGGACAGAACTGCAGGAATGATAGTTAATGATCTGCGTGAAAAAATAAAGGAAAATAAACTAAAAGGATACTCTGCAATAGTTGTACGGGAGCAGAAGGCCGGCCCTCCAACAGGTGATCCTGTTGATATAAAGGTAATAAGCAGTGATGTGAAGGAGGCTGGTGCTGTCATGAAAACCCTGCAGGCCATGCTTTCCAAAATCGACGGTGTAAAGGATATTGACAGCGACAAAAAAGATGGTAAGGCCGAGCTGAAGTTTAAATTCAACTACGACAAGATGGCCCAGTACGGCATGGACGTTCAGACCATTGCCTCCACAGTGAGAACCGCATACGAGGGAAGTGAGGCAACCTATATTCAGACTCTCGATGAGAAGCTGGACTTCGTTGTGGAGCTTCAGGACAGGTTCAAGGGAAGTGAAGCCGCCTTGATGAATCTGCTCATTCCCAATGATTCGGGAAGGCTTATCCGTCTCAAAGAGATCGCGTCTCTCCAGGCAGGTACTTCAGATTCGGAAATAAATCACTTCAACGGATACAGAACCATAAGTGTAACTGCAGATGTGGATACAGAACTCACAACTCCTATGAAGGTTCAGAAGACGGTAAAGGAGGAGTACGCGAAAATATCATCTAAATTCGGAAATACCTACCTTCTCTTTGAGGGTGAGGCAAAGGAGAGTGCCGAGACGATGTCTGATCTGACCACGTCATTCATGATTGCTCTCTTTCTTATTTACATAATAGTAGTTCTTCTCTTCAGGTCTTTCTCTCAGCCCTTTGTGGTAATGTCGGTCATACCGTTCGGGCTCATTGGCGTGCTTGTTGCATTTCAGCTCCACGGCATACCTCTGAGCTTCATGGCAATCATCGGGGTAATCGGCCTCTCCGGGGTTGTGGTAAATGACAGCATTATCATGGTGGAGTTTATCAATAAGCTTAAGAAGAAAGGTGCGGCTACGAAGGCAGAACTCTTTGATAATATTTCAGAAGGGGCTACCCAGAGACTCAGGCCTATTATAATGACCACTGTTACAACAGTAGCGGCCCTGCTTCCAACAGTCTACGGCATAGGCGGCAATGCCCTTACCCTTGTGCCCACAGTGATGGCCATGGCCTACGGCCTTCTCTTTGCAACAGTTCTTACTCTTGTATTTGTTCCATGTCTCTACATGATAAACGAGGATATTTCGGGACTGGTGAGGAGGATTGGAGATAAATTAAAAATGATAATCAGGATTCCGGATAGACTCACTGCCGGAAGATAAGAACCCTCCAGGCGGGCGGGGAGAGATCCCCGCCTGCCTCTATACTTAAAATTAATATTGTCAGAAGACGGGAGACTCAGGTTTGTTCCGCCCCCTCCCGGCCTCACCCTTAAAAGAAGGGGGAGGAGGTGTGTCCGGGACTATGAACTTTACTGAAATGTTTCTGTCATAAACTGGTGTGACTTTTCTGTACTGCATAACTTTGCAGTTTCCGGGTTTGATCATCCCTCCGTGGATGGCAAATCCGGCACTCAGGTCGTGTTCGTGCTCTCTTCAGTATAATTCACTCATTGTTTAATGAAATACACTGGCGCTTCAGTATAATTCACTCATTGTTTAATGAAATACACTGGCGCTTCAGTAAAATTTACTCATCGTTTAATGAAATATACTGGCGCTTCAGTAAAATTTACTCATCGTTTAATGAAATATACTGGCGCTTCAGTATAATTCACTCATCGTTTATTAAAATATACTGACGATTCAGTGAAATTTAATAAACGGAGATTATATCAGAATGTCCGTTTACTAAAAGGGATTCCCCGCCGGTTTATGATTTCTGACATTTTCAGGTTGATGATTTTTTTGAGGTTAGATTTGTCCGGTTGATTATTTCCGATGACCGGAGAATTGATGTGTTTGCAGGTACAGGCTGCATCCTGTACCTGCTGATAACGTTATGCCTCTATTGATAGAATACTGGTGATGAGAGGCAGTGATGACCGGAACTGTTTCGCAGCCGTGCCCTCATCCCCCGGCTCCCTTCTCCCATATTGATTATAAGGATTAATGATGGGAAAAGGGGGAGGCTGTATCAGAAAATTTCTGATTTTCAGTATAAGCTTTTATCATGGAAACCCTCGCCCTCGTCAAAACTTCAAATGGGAGAGGGTGGCCAATAGGCCGGGCGCCGCACTGAGCCTTGTCGAAGCAGGGTGGCGAGCCAGAAGTTCATGGTAAAATCTCAAAGTGTATCGAGCCGGGGCGGACACAACAGATTCAAAAATCAATGAAACCATAAATATTCTGAAATACTAAAAGTTTAAAAATTATCTGCATCATTAAGTAAACCGCTCACGATGATCGGTCCGGGTTTGCCTGACAGGAGGTCAGATCAAACACGGTAACTAAAAAATTAAGCAGTACAGAAAAATCCCACCAGTTTATAAATTCAAAAAGATTAAGGAAAGCTCACAGTATAAACCCAAAAAAAGGAAGCCCCACGGGCGCATGACGTGTAAGCTTTCCGCAGGAACGCGGAGGGATCGCTAAGGGGTGATCGCGCTACACCCCTTAGCAAAGTTCAGGAAACAAAAATTTATCTGTAATGAATGACTTTATTCTCTTGTATCTTAGCAGAATGATCTGAATCTGATAAAATAGTAGAATGTCCCTGATGGGGTATTGCCGGGTGGTAAGTCAGGGGAGTAGCTACTCCCCTTTAATCGAAGCCTTAAGCAGTTTAACCTCACTCGACTTTAGTTCTCTGTGATCACCCTTGTTGAGCCTTCCAAGCTGTATGGGGCCGTAGCCGGTCCGCTTCAGCTTCATTACGGTGTATCCCAGATTGTTGAATGAATAGCGAATCTGTCTCTTCTTTCCCTCGGCGATGAGCACCTTTACGAACCTTCTGGATTTCTCAGTAATAGTCAGAGTTGCAGGGCGGGGCTTTGCCTTTATCTGATGAAGGAAGTATCCCTTTTCAATCTTTTTCTTATCCTCTTCAGCAAGAGGCTTGTCAATCTCTACAAGATACTCCTTCTTTACCTTGAAATTCGGGCCCATGAGCTGGTGAGCCAGATCTCCGTCATTGGTGAGAATCAGCAGACCCTCAGTGTCCTTGTCCAGACGCCCGACGGGAACGACTCCCTTTCTGATGAATTTCTCAGGGATGAGGTTCATCACAGTTGCACGTCCTTTTTCGTCGCTGAGAGTAGTGATATAGCCCTTGGGCTTATTCAGCATTATATAATAGGATCCGCTGACGGGAGTTATCTTTATATTGTCAAATTTAACAGTGTCATTTTCGGTGTCGATAGTTGTGGCAAGGTTTTTCACAGCTTTGCCGTTTACCCTGATTCTTCCTGCTTCAATCAGTTCCTCTACTTTTCTTCTGGAGCCCAGGCCGCAGAGTGAGAGATATTTATTTAGTCTTACTTCCGTCTGTAGTTTTCGTTTTTCCATTCTCGTCCTTTTTCTCTGCGTCTTCATCCTGATCTGATTCAGGATTTATGTTGATCTTTTTGAATCTAATCTCTTTCTTCTCGGTATTTTTCTGAAGAGAATAGATTTTTCCTCTTTTGATGTAATTAAGATCTTCTCCGAAGGATGTTCCCTTTAAAAATACTATCTTGTCCTCGTTAAAGTTAAAATTATATTCGCCTTCAATCTTTTTCTTGCTTTTCTTATAGTAGGATTTATATTTTCCGTCCTTGTATATTTCAAGGCAGTGATATGTAAAATCTCCGAATCTGTTCACACTCCACCATTTTCCGTGAAGATCTTTTCCCAGCTCTTCAGTCTCCTTCTCCCAGAACTTACTGAGATACTTGTCCACATCCTCTCTGTTCGAATTCTTGATAATCTTGATATGCTGGCCGTAGGTCCAGCCGGATATTCCGTTTTCAAGTTTTATTTTATACCAGTAATTTCGGCTCCTGCCTATCCTTTTCTTGTTCATCGATCTGTCCTGAATTTCAACTGCCTGACCTTTTTTCATCTGTGTAATACGGGATGAAAAAATCAGCGGGTCAATTCTCAGTGAAGTGTTGGGGGTGAGGATGATCCCTATGTTCTTCTCTGCCTTTGCAGTCTTCGGCTTATCTCCCGGCTTTTCTTTGGCGCATCCGGAAAGGATAAAGGATATAATAAGTACTGTTGTAATTGTCTTGAATTTCATTTTCAGGTCCATTTTTATATGATAGTAATTGATAAAGGTGTCTGATATATATTGTCAATTAAAAATCCTTAAATACGGCGGTGACCACGGCCGGTAAAAATTATCTTGACGTATCTCTTTATACAGCTAAATTCCACATACTGTTGCAGTCAATGGCAATATTTCATTCTGGAGTCAATAATATTTCTGTTCCCGGATTAATATTATATGTATAAACACTTTCAGCGCCTCCGGGCCCGAAAAAAATACCTCAAAGTCACTGTTTTCTGCTTAATCATATCCCTTGTGTTTATAGGGGCTGCTCCCCCGGGCGGACTTGATGTGAGCAGAATAGACGGCAGAGACTACGTCTCCCTCAACAGAATGATCAGCAACCTGAAGATAGAGAACAGCTTTGATGTTATTTATCAGAAAGGGCGCCTCTACTATCAGAGTCATTACCTGGTCTACAAAACCGGATACTCAAGCGTAATAATAGACAACAGAGTGGTAACATCAGATTATCCCGTTCTCAGGTGGAGGGGGGGGATTTATCTGCCCCTGTCAACAGCCCTGGAGACAGTACAGAGCTTCTATGTTGACAAAAAAGCCTCAGTTGAGGGAAGGAAGCTTCTCCTGGCCGAAAAAAAGAAACTGAAACCTGCCGAAAAGACAGTTCAGCCTTATTCCACTAAAAAGCATAGAGAGAAAATCGGTTTTCTCATCATTGATGCGGGCCACGGAGGCAAGGATCCCGGTGCCGTAGGCAAGGGCGGCATA
>CAYNFB010000085.1:3515-11986 GCA_964396355.1 uncultured Leptospirales bacterium | reverse complement strand
GGACGAATTGCAAAAAAAAATTCAGAAATCATATATCACCCCAATGCAAAAAAGAAAATACCATACCTGAGAACAAACAGCACGGGACAGATTCTCAGGATGTACAGAGATCTGGACAGTGAAGGGTTCCTCGGGAGACTGGGTTTTTTCAACAGAAACTTCATTAAAATAACAGCAAAGACTGCTCCGCTTTCAAATATTATAATGCTCCCCCTGCTCTTCTCTACGGCATTTTTATTATCACTTAAACTGACCGGAAAAATATACCCTGGAATAAGAAAAATCAGATACCTGAAGATAAGTGAAAGACAGAGCCTGAATTTCAGCGGTACAGAAGCAAAAGGATGGGAACTGACTGAAGGCCTCTATGCATTAGAGACTCCGGGACATTCGGACTGCCATATATCCTTTTATAATAGAAAGAAAAAGATACTCTTCTGCGGTGATGCACTTAACTTCCTCACCCCCAATGATATACAGTTTGGAGAAAGGAAGGATGCCGTAGAATCACAGCAAATGATACTGAATCTGGTCAGGAATGAAAAGATTGAAGTACTGGCCCAGGGGCATTATCTTCCGATTAAAGGAAACAGCAGTATACAGGATTTCATAATTTCATCGATAAAAAAACACGAACACGTATACAGAACCATAAAAAATATAATCTTAAAAGAATCTCCAGGCCGGAACTTCGAAGATATCTACAAAAAAATCTGCGCCCTGGACGATCCAGTAATACAGAAGCTGGTTAAGATCAGCTTCCCCGCATCTACAATTGTCTTTCTTGATGTCTATACACTAAAGCTTATTCAGGAAATTGAAGAGGGAAAGAAAGAGAATGACATCTGATAGAAAATCACAAAACAGAGACAGTGAACTCTTTTCAATAAAGACAAAAATTCTCTATGGGAATTCATTCCAGGCATCGACTGCACTTATTTTTGTCACATTGGTTATAGTAATTCTGTCCTACAACATATTCTCTGATAATGGAAAGGATCTTTTTCTTCTGCAGACATGGGCCGCATCGGCTATAATAATCTGCCTGATCAGGCTCCTCTTTGCCTTTCAATACAGAAGATCTGATTTACAGAGTAACTCCACACTATGGAGAAATATATTCTATACAACATCTGCATTGACAGGTGCAGTTTTCGGTTCATCGGTATTTTTCGTGGCAAAAATCCACAGCCCGAGTCACATAGCATTAATTGTGCTCATTCTGGGAGCAATATCAGCCGGATCCATAGGTACTCTTGCCACAAGCAGAGCTGCATTCACTCTATTAAACCTGTTTCTTCTGCTGCCCTATTCCATATATATGATTTATCAGAAAGCCGTCATCTTTCAGACAACAGGCGGTCTGGTTATAGTTTTCCTCGCAACCATATTTCTCACCGCATTCAGGATAAACAATATGCTGTCTAAATCTCTCATGCTTAAAGTTGAAAATGACCGCATAATCAAAAAGCTCAGCCAGTCCGAGGAAAAATTCTCCAAGTCATTTTATTCCGGTATTGCCCCCATGGCCATGATGAGAATCGACGATGCTGCTATTATTGATGTAAATGATTCCATGCTCAAACTCGTGGGATATTCAAGGGAAGAGATGATAGGAAAAAGCCCCTATGATCTCGAGATTACAAGCCGTCCGGAAGAAGTGATAAACATAATACAGGAAATAGCGGACAGTAAGGGACGTCTGCAGAACAGAGAAATAACCCTTAAGACCAAGAACGGAATAATGAAGCACTGTCTGCTCACTGTCGAGAATTACAGACTCAATGAATCGATAATAGCGCTGGTCATGCTCCATGATTTCACAGAAAGACTTGATTATGAAAAGAAACTCAAGATTGAAAGAGACAGGGCCGAGGATGCGGCAAGCGTAAAATCTAAATTCCTCGCCGTGATGAGCCATGAGATACGAACTCCTATGAACGGAATAATAGGAATGACTAATCTGGCTCTCATTTCAGATGATATGGAGGAGGTAAACGAGTATCTCCACGTTGTTAAGGAATCGGCCGGATATCTGCACACACTGATAAACGACATATTGGATCTTTCCAGACTCGAATCAGGAAAGGTAATTATCGAACCTGTCGACATGGATCTTCATCAGACTATCAGGAATATCCACAAGTCACTTGAACTCATTGCATTGAGTAAAAAAATCACATTAAGCTATGAGATAAATTCCGATGTGCCGGCCTACGTAAAGGCCTCGCCGGAAAGACTCAGACAGATACTCTATAATCTCATCGGTAATGCAATAAAATTCACCAGCACCGGCGGAGTTACAGTCAGAGTTTCTCTGAATGACGGCAAGGACTATGATTTTACCGAATCCGGAAATTACCTGGAAATAAAAGTAACTGATACGGGCATCGGCATCAGCGAGGACAGAATCGATAAAATTTTCGAAAGCTTCACTCAGGCGGACAGCGGAACATTCAGATCCTACGGCGGCACAGGGCTGGGCCTGACAATATCGAAACAGCTGATTTTAATGATGAACGGAAAGATACGCGTTGAAAGCACAGTAGGATCAGGGAGCACCTTCGGATTCATAATACCCCTGTCCATCGGAGAGAAACCAGTATCAGATATTGATTTTATTCATATTAAAAATACAGGCGGCAAAAAAAGAATTCTTGTGGCAGAGGACAATCTGATGAACCAGAGACTGATAGCCGCATATCTTGAAAAATTAGGTCACAGCTATGAGATAGCAGAGGACGGGCAGAAGGCTCTGGAAATCCTGAGAACCCAACATTTTGACCTCATACTGATGGATCTTGAGATGCCTGTGCTCAACGGAATGGAATCAGCGTCCATGATACAAAGAGGAGAGGCGGGAGAAAAAAACCGCTATATCCCCATATATGCAATGAGCGCCCACATAATGGAGAACATCAAGGATGAATGCTTAACTCAGGGATTTGCAGGATATCTCACCAAGCCTGTAGCTCTGAAAAGCCTGAAGAAAATACTAGACGCATAGTAAACTTTGCCGGTATCAACTGTTGCAGTCATATTTTTATTACCGGCAATACAAAAATTCTTTACACTAAAAGCATAGTGTTTAAAAATATTTATAAATTAAATTTGAATCAATCCAGCAAAATCAGAGGTAAATAAGATGAGTATTCAGGAAAAAGCGCTTGAAATGCATGAGAAGTGGCAGGGAAAGCTCGAAATCACAGCCAAGGCAAAGGTTAATTCCAGAGATGATCTGTCCATAGCCTATACTCCGGGAGTGGCTGAACCATGTAAAAAAATACATGAGAACAGGGAAGATGTATATAAGTACACAATGAAGGGAAATACCGTTGCTATAATCTCAGACGGTACTGCAGTTCTCGGCCTTGGAGACATCGGCCCCGAGGCGGCTCTTCCTGTAATGGAGGGCAAAGCGGTTCTGTTTAAAGAGTTTGCAGATGTTAATGCCATGCCCATCTGTCTTGACACCAAAGATACTGAAGAAATTATAAAGGCAGTAACCTGGCTCGCGCCCAACTTCGGAGGGATAAATCTGGAGGATATTGCAGCACCCAGGTGCTTCGAAATAGAAGAGAGGCTGAAAGCCACACTGAATATTCCGGTTTTTCACGACGATCAGCATGGAACTGCTATTGTGGTCCTGGCGGGAATAATAAATGCACTGAAGATTGTTAATAAAAAACCGGGAAGCTGCAAAGTTGTAATAAACGGAGCCGGTTCAGCAGGAATTGCCATCGGCAAGCTTCTCCTTGAAGAGGGATTTTCCAATCTGGTAATGTGCGACAAAGAAGGAATGATATACGAAGGAGCATCGTGGCTCAACTGGGCGCAGAAGGAGATGGCCGGAAGAACCAACAGAGAAAAAGCACAGGGTTCTCTAACCGATGCACTGAAGGGTGCTGATATCTTCATAGGAACATCAGCCCCTGGTATTGTTTCACCTGAGATGATAAGCGGCATGAACAGCGATTCCATTGTTTTTGCAATGGCCAATCCCGTGCCGGAGATAATGCCCGATCTTGCAAAAAAAGGCGGTGCGAGAATTATAGGCACAGGAAGATCAGACTTTCCCAATCAGGTGAACAACGTCCTGGCGTTCCCGGGAATATTTAAAGGTGCTCTCGAGGGGCGGGCAAAACAGATCACTGAGCAGATGAAAATTGCGGCTGCCTATGCAATTGCATCCATGGTAAAGGATGAAGATCTGAATGATGAGAACATTCTGCCCCAGCCCTTTGATAAA
Source organism: uncultured Leptospirales bacterium (assembly GCA_964396355.1). Classification (GTDB taxonomy): domain Bacteria; phylum Spirochaetota; class UBA4802; order UBA4802; family UBA5550; genus CAYNFB01. The sequence goes on along the minus strand of CAYNFB010000085.1, from coordinate 7,737 downwards.
GGCATTGCAGAGAAGGTTGCAGAGGCAGTGAAGAGCTGTATATAGTCTAAAATGCATGGGCTGCTCTTAAACGGGCAGCTTATGACAATCCATTCCTTAAATCATGCCGTAAAACGCACAGAAAAATATACCTCTACAACAGTATATAATCGCATGCTGAAAACAGATCATCAGCAATATAGTCCGGTGCTGTAATCAGTTCATCCCTGTGTTTTCGTCCATGGCCGGTCAGAAGATATATACCACGGGCCCCCCGGGCCTGCCCCATCTCAACATCTCCCGGATGATCACCGATAGAAAAAGACGATTGAAGATCGATATTGTATTTATCCGTGAGCAGGTCTATAAAGTGAGACGAAGGTTTGCGGCAGCTGCACCGGTCCTCAGGAATGTGGGGACAGTGAAGCGTTTCAATTATCTCGATACCTGCATCTCTTAAAACTCTATCATATTCAGATCTGAAGGCGAAGTACTCCTCCTCGCTGAATGATCCTCTGCCTATGCCGGACTGATTTGTTATAATGAATAGAAGAAAGTGCTGCTGCAGAATTCTCAAAGCATCGAGGGAACGGGGGATAAACACCAGGTCTTCAATCCTGTACAGATCTCCAACATCTTCATTTATTGTGCCGTCCCTGTCCAGGAAGAGAGCAGCGTATTTTTGAACACTCACCTCCCTTCCCCGAACCTCAGCTGTCTACCACAATGCGCACAAGATCAACATCGAAGCCCCTGGATATATGGCGGAGCATAGTGCCTTCAATAAGAGTTTTTACCCTCGTTTCAAGAACGAGCAGGAGCATTTTTTTTCCGCTCTTGTTGATCTTTGTCACATTCCTGACAAAGTAGGCATACTCATTCTCATCGAGAACTTCCTTCAGGTAGGCAATCCCCTTCTTTACTTCATCAGTCTGTTCATCAAGTTTATCTTCAAAACTGGAAAATTTTTCTTCATATAACTCACTATGCGCCTCAAACTCGACGAATCCATCGTCATTATAACCTATTGTTTTTTTAGACACCGAATACCTCCCGACGGATATCTTATTCCGCATAAAATCTGTTTTTCAGTTCATTCTTAGTCATTAAACAAAATCTCAATAATATATATATAAAAAATTTCTTTTTTCTACAAAAAATCTCATAACTATAATATATTACTCTTTGAAGCAGAGACAAGAATCAGTTTAGACGTTCAGCTCTCTGAAGATGGGTCCAATGGAGGTTCTTATGAGTTACATAGTGATTGATATAGAGGCTGACGGGCCTATTCCGGGAGATTACTCCATGGTTTCTCTGGGAGCTGTGGCAGTAGAGGAGAATCTCAACAAAACATTCTATGCCACACTCCATCCCATTTCAGACAGCTATGCCCCGGAGGCACTGAAAATTTCAGGGTTCACAAGAGATCAAACATTGAAGTTTGATGATCCCTGTCACGTAATGGTTCAATTCAGGGACTGGATAAAAAAAAGCAGCACGGGGACTCCCCGATTCATATCAGACAATAACGGTTTCGACTGGATGTTCGTATGCTGGTATTTTTACCATTTTTTAGGAGAAAATCCCTTCGGTTATGATTCAGATAATCTCAAATCTCTATACCGGGGTCTCACCAAAGATATGGCTCAGAACTTCAATCATCTGAGAAAAACAGAACATTCACACAATGCCCTTGATGATGCCATGGGCAATGCGGAGGTTCTTCTTCATATCGGAGTTAAAAACAGGCTGGATATAGGACTCTAATCAGCCCAGCAGGTCAGACATTTCAAGAAATACACCCTTGTCATAAAAAGTATTTCTGGAAACAGCAATGAGTTCACCCTGAGGATTAAAAAGATCCGCCTCAGCTATGATAATCTTCTTTCCGTAATCTATTACTCTGCCCTTTCCTTTCAACACCTGCCCCAGCAATGCCGGTTTCATATGATTTACAGTTGACTGGACTGTGACAACATTTCTATTCACGGTTCTGATGGCAGTTCCCATTACAATATCCAGAATAGCAAAAGACACTGCACCGTGAACAATATTCCGCGGATTTATATGCTCTTCAGTCATGAGGCACATGGCCTCTGCCGTCAGAGGAGCAAGAGAGGTCACGTATATCCCCGAGGACATATGAAAGTTGCATGATCTGTTGGTCTTTACTATTTCATCAAAGAGTCTGTGATCTATTCCATTATTTACAGGTTCAGGTATAACTTGGGGTCTATCAGGAAAAATCATATTGTCACCATAGGGCAATCCTCTTTAAAAAAGATGATGATTGCCTCGCATTTAATATTCATAATAACAGCTTATCCGGTTCAAAAAAACACTAGTCCCTTGCCCTGTGCACAAGATTGAATGCAATGAAGAAAAGGATCATACCTCCGGCAGCCAGCAGAAGGTAGGAGCTCCAGACAGGTGATTCTCCGTATGCAGCTCCCCTTATAGCCGCCGATGCATGGGTCAGCGGTATAAAATACAGTATTTTCTGAATAAACCAGGGCATATTCTCCACAGGAAAGAATGTCCCTCCCAGGAAAGCCATGGGTGTTATGAAAAAATTTGTAAGCAGAGACTGATCGGCGTGTGACTTCACAACCATGGCAAGGCCTATAGCAAGAGAGGAGAAAAGAAAGCTGTTGAGAAACACTGCCAGCCAGAAATATACATTGTAATTCAGCGAGACTCCCGTAAAATACCCCATGATGATAATAATCAGTACCGAAATAAAAGCCCTTGTCATGCCAGCCAGGACTTCTCCCGCCACGTAGGATATATTATGTATGGGGGCTGCCTGAAATTCCTCAAAAATTCTCCAGTAGAATCTGGCTATATTAATTTCTGATGCGATTCCAAATGCATAAATCATGCTGCTCATGGCCACCAGCCCGGGAATGAGAAATTCCATATAGGGCCTCCCGGCCACCGTGAGCTCACTGCCCATGCCGAATCCGAATGCCACGAGATAGAGCGCCGGAGAAACAGACATGGAGGCTAACTGACGCCAGAGTTTTCTCCGCAGAATAATCATTTCTCTTAAGTATATTGCATAGAACTGTTTCATTTCACTACTCCCGACGGGGAAGAGGATTCCTTGCTGAGACATGAACCGTTCTGCTTCATTTTCGTTCCTGTTATAGAGATGAATGCATCCTCCAGATTTACTCTTCTCTTTGTGAAGCCCTCATGCCCCTGGGAAATAAAACTGTCGGCATCAGAGGAATCACAGAAGTAATGAGTTATAAGCTCACCGCTTGTCATAACATCTACGGCCCACTTGCCCTGACGTTCCATGAAACCCACAGGTGAATCAACGGCAATAATCTCTCCCTCTTCGAGAAAGGCAACACGCTGCAAGAAATTCAGCCTCCTCGATATAGTGAGTGGTAAGAAAAACCGTCGTTCCCTCACCCTGAATTTTTTTTACCAGTGACCATATTTTTCGTCTTATCCCCGGATCAAGACCAGTTGTAGGTTCATCGAGAAAAAGTATCTTCGGAGTATGCATGATGGCTCTGGCTATCATGACCCTGCGCTTCATCCCTCCCGAAAGCTGTTTTACCGGACTATCCCTTCTTTCGTTCAGATCTATATATTGAAGAAGTTCATTGATCCTTGAGACTCTCTCGGCACTGCCCATCTCGTAGAGGCGCCCGTGTATGTCGAGATTTTCTCTCACGGTGAGTTCAGGATCCAGATTTGAAGTCTGGGGAACCAGACCGAACTGTCTTTTTGCTTTCAGGGTGTCACTGTTTATATCGAATCCGTTGAGAAGGGCACTACCCTCTGTAGCCCTGGTAAGGCCGGTGAGAATTCTTATAGTTGTGGTTTTCCCCGAACCATTGGGGCCGAGATATGCAAAGAGTTCTCCCTCCCCGATCGTCAGAGAAACCCCTTTCAGAGCCTTTACAGTTTTGTAGTTTTTTTTAAGATTTTGTATTCTTATCATTTCTCTTGTGTATAATCATCCTTTATAGAATAAGATCCGGGGGCAATATAAACAAAAACCCCGAAACCTTCAACGGCTTCGGGGATTCCCCTTTTTTATCCTCGAATTGTGAGCCCCCCTCTCCCCGAGGAAATGCACTATTAGTATAAACAGGTCTTCTGGCTTCCGGATCATCCTACTGACTGCACCTTCCCGCCTGTAAGAGCAGTGGCATAACTGCAGCTTTCGTACCCGGTTACAGCGGCGAGTCCGCTCCCGATTTAAACGGGATTCCCTCAT
>CAYNFB010000085.1:0-3505 GCA_964396355.1 uncultured Leptospirales bacterium | reverse complement strand
CAGGATGTCTCCGTTTCCGGAGAAATTATACAGCAATGTAAAAATCGACTGTGTTATAATATCACACATTATACACTTATCCGGCAGGTCAAGAGAAAATACTGTCTTTTGAAAAAATTTACAGGAAAATTATGGCCAAAAATTCAATCCGCTAATTGTCAGACCCTGCTATTTTTGACATATTAGAAAATAATGATTGAATTTTCACGTTGCATTTTTACACTTTAATTATGTTAATATTGACAGATAGATCAACCGGATCATGCTGAAGATCACCACAGTATCAATCGGTATCAACATTGAATTTAGGGATCTCCTGATTAAGTTATAGGAAATAGTTATTGACAAATCAAACTCTCTTTTATTATGTCAAATTAAGCATAATTAATTATAATAAAGATTCAGGAGGTTTTATGAAAAAAACAGATAAAGATTTTGTTAAAAAAGTTGTTTTTTACATACTGATCGGAGGCTCGGTATGGGGTCTCTCTGAAGTGGCATTAAGCGAAATTATTGTCAGAAACGGCCTTCCTCTTCGGGCTTCCATTCTTACAGGCATAGCATTTCTTATCATGGGTGTGCTGAGCGGATTATTCAGAAAAGCTCACTATATGTTATTTCTGGTTATTCCGGCAATTCTTATAGTTCAGATGGGAGTTGTACTCTGCGGTAATTCTGTATTGTGCCGGACCAACACCTGTGTTGCCCTTGTTTCCCACGCGGGAATGCTTTCTGCCGGATTCTACCTGACAGGTATGGGAAGGGGAAAAACCTCCCTGAAGAAAACTGTTTTTCTCGGCTCCGCAGCAGCTCTGTCATCTGCAGTTGCCTTTTATTTTGTCGGAATGAAATGTGCGCCCTGTCCTTATCTTCTATCCTTCAACAGCGCAGCAGGCTTTATTTCATACCTTTACGCAGAGGCTCTTCCCTGGATGATCTTTTCCGGTGCCGGATTTTCCATAGGATACTTTCTTGGAGATAAAGAATATCAGTCTGCAGGTTTCTCTCTTTTAAATCTGAAAACGCCTCATTATATCACCGGTTTAGCAGTTTCTCTTGTCTGCTGGATTGCCAGTGCAGGAATAATTTTAGGTTAAAGAAGGTAAAATGCTGTGACGCACCTATGTGTCGCAGCACGAACAGAGTATGATACATATAATCTGCGGCGAAAAGAATCAGGGAAAAACTCAAAGAATAGAATCACTTTATCTGGAAGCCGAAGAAGGCGACGGCTTCATCACTAAAAAAATTTTCACAGATTCTGTTTTTTGCGGATATAAGCTAAAAAGGCTGTCAACTGGAGAATCATTTGACCAGTCGCTGAGAACAGAATTGTTCCCCTCCGGTGTCGCCCCGTTATATACATGCGGGGCTTTCAGCTTTTTCGAAGATGGATTCCATTTTGCCGATAAAGTAATTGATGATATAATTTATAAGCAGATCAGCCCGGTCTATATAGATGAAATCGGGCCGCTGGAGCTTGAAAAAAAAGGGCACTACAGCTGTTTTAAAAAAATTCTTAATACAGAAACCGATGTATACTGCACGGTGCGCAACCGCTGTATTTATGACGTCATTTCATTCTTCAACATAGAGAATTATTCTCTGATCAGAATATAAATTTTAATTGCTATAACTCACTGCTCAAAATACAGCAGACGTAGTTACCTGAAGCCATAGAGAATTTTAATATTTAATAGAGGACGTGAACATTATGATACTCGAAAACATGAGAGACATAGCAGCCGGACTCGCCGGAGATTTGACAGCAACTGACGTGAGAGCGGGTCTTACCTATACCGGAGTAATGCTCGAAAATAAATCATCGGGAGTAGCACTTACGTTCAGATCAGAACTGCCCAATCAATGCATAGTCAGGAAAGATTCATTCGCAGGATCAAAGGCGAAGGATCTGATAGATATGATGCTTTCACAGGATCTGCTTGAAAGAACTATAGGTATTGCAGCTGCAAATGCAGTTCTCAATACACCAACCAATATAGAAGAAAGAGTCATTAAGGGAGACACCCTCAAAATGATTGATGCAAAGAGCGATGATGTTGTGGGAATGGTCGGTTACTTTGGTCCACTGGTGGAAAAGCTCAAGGGGAATGTGAAGAAACTGATGATATTTGAGAAGAACATGGCAAGATCAGAAAATCTTTACAGCGAGGAGCAGGCCTTTGAACTCCTCCCGTCATGCACAAAAGCAATCATAACATCGACATCACTGATAAACCTGACAACTGAAAAAATTCTCGAATCGGCTAAGGGATGCAGTACAGTTGCAATGGTAGGATCAACTACCCCTTTATGTGAAGAGATATTTAAAAATTATAAAGTAGATCTTCTTTCGGGAATTATTATTGAGAATCCTGATGAAATATTACGAATTGTCAGTGAAGGCGGAGGAACAAGAGTTTTCGGTAATAATGTAAGCAAGGTAAACCTCAGGCTTTAAAAAAACCGAAAATTTCATTAGAACAAAAATCCAGTCCGGGCACTGATCACGAGTACAGAGAAAGCCCCGGCAGAAACTTTTATAAAATTAGCGGAGTTGTATAATGGAAATTGGTAATTATACCTATGAAGAATATGTTGAACTTGCTGCATCCTTTCACGGCGGAGTCGCCCCGGGTCTCCTTCTGGGAGGATACATGGTTGATCTTGCATTAAAGAATCTTCCTGAAGGTGAATTTTTTGACACAATATGCGAAACCCCTTCATGTCTGCCCGACTCAATTCAGCTTCTAACGCCCTGTTCCATAGGCAACGGGTGGCTCACCGTGCTTGATTTTGGAAAGTATGCCGTGACTTTTTTTGAAAAATTTGAAGGAGCGGGAGTCAGAATTTCCATCGACATGGAAAAGCTCAAAGCGTGGCCCGAGTTTAACAGCTGGTTCCTTAAACTGAAACCCAAAAAAGAACAGGATACAGCTCTGCTCCTGAGCGAAATTCGAAACGCAGGGACTACAGTTCTTAATGTACAGCAGGTTCACGTTGACCCTGATAAAATCAGACGCAGGAGAATGGGGCCAACGGCTCTATGCCCTGTCTGCAAAGAGGCCTATCCAGTTAGAGACGGTGACAGATGTCTGGGCTGCGGAGAAAATTCTCCCTATACCTATGTAAAAGCATCTAAATAATTTTACCATAGTTTTAATCCGTCAGGCATGTTCATTAAACACATGCCTGACGGATTAAAAGAAATTTATCATCTGGATAGCCTGGCGAAGTAGAAAGATTAACATAAGAAACATCTGTACAACTATAAAGCCAGATTTATACGGGATTCCCCCGAGTAGACATTAAAACTTTCCTTTCTAAAAAATCCTATCAAAGTCAGCCCCTTACTTTCTGCAATTTCTACCGCAAAAGATGTGGGAGCCGACACACCCGAGAGCACTTTTATCCCCGCTCGTGCTGCCTTAATAACCATTTCATGACTCAATCGGGAAGAAAGCATGCAGTACACTGCGTCTTGAAGTTTCCCTTTTAATAGAAG
>CAYNFB010000084.1:9949-12165 GCA_964396355.1 uncultured Leptospirales bacterium | reverse complement strand
GACGAAGAATTACTTTTTTTTTAATTTTTTATTTATCTGATATACAAAAATATCATTGAATTATTTATTTCAAACAGCACAATAATGCAGCATTAAACAAACCATTATTTGAAGGAGAGTTTCAATGAAAATCAGACTTTTATCAATTTTAACTCTGATTCTTGCAATATCTTTTATTGCAGGATGCGGAAAAGATGCACCAAAGGACAACTCACTTGAGCAGGTTAAGGCAAAAGGATACTTCATCCTTGGACTTGATGATGAATTTCCTCCCATGGGATTCAGAGGGAAGAAAAACAACGAAATTACAGGATTTGATATTGATCTTGCAAAAGAAGCAGCCAAGAGAATGGGTGTAGAACTAAAGATTAAGCCTGTTGCATGGGACGGAATTATCCTCAGCCTTAACAAGGGCGACATAGATGTAGTATGGAACGGCATGACTATCACAGAAGAAAGACAAAAGAAAATTGCCTTTACTAAACCCTACCTGAACAACCAGCAGATCATAATGGTTCAGAAGGACAGTAAGATTCAAAGCATCGAAGATATCAAAGGAAAAATTGTAGGCCTTCAGCTGGGAAGCAGCAGCGAAACTGCTCTCAACAGCCAGAAAGATCTTCTCAAAAAACTTAAAGAAGTTAAAAAGTACGAAAACAACACTCTTGCACTGATGGATCTGGCAGCGGGAAGATCTGATGCTGTAGTTGTAGATGAGATTGTCGGCAGATGGAATATGGCTAAGAAGCCGGGCACATTTAAGGTTCTCAAAGACAGCCTCGGAAAAGAACTCTACGGTGTCGGAATAAGAAAAAATGACATTACTTTTAAAGAAGCACTCGACAAAGCTCTGGATGAAATAAAAAGTGACAAAGCTGGAGAAAATATCTCCAAAAAATGGTTCGGGGAGAACATACTTCTTAAATAGTTATGGAAACATATATTAATTATGTAATAGATACGACTCAATTTATTCTCAAGGGGAGCGTTTTAACCGTTGAGCTTTATATGGTTACAATTATTTTTGCTATTCCCCTTGGAATAGCTCTCGCCTTGATGAAAATATCGAAGTTTAAATCTCTGAGAGTTTTCATCAGTTTTTATACATGGGTGTTCCGCGGAACACCCCTTCTTTTACAGCTGTTCTTCACATATTACGGTCTTGCAATAATTGGAATATCACTGCAGCCTTTCACTGCTGCAGCCCTTACATTCAGTATAAATTATTCCGCTTATCTATGTGAAATATACAGAGCAGGTATTGAGTCAATTGACAGAGGACAGTACGAAGCTGCCAGGGCTCTCAATATGAATTATATTCAGACAATGAAGAGAATAATTCTTCCTCAGGTTGTAAGAAGGACTATACCGCCAACATGTAATGAAGCTATTACTCTGGTCAAAGATACGGCACTCGTTGTTGTTATAGGGATGGGAGATCTTCTCAGATCTGCAAAAGAAATCTTTACCAGAGACTTCTCCATCACCCCCTTTATGATTGCCGCTGTACTCTATCTGTTAATGACCACAGTCATAGTCTACTTCTTCAAAAAAATTGAAACGAAATACTCAATATACGAATAGGTCCAGGATGAAGATGCTTGAAGCTTTAAATATATCCAAATCATTCGGCACGCACGAGGTCGTCAGCGGCATAGATCTCGAGGTGAAGAAAGGAGAAGTTATCGCAATAATAGGTCCTTCCGGTTCAGGTAAAAGCACATTGCTCCGATGCTTTAACGGTCTGGAAGAATTAGACTCGGGAAAAATAATTATTGAAGGTGAAACCTTTGCCAATCGAAAAAAAGGACACCGCGATATAATTCATTTAACCAAAAAAAGAGATATCGGAAAAAAACTCGGAATGGTCTTTCAGCATTTCAATTTATTTCCCCACATGACTGTCCTTGAAAATGTCATAGAAGGTCCTCTGACAGTACTGGGAGAGAAGAAGGAGCTGGCCGTAAAAAAAGGAGAAATACTGCTGGATAAAGTAGGTCTCCTCGATAAAAAAGATGCTTACCCTTCGAGAATATCGGGAGGTCAAAAACAGAGAGTAGCCATTGCAAGGGCTCTCAGCATGAATCCTGATGTTATGCTCTTCGATGAACCTACGTCCGCTCTTGATCCCGAACTTATCGGTGAGGTTCAGAGAGTAATAATGGATCTTGCAAATCCGGTGGCATTTTTTAATTGATATTTTTTTGAATGGTAAT
>CAYNFB010000084.1:0-9939 GCA_964396355.1 uncultured Leptospirales bacterium | reverse complement strand
GGATCTTGCAAAAGAGAAAATGACAATGCTCATAGTTACACATGAAATGAGATTTGCAGAAGAAGTGGCAGACCGTGTTATTTTCATGGATGAAGGTAGAATCATAGAAGACAATGATCCCCATACTCTTTTCAATAACCCGGAGCATCCGCGTATTAAACTATTCATAGAAAAGATTACAAACAGATAATGGTTTTGCTCTTTTAGAGGAAATCAGGGTTTTCCTTAAGAAGAATTAATCCATTCCCCCGATTGACAAAAAAATATTAATGCAATATAAATTAGATACCATTTAAGTTGTATCATATTCATGATTTTCTCTCAACCCCCGGATTCCGGGGGTTTTTTGTGTTGTAATACTCTTTCAATTCTCCACAATTGTACTATGAAAAAATTACTTATAATACTACTGCTTATTCTTATTAATTATTCCTGCAGCGGCCGCTATACATCTGACAGAAATTGGGAAGGAATAAAAGGAACGCGAATGAGAATTATTATATCTGATTTTTTTAAAGACGAAGATAATACGAAGATAAAAAAAGGGATTAAAAGAATGGCTGGGGAAAGAGCTATGCTCATACTCGCCAGCCATGCCACTTTAAACCTTGATGAATCAGGAAAATCCAACATCAGCGACAGACTGCTTAATGATGCAATCAGCCGCAGTCTGAAGACAGGGAGAATTCTTTATATTGACTGCACAGACAGCAATTACTGCAGATCAATGAGTGAATTTGATATTACTCCCTACACAGTCACACTTGATAATCTAAACAGTATTAAATAAGCATTCCAACAACTGCACCCGTCATGCATGTTGCAAGAGTACCTGCCAGAATTGATCTCATCCCGAGACTGACTATTTCATCTCTTCTCTCAGGCACCATCGTCCCCAGGCCGCCTATCATTATACCAAGACTTCCGGGATTGGCAAACCCGCAAAGCGCATAGGCCATAATAATTTTTGTCTTTTCGCTTAGCAGAGTCTCTCCCAGTTGACTCATCTGCATATATGCAATAAATTCATTAAGAACGGTTTTGGTCCCCATGAGTGAACCCGACATCAGGCATTCATTCCACGGCACTCCCATGAGCCAAACAACAGGAGACATTATTATTCCAAATATTCGCTGAAGAGTTACAGGCTCTCCTGCAAGATCAGGAAACAGCCCAAGAACGGCATTTACTATAAAAACAAGAGCAATTAAAACAATTATCATGGCCGTTATATTAAGAAGAAGCTGAAGCCCCTGCAATGTCCCGCGGGTGACTGCATCCATAGAGCTGCTTACATCATCGCCGGTCACCTCCGCATCGACTGTAATTGACTGAGTTTCAGGCACCATAATTTTTGAAATAAGAACTGCAGCCGGAGCACTTATAAGCGATGCTGTGAGAATATGGCCCATGGCATTGGGAATAATCTTTCCGAGAATACTTGCATATATGACCATCATCGTTCCGGCTATTGTTGCCATACCGCAGGTCATAATTGAGAATAGCTCACTCCTGGTCATCTGTTTCAGGTAGGGTCTGATAAGCAATGGAGACTCGACCATACCTACAAATATATTTGATGCGACTCCGAGGCCCTCAGCTCCTCCTATGCGGAAAGTTTTCTGCAGAGCAAAGGAAAAGCCCTTAACGACAAGAGGAAGCACCTTCCAGTAAAACAGAAGAGATGAGAGAGCACTCATTACCAGGACAAGAGGAAATGCCCTGAAAGCCACAACATAGGAGGCACCTGGAAATTTTTCATCAAAGGGAAGATCCCCTCCGCCGAGAAAGCCGAAGACGAATGAAGTTCCGGCTTTGGTTGCCTCCTCCAGAACAATAACGGCTTTATTAAGATAGATGAATGCATCCTGAAACAGAGGCAGTTTTAAAACGATGACGGCAATGAAGATCTGAGTCCCCAGGCCAAGAATTATCATACGGAAATCAATTTTACTTTTCTTTTCACTAAAGAGCCAGGCAATAAAAATGAACACTAATAAACCCGATGCAGACTGAATCATTTATAATACCTCAATATCTTATAATTTTCTGAACAATACCCTTTTTAAGATCTATTGCTCCTTCGGGACAGATCTCCATGCAGCAGTAGCACCTGATGCACTTTGAATAATCATATGAAGGGACGTGAGAATCGCTGCTTTCACTTATTGCTCCTGCCGGGCAGATCGCTCTGCATTGATAGCACAGAGTACATTTCTCTTTATGTGGAACAGGCTTTTCAATCAGCATATTTTTAAATGCGGGAGATGAGAAAGGCCACATAGTCACACCCGATTTTTTTTGCGGAGGAATAAATGAATTATTAAAATCAGAAAAGTTATTACCTAAAATATCGATTTCACCGGGAGAGGATATTCCAAGGCCTCTTCTTCCTCCCTCTGCACAGGTCACAGCTTTGGAGAGATCAAGTCCGGCCGTCTGAACAGCAACAGTATCCACAGCCACGGCATCAAAACCGGCAATGACAGCACCGGCAAAGGCAGGTTTTCCCGACGAGCCCGGGCCCTCTCCTTCAAGTCCGATGATCCCGTCCATAACTGAGACTATTTTATTATCCAGATTAGTTGTAATAGCACCGTAGAGATCCATTAGAAATGAAGTAAATTTTTCCGGAGTGTTTGCACGAAAATGCCACTTGGATTTTTCAAGGCCGTGAATTGTTCCGAAGAGATTTTTTACTGCACCGGTAAAATACGTCAGGCCATGAGTCTTTAACTTCGGTAAATTAAATATAAAATCTGCATTTACAAAATCCTCGGCCAGATGAAAAACACGATAATCTCTTCCCTCGTCAAATTTAACAACAGCTGTTTTTCTCGTATCGGAGACTCGAAGATTCTCCTGTTCAATAATTTCACTATATCCGGTTTTTTTCAAAACTCTGTCAATGGGAAGGAAAGCCGGGCACTCAACAAGTACAGGGTCTCCGCCGTTTTTTTTTATGTACCGGATACAGGCACGAAAGAATTCCGGGTGGGTTACGATTCCATCTTCAGGAGATGATGCAGTAAGCAGATTGGGCTTGACCGCCACAACTTTTCCATTAAGCACTGCAGGGTCAAAACCGATGTTTTTCAGGGAGAGTTCAAAAATCTCTTCCAGTTTTAAAATTTCGTATGAGTCCTGTTTAAGCAGAGAGACCGCGGCCATTTCATCCTCCTGTCAATGCATGGTTTCATGATTGGATGGATAGTAGTTTTTTCTGGCCCAATCAAGCTGCTTCTTTTCTTCTGATGTAAGAGAACTCATTCCGTCTCTTGCAATCTTTTCAAGAAGCTGATCAATTATTTTTTTAGCTTTAATTCTCGTGTCAATTTCATTCTGTTTCTTTTTCAGTCTTGCCTTCTTTTTACGGTCGGCAAAAATTTCCTGCTTCGAAGAAGAGCTGCTTCTGCTTTGATTTTTTATTGATCTGAACATTATTATTCCGGATATCAGCCCGCCGAGATGACCGATGTGGCTTATGCCGCCGCCTGTGCCTCCAGCCGAAGAGAGTGTACCGAAAAATTCCATGAGTCCGAAACCTATGAGAAGATATTTTATTTTAACAGGTATGAGAAAGTACAGCAGAACCTCTCTATTGGGCCATGTAAGTCCGTAGGCAAGCAGCACGGCATAGATAGCACCGGACGCTCCAATAGTCACAGGATAAACTCCGTATTTAGATGAGACGTAGTAATTCATTAATTCAATAAAGAAGCCGGCTCCAATTCCTGAAAAAATATAATACCGGAGAAACTTTCTTCCTCCCCACATATTCTCTATCTCACCGCCAAACATCCACAATGTGAAAAGATTAAAGAAAATATGAAGCCATCCTCCGTGAAGAAACATATAAGTAAATGGCTGCCATATCATAAACTGCAATGCAAAACCTGAATGGCTTAAACCAAAAGCACTCTCCATGAATCCGGGATAAATTAAATCCATTAATTGCTGGAGAATAAACACTGCCCCGTTGACAATCATCAGCATCTTAACAACCGGAGTTACAGGGCCTCCCATTCTAAAACTAACACTTCTCTGATACATCACTACCGTCCATTACTTCATTTAATTATTATTGGAGAATTGAAGTCTTATATTATTAAACTCATCAGAATTATCAAGGAAAAGATTAAAAAGAACTGGATCAAACTTTCCGGTTTCATTCTTCATTATTTCAATTGACTCTTCGTGGGAATAAGCCTCTTTATAAGGTCTTGTTGAGGTCAATGCGTCATAGACATCAACAATTGCAACAACCCTGGCACTCAGCGGAATTTCCTCCCCCTTGATGCCTTTGGGATATCCGAGACCATCCCACCTCTCATGATGGAAGAGAACAATATCAATAGCCATATTCAGAAACGAATCCGAACCGAGATCCTGCGAGGCTTTTTTCAGAGCATCATACCCTATGACAGTATGGGTCTTCATCACTTCAAATTCATCTTCAGTAAGTCTCCCCTTTTTAAGAAGTATGTGATCAGGAATCCCGACTTTACCAACATCGTGAAGAACAGATGAATCATAAAGGTCATCGAGTATTCTATCATTTATTTCGAAGTGGCCGGCTTTTTCTTTATACATTGTCATAAGTGCTACTGAATAATTCCGTATTCTTTCAAGATGATCACCGGTTTCAGAATCTCTTGCATCGGCAAGCATACTGAGAGCAAATATTGTTGTTCTTTGAGTTTTCTTTATTTCTTCTGTTCTGTCGGCCACAGTATTTTCAAGAGACTTTGAATGACTTTCAATCTCTTTCATCAACTCGGCCCGCTGTATACTCAATGATATCTGCCCCGCTATTGACTTAACAAATGTTATGTGGTGATCCTTGAATGCATTACGCTGTGACGATAGAAAGAAAAGTACTCCGCGAACCTGCGTTCCGATAAAAAGAGAAACGGCAAGCATCGAATTAATTCCGTTTCTGAAAAGATCCTTTATTAAATCATTTACCTCATAATTCCTGATATAGACACCAAGGTCTGTTGTGTTAGCCACTCCTTTCTCTTCATCCATTAGCTGACTGAGATTGAATTGAGAGGCCAGCAGTCGGTCTCCCTTCCGTATAATATTGAAATAATGTCCCTGATTAAAAAGAACATTTTCTATATTTATAAATGTGTTGGTTTCATTGAGAAGAGCAAGGACCGTACCGTCGAAAGGAATAACTTTTTTCAATGATACGTTCAGCATGTTGAAGATCTGATCAGTACTCTTGCCGCTGTTAAGCATTGAAATTATTTCATTTATTTTTTCAAGTTCGGAGAGGTGGCGATCTTTATCCTCTCTGAGTTTTTTGCTCTCCACTGCTCTGAGCACCGAGTACAGCAGTATATCAAAATCTTCAATAGGCTTATAAAGAAAATCATATGCCCCGGCTTTCATCGCCGCAATAATATCATCATTTGTACCATGTCCGGTGAGAACAATTTTAGGAATATGAGAATACTCATTGGACATAACTTCCAGCAGTTCTCTGCCGCCAAGCCTCGGCATCTGAAGATCGGTAAGAACTAAATCATATGAAAAAGTTTTGAGCATGTCAAGAGCGCCTGAACCGTCTTCAGCTGTATCTACATAGTAATCATGACTGGCAAGATACTTCTTCAGCACCTTCCTTACAAGCGGATCATCATCAACGACGAGAATATTACTACTTGCCATCAGCAGGGTAGCTCCTTATAAAATTTAATTTCTTATTGATTTCATAAACACACTCCAAGTCAACCTTTTTTATTCGCCTCCGATGTTTGGTGACATAATACAAATCTTTAATCCGGAAACAACAGGCAAACCATTTGGAATATTAATGAATTTTAATTGCCCTTTAAAGGTATTAATTTTAATTAATACCAAAATCAATCATTAAGGTAAGAACCTATGGATTCTCAATATGACATAATCGTAATCGGGGCAGGCCACGCAGGAGTTGAAGCATCTCTTGCATCTGCAAGAATGGGGATGAAGACTCTCATCCTCACAGGCAATCTTGACACTATCGCTCAGATGAGCTGCAATCCTGCAATCGGCGGATTAGCCAAAGGTCACCTGGTTCGTGAGATAGATGCCATGGGAGGCGAGATGGCTAAAACCATCGATGAAACAGGCATCCATTTCAAAATGCTCAACATGAGCAGAGGTCCTGCAGTATGGGCGCCTAGAGCCCAGGCTGACAAGAAGGACTATCAGTTCAGGATGAAGCAGGTAATGGAGAACCAG
Organism: uncultured Leptospirales bacterium; assembly: GCA_964396355.1. GTDB lineage: Bacteria > Spirochaetota > UBA4802 > UBA4802 > UBA5550 > CAYNFB01. Next base: position 3,705 of record CAYNFB010000084.1, on the reverse strand, counting down.
AAAAACCTTTCAATCATCCAGGATATAGCCGAAGAGATTATTGCAGAAGACGGAATAGTCAGAGGGGTCCGTACGATAAGAGGCATGGAGCATTCGGCCAAGGCAGTAATAATCTGCGCCGGGACTTTTATGAAAGGCCTGATACATATTGGAGAGTATCAGGAAAAATGCGGACGCCTTGCAGACTTCTCATCTGAAGGGCTGTCTCCATCTCTTGCGAAGCTCGGTTTTGCCATCCAGAGATTAAAGACCGGTACACCCTCAAGAGTGAACGGCAACACAATTGACTTCACGAAGTGTGAACCACAGTATGCAGATGAGGTTCCTTCGCCATTTTCATACTCAACTGAAAAGATTACAACCCGGTCAATACCATGCTGGATAACATACACATCCGAATTAACTCATAAAATCATACAGGACAATATACACAGGTCTCCTCTCTACGGAGGGAAGATAAAGGGTATCGGGCCGAGATACTGCCCGTCCATTGAGGACAAGGTTGTAAGATTTTCAGACAAACCCAAGCATCAGCTTTTCCTCGAGCCGGAGGGATTAAATACTGCAGAGTACTACGTAAACGGATTTTCCAGTTCTTTACCTGAAGATGTGCAGCTTAAGATGATAAGAACAATACCCGGCCTGGAGGAAGTACAGGTTATGCGTCCCGCCTATGCTGTTGAATACGACTTTGTTCCTCCTCATGAACTTCTGCCGTCTCTGGAGACCAAGAGGATAAAAGGCCTATACAATGCCGGTCAGGTTAACGGCACATCAGGATATGAAGAAGCTGCAGCGCAGGGTCTGATAGCGGCATTAAACGCAGCACGAAAAATCCAGGGCATGGAACCCATCGTGCTGACCAGATCAGAAGCATATACCGGAGTTCTTATTGATGATCTGATCACAAAAACAATAACCGAGCCGTACAGGATGTTCACTTCAAGAGCCGAGCACAGACTCCTCCTCAGACAGGACAATGCCGACCGCCGTCTGATGAAGTACGGACATGAAAGCGGACTAATAACCAGCAGCAGATATAATGAAATGCTCGAGAGATATGAACAGATTAACGGGAAAATAGAATCATACAAGAATACAAAGATAGCTGTTGATGATAAAATTTTTGAAATACTCAAAAAAGACTCACCAGACTTTAACGTAAGAGGCCGGGTAACCATAGAAAAGCTTTTAAAAAGACCTGACATTAAGATTAAGCAGATTCACAATATCACAGGAGAAGAGTTTGACCCTGTCACATCACCTGTAATAGAAATGGAGATCAAGTATGAGGGGTATATAAAGCGTGACCTTGAAAAAATCCATAGAATGGAAAAAATGGATAACAAGAAAATTCCCGAGAATTTAGACTATAAAGCAGTACAGGGTCTCAAGAATGAGGCACGAGAAAAGCTCATAAGAGTGCGTCCCTTCACAATCGGTCAGGCACTGAGAATATCCGGAGTAGATCCTTCCGATATTTCAATCCTTCTCGTATACATGGAATCAGAAAATTCAAAAAACAAAGAGGTTCCACGTGGAACATTATAATCTCACAAGAGAAATACTTTCAGAATTCTCCACAATAACAGATGACCAGATACGGCTTCTCTCTCTCTACGCCGATGAAATCAACGCAAAGAATTCACTGTTTAATCTCACAGGCCATCAAAGCATAGAATTAATTCTCACCGACCTCATAAAGAACTCAATAGCTCCGCTGATAAAAATGAATGTTCCACGTGGAACTTCTTTTGCAGATCTTGGAACAGGAGCAGGCATCCCCGGGATTCCTCTTGCAATTGTTATCAATAATATGAATGGAACTCTGATTGATTCAAACAGCAAAAAGACAAGATTTATCAGCCGTACAGCTCAGCTTCTCAATCTCCACAACATAAAAGCTGTAACAGCAAGAACAGAAGAAGCCGGGAAAGACAAAGAGCTGAGAGGGAAATTTGACTGGGTCATTTCACGTGCAATGTCGGATGCATATACAATAACAGAAATGGCAGCCCCCCTCCTCAAAGAAGGAGGAAGGCTTTACATGTATAGCCGGGACCATGCTGAAGATATGCCGAAGAAAGTATTAGAACACATCAAAATTCTAGGACTTCAGATATGTACAAAGGAAGAACATCGAAGCATATTAAATCAGGAGGAAACAGAAGGAATACTAATAAAAAAAACAGGAAGAACTGACGATAAATACCCAAGAAGAATATCCACAATAAAGAGAGAAGCCTCAAAGATTTATTAGCTTCCGCATTCCGTAAAAACAACACCCACTCTCATCAAACACCAACAGAATCCCCCACAGCATCAGCATTTGGACAAGACTTAGGCTGAGGGGGTGTTAACTAAACATTCACCCCTCTGATCGTAATTATACACAGCTGCCCTGCTCCATCTGATAACTGAAAGAAAAAATTATTGAAATAATCCGCACAAACAATAACCTTCATCTGCAAAGTGAGGCTATAATGATAAATTCACCCGGAAACAAATGTGCATGTTTCATGTCAGCAACAATCATATTATTGTCCTGCGTACCTGCAGGAGCGGAGCAGAACAGAGACTTTCTGCTTACCTGTTTAAAATTTCCCCGAATTGAAATCAAGGCCGGCTCATCACTAAGCAAAGCGGATCCTTCATTTATCAATTCACCTTTCAAAACAGATTGGGCAGTTATAGGCCGGCACATCAAATTATTGGAAAAGAAAGCAAAGAGGCTAAACAGTGCAGAAGCATACATAAGTCTCGGTGATTTATATAGAGAAAAAAAAGATGCGGGAAAATCTATCTTCTTCTATCAAAAAGCATTAAGACTCCATCTAAAAAAGATGATAAAGAATAAGCCGGACTTTGACTCACACATAAAAGCTGGAGATCTTTACTATTCTATTGCAATGCTGGCCGATACAGAAAGAAGCAAAGAACTCTCCAATTCCCTCAGGCAGTACAGACTGGCAGCAGAAGCAGATCAGGAAAGCCCGGAGGTATGGGAAAGAATGGGAAGAGTATACATTTACCAGAAAAAGCCTGTAAATGCCGAATATTGTCTGCGGAAGGCCATAAAGAAAGGACATAAAGAAGCCCCCCTCCTGTCCCTTATTCACATGGTTTCATTCAGCAGAGAATATTCAAGAGCAGTGTCAGATAAATCTTTTAGTGAAGATCAGAAAAACAATGTCATTTTGAATCTGTTTGATTTTTCAAATATAAATACGGCAATATCAATCTCCTCGGGTGAAGATAAAAAAAGATATGAGCTTATACGAGCGAGATCAGAAATTGCTCTTCTGCTTTTAAAATCAGAAGGTGCAACCGATGAAGCTGCGGGGGAGTCCAAAGGAATAAAAACAAATCTTAGCCAAAAAGAATATTCCAGACTCATTAAAAATGATTCTTTTCTAAAGAATTCATTCAAGGAAGACCATGGGTTGGAATACGAAAGACTCCGCCTGCTGGGTATTATTTCATACATCAAAAAAGATTATGTCATATCAGAAAAATACTCAAAAGAAGCTGCAGAATTCAATCCCAGGGGAGAGGATGCATATTATGATCTTATATCTCTGTATGATAAAACATTAACTGACCCTGAAAATAAAATTGAAGTAATAAGAAATAAGATAAAATACAGAGCAAGAGCGAAAGACTTACACATTCTTGCATCACTGTACTTCGAAAAGGGAAACCTTG
>CAYNFB010000083.1:2898-12178 GCA_964396355.1 uncultured Leptospirales bacterium | reverse complement strand
GATGAGTGCTACAATAGGCAGGGCATCCACACCGGTGAATCTGGTCTGGTTTATTATGATGTCGTATATAGATCTGAATCTAAGATATCTGAGTGATCTGAACGATATAATTATTGAACGAACAAACCGGGCAAAGTGCATTATGCCCGTGTAAGTAGATATTACCCTTCTGCCCAGGGATGTTAGTAATTTATTCATCATATACTGAAATATTTATCAATTTTAATTTTCATTCTTACGACTTAATATATAAGAATTTAAGATCTATATGACTTTTTCATCATTAAGGAGTATATTCAATTGTTTTTTTATTTACGTCATCAATTATTTCTTTCTAGTTAGCATATAAAATCTTATAAATGGATATCCCATATGCCCCGTAAGCTCAGATACTTTGCCGTCACAGGAGCGTTTACGCTCATTGTACTTTTTGCAGTTTCATCCAACTACAGCAGAATCGTATATTTTAATGATACCGTTAAATCGCTGGTTATCAGAACTTTCGGTCTCTACGGCAGTTCTTCAGATGCTGTAAGTGTAATCAGTTCTGACAAATTTAAAAAATACCGCAAGACCTACAAGGGGCTCCCCGAAGGTGCTCTGCATTTCGGTAAATTCTTATTATACAGAGCTCCGGTTAATATATCTGTGAGCAAGCTTGCCTATGAACTAATAGAGTATACGAACTTTTACAAGCTCTACGATCTGAGGAATTCGATTAATTCATTGAACCGTATAAGCGGAGGTATCGTAAACAGGGGGGAAATTGTTTATATCGCACGATCTCTTCCACCAATAGTTTCCGATGACGTAATAAACAGAACAGGCCGGATTATCAGCACCCGGGGGCTATATCTGACAGGTGAATCTGCGGGCAGCAGAAATTTTACTGAAAATATTGCAAAGATGAAGAGCCGGGGAATAAATGCTATTGTTTTTGATGTAAAGGATATAACAGGGATTCTTCATACCCGAAGCTCCCTTGAGCCGGTGCGCAGATATAATCTGGGCAGACTCGGAGCCATCAATAATCTTCCCCGTCTGGTCAGGGAGTGCAGATCAAGAGGAATCTATACTATTGCAAGGATTGCCGTGTTCAGGGATCACCTGCTTTACAATGCATCTCCAGGCAGCAGGATAAAGTCAAAGAGTACCGGCAAGGACTGGAATCCCGCATCAAAAGAGAAATGGTGTGATCCCACAAATAAGAATGTTCAGGACTACAATATAGGTCTTGCAGTAGAGATGGCAAAGGCCGGTGTCGACGAGGTTCAGTTTGACTATATCCGATTTCCCACGGTAGGCGATGTAAATGATGCCGATTATGTATTTGATTTCGGCCGGATGTCCAGGGTGGAGGCAGTTGCCCAATTCCTCAGGAGAGCCTATCGGGAATTGTCCGCAAGAGGGACTTTTCTTTCGATTGATATTTTTGGTGTTGTTGCCTGGGGAAAGAAGGTAGATATTGTGAAGACGGGGCAGCAGATTGCAATGCTTGCCCCCTATTGCGATGTTATTTCTCCCATGCTCTATCCTTCTCACTTCAATGATAATTTTGACGGGTTTTCTAAACCGGGGGACCACCCCTATCACTTCATTCTCCAGGGATGTAAAAAGGTTCTTGAACTGTCTGCCCGAAAGGTTCTGGTCAGACCCTGGCTTCAGGCCTTCACCTGGCGTGTGTCTCATTACAATGCCTCATATATAGCAGAACAAATCAGAGCCTCGGATGATTCAGGTTCTTTCGGTTATCTGTTCTGGAATGCTTCAAATAGATATGATGAGGTATATCAGGCCCTTGATGTGATCAGAGCATCTGCAGTAAAAAAATAAGAAGTTCCGGAAGGAAGGAAAATCGGATTACTGAATCCGGGCTGAGATGACAGTTGCACTATGCTGTAATATCTGCCGGTGCTGGTCATATCCTTCCAAAGTATCGAGCTCATGCCAGCTTAAAAGTCGATCTCCGGTTCTATTGTATGAAGCGACCACTGTGTCCTGGCAGCGGGAACATGTGATAATAGACTTTATTGTTTCCCTTCATATATTGGACAAATCCGCTTTCGCCTTTTTAAGTCTGTCTGTTTCCTCAACAAAAATTTGATTCTGAGTTAATCCATTGAAGAATTTTTTACCAAAAAAATCCAATATCTTCAGGAGGGGGAAATATTCTACTGTCATTATTTATTATTAATGCTTCGACGCAGTATAAATCTTATTAGAGAGTTATGCATTGGTAATGAAATATCAATATTTTCTACTTGTAACTTCATATCTGTTTTAATAATATCGGTTAATATTTTGAAAAATAATCTGGTTGTATTATTATTATACGAGAGGAAAAGAACCGTTTATGAAAATTGCTATAAAGAGATTATTTCTGCAGGTGATCACTAATTCGCTGAATACACAGCAGGTTAATTATCTCGGTGAGCTTCTGGACAGTAATTTTAATCTCTACACGGAATCGGGGTTCAGGTCGAGTATGCCCATACCTCGTCAGGTTGCGGCACAGACCCTGCTGGATTACTTTGATGATGAAGAGGATATCACCCGTCTTTTTTCGATAATGCTGAACCATGAGGGGCAGAGGTTTTATAATCGGGATCTTGCTATCTGGGAAAGGAATAAATTTATGTCCCTCCTTCTTAAAAGCAAATGGATTTTCGACAAGGAGCTCAATGCCTTCCTTCTCGACCCCTTCTATGAACGTGAAATAAATTTTCTCAATAAAATACGCATAATAGATCTCCGGGAAGAAATTGATATGGATTCCATCATAAAGGAGATAGCAACGGCAAGTAAGAACCTGAGCAAAAAGAAACTGGAGTGGCGCGTTGTCCTCAGGCTCTATGATCTGGAAAGAAAATCAGGTGAATTAATAAGGAGCATCATCGACATGCTTCTGACAAAACAGAATCTTCAGAAATGTACAGGGGAGCTCTTCGTCTGCCTTAAAGAACTTACCATAAATGCCTCGAAGGCAAATTATAAACGTCTCTTTGAAAAACACGTAACCAGGCCCCAGGGAGTTTCTTCCGATGGAGATTACGGGCATTTCCTTGAGCTGTTTAAGAAGGAGATCGAGGAGAACGGCAACAGTTCACTCATCGAGCTTGCAAGGATGGATGATCGATATATAAACATAACCTTCCAGTCCACACTGGATGCCATAGAAATATGGGTCACCAATAATCAGAATGTATCTCTAATCGAGAAATTCCAGATCATGAAGAAGCTCGGCATGATGTATTCCGGAGAGGAGAGTTTCGTTGAAGAGGATGGTGATGATGATGCAGACTCAGAGGATGAGTATGCTGAAGGTGCCGGACTGGGACTTCACCTGGTTCAGAATATACTGAATCAGTATACAGAGGAACCAGTTCCTCTGAAAGTCGTTTTCTATCCTTCATTTCTTAAGATGGGTTTTACTCTGTCCAGAGATAATCTCATGGCAAAGATCATGGAGAAGGAGTCTGATCAGCCGTCTGAGGGCTGACCATGCCGCGCGGCGCAAGACAGCGAATTAATTTCTTCAATCTGCAATAACTTTTCACTATTCCTTCAGAATTGCTGCATTGGTGATAAATTATCTCCGGTTTAAAAAAAATGTTGCATCCTTTGAGGATTCTGAGGATGGGTTATCAGACTACCAGAGTTGAGAATATGAAGAAAAAAATTGAATTACTGGCGCCGGGCGGGGATGTCGATTCTATAAAGGCTGCAATTTCTGCAGGTGCTGATGCAGTATACTGCGGTCTTGATAAATTCAATGCCAGAAACCGGGCGGAAAATATAGACTTTAAAAATTTAAAAGGCATACTGCGGCTTGCTCATAATAACAGCTGTAAAGTTTTCATAACTCTTAATATTATTATTGTAGAGAGTGAAATTCCCGATCTGATACGGCTGTTGAATAAGCTTATTAATACGAGCATAGACGGAGTTATAATCCAGGATTTAGGATTATTCTATCTGCTGTCAAAGTATTTTAAAGGTTTTAAAATACACGCATCCACTCAGCTTACTACACATAATGAAGGGCAGATAGAATTTTTAAACAAGCTCAATGCCCAACGGGTTAATCTGTCCAGAGAGCTGAATCTTCACGAGATCAGAGATTTAAGTACCGCCGGAAAGAGGCACGGTGTAATGACTGAGGTATTCGTCCACGGTTCAAACTGCATCTGTTTTTCCGGTATCTGTTATATCAGCTCTGTTCAGGCCGGTAATTCGGGGAACAGAGGGAGGTGCAGCCAGCCGTGCAGAGACATGTATGAGACAACTCCTCAGGGCAAAAGTTATCCGCTTAATCTCAGGGATAATTCTGCATATCTCTATCTGGAAGAGATCGCTCTCGCTGGTGCTGATTCGATCAAGATTGAGGGGCGGATAAAGAAGTTTCACTATGTCTACACTGTAGTAGAAGCCTATCGAAAGCAGCTGGATCGTTTGTACAACCGGAAAATTCCGGATAGAGATAATACTATTCTCTATAAAGTTTTTAACCGGGATTTTTCCAGCTCCTTCCTGAGAGGAGAAATCAGCAGTGATATGTTTATTGATAATCCCCGTGATCATTCAGCTCTACATCTGGCCGAGGCAAATGGCCAGGTCACCCCTGAGAGTATTGAAACTGCCAGGAAAGATATTTACGACGAGAGAACTGAAATCATAAATCAGGTTAAGAGCAAAATAGATCTGCTGAATATTGAAAAAGCTCCGCTTGAAATATTCATCTCCGGTCAATGCGGCACTCCGCTGAAAGTTGATTTAAGAACTCCCTGTAATTCTTTTACAATATATTCAGAAAGTAATCTGGTGATTGCCGTCAGCTCCAATCTCGACTATGAGAGTCTGTTTAAACGCTTCGCCGCGGTTAATGACACTGAGTACTTTATTAAAAGTATGGATTTAAAGGGGCTTCACAATAGTCTCCTCCTGCCCTTTAAAGAACTTACTTCAATTAAGAAGAGAATACTGTCCATACTGAATGATTCATTAGAATATGCTGATCCTGTTGAACTCCCTGCGCTGATGAGGCATATCCGGGAGAAAGCTGAACCGGATCTATTCGTGTTAATTTCTTCTATGGATGATGTTTATCTCTCAGAGGAAACCTCCTCATCTGTCTGTTTTCAGCTTCCTGACTGCTTTAAGAATCAGCAGGAAGAGCTTACAGAGCTTTTTAGAAATAATGAAAAAATGATTCCCTGGTTTCCCTCAGTGCTGATAGGTGAGGACTATACTGCTTCTGTTGAATTTCTTGAAGAGCTGAGACCCGAACTGATTGTTTCAAACAACACCGGCATTGCCTTCGAAGCCTGGAAAAAAGGAATACCCTGGATTGCCGGTCCCTTTCTTAATCTTGTTAACTCATACAGTCTTCTCTGCCTGAAAGAAAACTTTAACTGCAGCGGCGCATTCATTTCAAATGAGATAAATAAGAATCAGATAAGGAGCATTAAAAGTCCCGAAAATTTTGATCTCTACTACAGCATCTACCATCCCATTGAACTTATGACTGCAAGGCAATGTCTGTTTCATCAGGTGACAGGCTGTGAGAAAGAAAGTGTTGATGAAAACTGTCTCTCGCGATGTGAAAAATCTGCATCAATTAAAAATATCCAGGGTGAATCTCTTCTTATCCGCAAGGACAGGGGTAACTATCACCGAATATATAATGAAGTAAATTTTTTAAATCCTGATATTGTTGATGATATACCCGATCTTTTTTCCGGATTTTTAATCGATTTGAGAGATATAGAAACCAGTACAGCAAACGGAACGGGAAAATCTGAAACAGTCAGGCTCTTTGAGAGTTTTTTAAATGGAAGTGCAGATTCTAAAAAAGAAATACTGAGCGGGATTTATCCGGTAACCAATTCACAGTATAAAAAGGGTATCTGATTATCTAAAAGCAGAGCCTGATCTATCACTCTTCAGGAACCGTCGGAACTGTCTTCCCCTCCGCCTGACCTTATAATTTTAAAATATTATAGCTGCAGAGATTGTTAAAGTTCCTGAGTCCCTATTTCCGTATTTGTCCGATAACCGGAACCGTAATAATGAATTATAGTTCTTGATTTTTTGTATGCAGAGCTGTCATTGTTTCAATGTGTGGGGTGATGACTATAGGTCTTCAGGGTTTCTGCGGGAATTAATATAGCTGGAAGTCTCAATCTGCAGACAGGAATGATTATTAACATTCTTAAAGAAAAGAACCAAGTTTAATTTTAATATTTTTCGGAGTTTTCTATGATAAATAATATTAAACCTGTAAAAGAACCTCTGATCAAGACACGTGACAGGATAATTCTCACTGCCCTCATGCTTTTTAATAAACACACTACAAGTGCCATCTCAACGAATCATATTGCTGCTGAAATGAATATAAGTCCGGGAAATCTCTACTATCACTTCAAGAACAAGGAGGAGATCGTAAGAGAGATATATAAGCAGCTTGCTGAGCTTGCTGACAAAATCTGGTATGATCCTGAACTCGGTCAGTCGGAAAGAGGGATGGTGGATTATCTTAATAAGCTTGCATCTCATATGTACAAATTCCGCTTCTTTTATCTTGAGCTGAATGTGATAATAAAGAATGATCCTATTCTTAGAAAACTGTTCGTGGACAGGTCGGAGAGAATCATCCTGCATATGGCGGATGTATTTTCAGATTTTAATAAAAAAGGTATTATGAAGAAAATTGATTCCGAAAGAGAAAGAAAATACCTTACAAGGAATGTCTGGACAATAGGGCAGATGTGGATGACCTATGCCACCATTAAATATGATAAGGTCACCTCCGTAATCATTAATGACGGAGTATGGCAGATGTTTACAGTTGCAGAACATCTTTTTACAAAAAAATCAAAGAAAAAAATTGAAACCATGCTGATGGAAATTTTTCCTGTTTAATCCAGTATAAGATCTCCCGGTTTTCTAAGGCACCCCCCGTTTCTAAATTTTCCGGCTGTTATTTACAAAAATAATAAATTGAATATCTCTAATGCTATTTTTTAAAGTAATTACTCTATAAAAAACCATCTGGAAGGTTTTTTTCTTGAAATGTTGAAATAATGTTCTATAAAAAGATTGGTTTATACATGAAATAATAATTATGGGGGTATTGATATGGGGTTGAAATATGACTACAGAAAGGATACCGTTCTTGATGTTTTTCACGACAGTGTGAAAAAATATGGAGACCGGGTTTTCCTTATGAAGAGAGAGGATACGGGGTGGGTTGATCTAAGCTGGAATGAAATTTCCGGACAGATTGACGCAATGGCGACCTATTTGTTGAAACTTGGACTGGCCAAGGGTGATATCGTCTCAATTTATTCACTAAATCGTCCGGAATGGGTTGTTTCAGATTACGCAGTACTTTCCTGTGCCAGTGTTGATGCGGCTATCTATCCGACAAATTCGGCGCCTGAAGCGGCTTATATTGTTAATGATACCAAATCAGTGGTGTGCTTCTGTGAAGGTAAATTCCAGGTTGATAATATTCTTGCTGAACTAAAAAATCTTCCGTCATTAAAAAAAATAGTCGTTTTTGATGATATTGACTATGAAGAAGAAATAGTAATAAAATTTTCTGATGCAATTAAAGAAGGAAAAAATAATTTAAGAAAAGATGAAATTATAGAAAGATCATCATCAATTAAACCTGATGATCTGATGACTTTAATTTATTCCTCCGGCACTACAGGACAGCCCAAAGGCGTGATGCTGAGCCATAAGAATTTAATGTTTATAGCTATTCACTTTGCTGATGTTGAGAATCTTAAAGATACACATATTCTTCTGTCTCTCCTTCCTCTTTCTCACTCTGTTGAGAGGTCAATGGGGTACTATGCGATGATTATATCAGGAGGGATTCTCGCCTATTCAAGGGGTACGGACTTTTTTGCAGAGGACCTTGTTGAAGTTAGACCGCATATCGGGGTGTACGTGCCCAGGGTGTTTGAAAAAATCTATAACGGAATTCTCGGTAAAGTTAAAACTGCTCCTGCGGGTAAACAGAAAATATTTGCAAAAGCAGTTGCTGCAGGTAAACTCGCTGGTCCGTATTTTATGGCGAATAAAAAGCTTCCATTTTTTCTTGGACTGAAATATAGATTTTATGATAAGCTTATTTTTTCAAAACTTAAAGTAGCCATCGGACTGGACAGAGGTGAAGTATTCGGCGCTGCAGGAGCTCCTCTTCTTTCTGAAATTCATGATTTTTTCTGGGGAATGAATGTTCAGATAAGAAAAGGATACGGTCTTACAGAAACATCTCCTACTCTTAACGTTGATGGCGACCCTGCAAGGATGCCTATAAAATCGGGCGGATGGATTACACCTTTCCCTGAAACTGAAATGAAAATAGCTGAAGACGGCGAGATTCTTGCCCGCGGACCGCAGGTGATGCTGGGTTATCTCAATAAACCTGAGGCGACAAAGGAGATGTTCACAGAGGACGGCTGGATCATGACTGGAGATATAGGAGTAATGGACAGCGAAGGGTATCTTAAGATTACAGACAGAAAGAAAGACATAATAATAACTTCGGGAGGAAAGAATGTTGCTCCTCAGGTCCTGGAGAACACCTTTTCCTCTCATCCTATGATTGAACAGATTGCAGTTATGGGCGACGGGAAAAAGTACGTAGTAGCTCTCGTTGTGCCTGGTTTTGAGGCGCTAAGAGTCTGGGCCGATTCTGAAGGATTAGCAGGCATGAGCAATGAAGATTTGGTTGTCAGCGATAAGGTGTTAAATAAATTCCAGTCTATTATTGATGAACTAAATCAGAATTTTGGTAGAGTGGAGCAGATTAAAAAATTCAAGCTGATGCCTCATGAGTTCACCCAGGAAAGCGGAGAACTTACTCCTACATTAAAACTTAAGCGCAAGGTTTTAAGAGATAAATATCAGAGTGAAATTGATAAACTTTATATAGAAGATTAATTTTACCCATGAGTTTTTTTCTTTTTTTTATGTGATGCCTTTGTTGCCGTATTTGATCTGCCGTCCCGACAGATCAAATACCGCCCGGGCGCGTTGCCATAGTTAAAGGTATTTTTAAAATTTTTTAATCTTTGCTCTCCTTGTCCATCTCGCGAACTCTCCTGTTCTGATCGAAACATTTGGAGAACAGCTTTTAGATGGAAGCAGAAATTATAGAGACGGAACTTCTGTCAGAGTAACATGATTATTAGGTAAAGGCAGGCCCTGAGGGCTATCTGCGTTCCTGCGGACGGCTTACACTTTATACGCCGGGGAGGGCGGC
>CAYNFB010000083.1:0-2887 GCA_964396355.1 uncultured Leptospirales bacterium | reverse complement strand
GAGGACCTTCCTGAACTCGCTGAATTAAATATTTGATGTTACTGATTCCACTCTCTGTCGGTTAAATACGGGCCGGACATTGTGTTTAGCTTACTGGAAGAATTGGCGGCTGTCACCAGCAGTTCATATATCGTCAGTTCCTCACTTCGTTATTTCAGAAACCGCAACAGCGCATTTTACAAACAAATGAAATTTTCATGTTGCATCAGTGGTGAAACAGCTTCTAACTGATTGTTTTTATATTGACTATTTGTCTGTTTGTCTGCTTTAATATTACAGTATCTTTGAATAATAGAAATTAAGTGTTGGATATTCTCAGTAAAATACCTGAATTATTCTTATTGATGATTTAATCGCTGAGTTGTCATTCCCTGAAAAGGTTGACTGCGTGCTGAAGGGCATCGATGAAAGTGAAAATTTTAAACATGAAGAGGCATTGCAGAGATTATCAAAATGCCCCGGTTAATCCGAACAGAATCAGTAATTGACGATCTAAACTACATTGCTGAATTTATTGCTCTTTATAAAGCTGGTATGTGACTTTTTGCAGCAAAAATGGTATTTGTCTTTTTTTCCGGGAATTCTAAAAACAGGTAAATAAAATGAAGCTGTTTTCTAAAAATAGAGGGAAAAAACCTTCTGACATAATTGATGCAATTTTATCAGAAGCGGATGATCCTGTTGAAATTCTTAAAATGATTATAGATTGGCTCAGACCCTCCCCATCGGAAAACTCTAATTCTGTTATAGTGAAAATTAAACTTCTGGAAAAAATGTTAAATAGTAATCCTGATGCAGATGAAGCCCTTGGATTGATTTTAAGGAACTGGCTTGCAAAGGCCAATTATTTTCTTGCATTTGCAGTATTTGGTCTTTTTTCAAGAAAGGGTTTTTTCCGGGAACTTGTCAATCGTGTTTATGAATATATAAATCCTGCTCCGCTAGATAGAAACAGTCTTTCAGATGCACTTTGTATTATATTTGAAAAAGAAAAAGATTTTAACTGGGTAAATTCACTTCCTGAAGAGAGCTGGCTTTATCTTTTCAAAATACTATGGAATCAAAAGCCCGGGGAAGAGACAAAGATTCTTTCTAAAATAATAAGTGAACTTCTATATGCGCTTGAAATTCTTGCAATCTGGGTTGCAGGAGAGGAGCTTGAAAAAGATCTTGTAAGAATTGATCCTTCGATTGTAAATCATGATACAGTATTTGTTGCACTCCAAAGGGAAATTTCTTCATACTGCAGAAATTATGAAGCATGGTTTGCAGGTGATACCAGAGACTTTGAGGATGATTCCCATGCAAGAGTTCTCCTTGAGCAGTGTATTCTGGCCGTAAAAAATTTCAGAAAAAAAGCTGTTACAAGAGGAACAAGCATTTCATTATCATATCTGCTTGAAAGACTCGATCAAACCTTCGGCAGAATAAATAAAATTTTGGACCTATTAAATCCTAAGTCAGCTGAAATTTCCAAAAATACAGCAGTTGGTTTTTTTAAGGAAATTGTTAATGCAAGTAAAGAGAGACATAGTGCAAGAACTCTTGTGAAGCAGAATGTCAGGCTTCTTTCAATAAGCATAACGGAAAACACAAGTGATCACGGCGAGCATTATATAACAAAGAACAGAAAAGACTATCTTCAAATGTTTCTTTCAGGGGCTGGTGGAGGAGTTTTAATTGCAATAATGGCCCTGATAAAAATTAACATTACAAAGCTGGGTTTAAACCTGTTTCCTGAAACGGTTCTAGTCAGTTTAAATTACGGCATCGGTTTCATGATTATACACATCATGCATTTCACTGTTGCTACAAAACAGCCTGCAATGACAGCTTCAAAATTTGCACAGGCTCTTCAGCAGGAGGAACATGGGGGAGCAAATCCTAAGACTCTTGCAGGTCTTCTAATCCAGGTTTCGAGATCTCAGTTTATAGCAATTTTGGGAAATGTTTCGGTAGCACTTTTAGTTTCATTTTCTCTGGGGTTATTTTTTATACACTTCATGGACACATCGCTTGTAACAGATAAAAAAAGTCAGTATCTGCTCTACGAGCTGAGACCAATTGCAAGTTGGGCAATTTTTCATGCTGCAATAGCAGGAGTATGGCTTTTTGTTTCAGGACTTGCGGCTGGTTTTTTTGACAACAGAGCGGCCTACCTTAGGCTTGGAGAGAGACTTAAATACCACCCTCTTCTAAAAAGAATAATGCCTTTTTCAATAAGAGAAAAACTTGGAAACTTTATGGATGAAAACTATGGAGCGCTTGCTGGGAATTTTATTTTTGGAGTTCTTCTTGGTGCAACTTCATATATAGGATATCTGCTGAATGTTTCTCTCGGGATAAGACATGTAGCATTTTCGTCTGCAAATTTCGGATATGCAGTTTCACTGAATATCCCCGAATTTGATGAAATCATACTTTATCTTTTTTATATTTTTCTTATCGCATCTTTAAATCTGTGGGTAAGTTTTGTATTGGCCCTTTATGTTGCTTTAAGATCAAGGAATTTAAAAGTGACAAGTTTTTCAAAAATAATGAAAGCTTTTGGAGAGGAAGTAAGAAAAAAACCACTATCATTAGTCTTTCCACCAAAAGCAGAATAAAAAGACAGGGGCCTATACACAAAGTATATTACGCTGTGCTCCGGGGCTTGTACGGAGGTCCCGGTCCTGATCGTCTTGCTGACTGAGATTTGGATTGAATCGTAAATTTAAATATTTAAGACATTTTAATTGATTATAATTAAAATATCTGTTTTTTTAAAGACAGAGTTTTTTGAATAATTTATTCGGTCAGATGTTTCCTGTTTATGGAGAAAAAATGAATTATATTTTTTGGCTCTTCAGGTTATAGTGTGGGAACTGGCATTATGTCCAGTCCTCCC
>CAYNFB010000082.1:0-12318 GCA_964396355.1 uncultured Leptospirales bacterium | reverse complement strand
GGTTTTGAATTGAAAAAAAATATTGCGAAATAAAGGGGTTTTTAGAAGTCCCCTTAAATAATATAAAAAGGATAATTATGAAAGTAAAAGATTCAAAGTACGGTGTAGCCGGGATAGGTTCAGCATTACTTGATTTTATAGTTAATGTGAATGATGATTTTCTGTCAGAGATGGGTCTGAAGAAGGGTGACATGCATCTCGTAGATGAGGAAAGAAGCAGGGAGATCTTCGGTATTATTAAAGACTACGATATGGAGATTGCCCCGGGCGGGAGCAGCGCTAATACTCTTGCCGGTATCTCGGCTCTCGGTGGTACAGGCGCATTTATGGGAATGGTAGCTGATGACTCAAATGGAAATATCTATATTGATAAAACGGAGCAGGCCGGAGTGGATTCCTTTCTCGTAAAGGGCAGCGGAATAACAGGAAATGCTATAACCTTTATCACTCCTGATAATGAAAGAACTTTCGCTACTCATCTGGGCGCCTCACTTCTTCTTTCTCCTGATGATGTCTCTCCTCAGGTTATTGCAGACAGTGCTGTTCTTCATCTTGAAGGATATCTTTTTGAGCCTGAGAATTTAAGGGATGTCTGTTTTCATGCGATGAAAATCGCTTCTGATAACGGCGTACTTATTTCAATAGATCTGGCTGATCCTGCGCTGATCGGGCGCATCCACAACGTTTTTAAAGAAGTAGTGCGGGATTATGCTGATATCGTTTTTGTAAACGAAACCGAGGCTCTTGCCTATACAGGGCTGGAAGAGGATAAGGCTCTCGATGAGCTTGCCCGTCAGTGCAGCTATGCAGTTGTGAAGCTCGGGGAGAAGGGCAGTCTGATAAAATACGCAGGTGAAACTGTAATAGTTCCTGTATGCAGTACTGAAGTAGTTAATACAAATGGTGCAGGCGATATGTATGCTGCTGGAATTCTTTACGGTATAACCGAGGGGATGGATAGTGTTAGTGCCGGCAAGCTGGCAAGTTATGCATCATCACTCGTTGTTGCCTCTTCAGGTGCAAGATACAATGGGAAAATCGACGTTAAATCTGTTCTTTGAAAAATTTCCCCATTTCTTTAATTGCATATTTGTAGGTTTCATCAAATGACAATTTGGATTTGAATCCGGCGGCATTTTTATGGCCGCCGCCTCCATTTTTTATGGCGATTTCTGCCACATTGAGATCTCCCTTGGTCCTCATACTCACCTTGACCGGGCCTTCAAGATCCTGCTTTATCAGAAGGCTGGCGACTACACCTTTGACAGTAAATGGCATATTTATCGAAGACTCACCTTCGGAGAAGGAGCCGCCTGTCTCTATAACCATGTCTGGAGTGAGCTTCATCGCTATCATTTGTCCGCCAAGCAGGACTTCCATTGATGCGAGAATTCTTCCTCTGAGCTGAAAACTGGATATTGAATTGCTTTCGTAAAGATGCTCATATACCTTGAAGGGCGTAACACCCTTCTTTAGTAAATGTGAAGCAATTTTCATTGTCAAAGACGACGTTTTCGGGTATTTGAATGATCCGGTGTCAAAAACAAGACCGGAATAGATGGCCTGGGCGCTTTTAAATGATATTTCTTTATTGAAATGCTGTATAACCGAATAGACGATTTCACAAGCTGAGGACGCATCGGCCTTTATTAAATTCGAGTCTACTTTATCAGTGTATCCCTCATGGTGATCTATGATGAAGAGCTCTCTGACTTTTGTGTTCAGAATACGATAAGCAGAACCTATGTTGTCATAATCATTTGTGTCGAGAACGAACTGTGCGAAGTCGGTTATATCTTCAGGAAGCTGGGATTCATCCTCGAGAATTATTATTTCACTGTCAATATCGATGAATTTACATATTTCGGGTGTAGGATCTGAGTTGAATATATATGCTTCCTTTCCCAGCTGTTTCAGCAGATCGAGCATTGCAATTTCGGCACCGAGACCATCTGCATCAGGGCTCTCGTGAGTCGAGATGATGAATTTATCATACCTGTTTATAAACTCTTCAAGATTGCGGATTGATCTGCTCATTAAACCTCCTGTTTAAGCAATGGGTAACCCATCTCCTCTCGTATCTGAACATATTTTTCTGCGCATCTGCGTGCAATATTTCTGACTCTTGTGATATATCCTACCCTTTCTGTAACAGAAATAGCACCTCTTGCATCAAGCATATTAAAAACATGGGAACATTTCAACACAAAATCGTATGCGGGAAGAACAATATTTGTCTGATCATAATCGAGAATAGACAGACACTCCTTTTCATACATATCAAAAAGATTAAAATACATATCCGTATCTGCAATGGTGAAATTATAATGGGAAAATTCAACTTCACTTCTGTGGTGGACATCCCTGTATGAAAACTGTTCGTTCCATCTGATGTCGTATACATTGTCAATTCCCTGGATATACATGCAGATTCTTTCGAGTCCGTAGGTGAGCTCTGAGGTGACAGGTGCAAGTTCAATGCTGCCGCACTGCTGAAAATATGTAAACTGAGTGACTTCCATGCCGTCAAGCCATACTTCCCAGCCCAGGCCTGCTGCTCCAAGCGTAGGAGACTCCCAGTCATCCTCGACAAACCTTACATCGTGTTCCTGGAGATTTATTCCGATATATTCAAGAGACTGCAGATACAGATCCTGTATGTTCTCAGGTGAGGGTTTCATTATTACCTGATACTGGTAATAGTGCTGGAGTCTGTTCGGGTTTTCTCCGTATCTTCCGTCTGTAGGCCTTCTTGACGGCTCAACGTATGCTACATTCCATGGTTCCGGCCCCAGTACTTTGAGAAATGTGGCAGGGTTGAATGTTCCTGCTCCTACTTCCAGATCGTATCCCTGAAGGATTAAACATCCCTGTCCGGACCAGTATTCATTTAGTTTTGCAATGATCTCCTGAAAATACATATAAGTTCCTCTGTGATTAAGATTTCATTGCGAATGCAAACTTTTTTGTTATATCTCGTCAAGTAAATTAAACCAGCTTCAGGCTTTTACCTCATTATGGCCGTTTACCGAATTAGAATATTTATCTTTAAGAGAACTGTGAAATTCTTCAAATGTGTTTTTTTCAGTTATATTAAAGTATTGAAGTACATCATCATCTGAAATTTCAAATCTGAATTTTGAATTTTCAATTTCCACAAAAGCATCTGCAAGATAGACAGTGTAAATCAACGTTTTTAATTCAGCCGGTGCTCTGTGAGGTCTGTGGTGGAGTTCTATGGTGCGGGTTAGAGATTCATTGAAATTCCATTTTTTGCAGATCAGTGCCCCCAGTGAGCTGTGGCTTATGCCCAGGCTGATCTCTTCGATGAGACTTGAGTCAGCCATACCTTTGAATCCGGCAATAGTCTTCAGTTTGTTCAGAAGTTCCAGATCGAGGGACAGCATGACTATTTTTCCTATATCAGAGAGAAGGGCCGCAAGATATACCTGATCTCCCAGCTTCATGGTCTTATTTTTTTTCTTTATTATGGATTGTGCGTAAAATGCGCGTTTGTATGAGTCATTCCATATGGTTTCAAATCTCTTATATCGTGTTTCGACGACTTTTTGGACACCTGTAGCAATGAGGAGGGTGTTAATTCCTCTTATTCCGATTACCTTTACAGATTCCTCAATTGTTTCTATTCGATTCATCGTTACATAACCGGCTGAATTTGAAAGTTTGATTATCGAGGCTGTCAGACCTGGATCTCTTGAAATCGCCGATGAGATGTCCTTAATTGTGCTTTCCGGGTTCCGGCAAAGGAGCCGTATTTCTTTTACGTTATCGGGCAGAGACGGAATTTCTTCAATTTCCTTCAGTATTTCCTCGGTTATCTTGAAGTGGGATTCAGGACTTGTGACATTGTAGGGGATGCTCAGGTAGACGGAGGTCATATTCTCGTTTCTGCTGATCCTGAATGAGTCCTTGGGAAAGCCTGAATTTTTAAGAAGCATCAGAGCCATAATGAGGCCCAGTCCCGCACCTTCTGAATCATCCAGCACGTCAGTGAATGCCTCCGACATATCCTTGTATTTGTATGCCTTGTTTACACGGGCCTTTATTTTGTCAAGCTCCGAGTTCAGCATGGGGATATTGTTGATCACGTTAATGTTTATTTTATTGTTTTTTGAGCTGAAAGTAACCCTTACAATATACTTTGATCCATCAAGGGAGCTTATTAGATCTTCGTGCCCGGCCTGGAATACATCATCCTTGAACGTCTCCATGCCTGCTCTGTAGTTTTTCACATCGTTAATATTGAGATCACAGCTCTCAAAGTAGAGTCTCTTCAAATTTGCCTTTATGGCGTTGTTAATCAGCTCTTTAATGATGGAGATGATGGTGTCTTTGTGGAAGAGAAGATCATACTGTTCAAGGTATCTGTGTATGATCTTAATAATCTGTGCCTCTACTTCTGATGAAAAACGCTGGAACTGTATATAAAATTCGTCTCCGCTTATCAGGGCTACGATATAATCAGCAGGCTTGATAAAATAATTTTTTGTTTCCGGGTTCTGCAACGTTAGCTCCTGAATGAAAATATATATGTATTGATATACTTCCATGCTTTTTTAGCAATCAATTTTTTTTAATCAAGTTTATAATCTTAATAGTGTCATTTTTTGGTCAATTTTTTTAAAATTATTGAATATGTCCAATGTTTTTAAATGTATTCATTAAATAGATAATAGTTATGACTTTAATTTCATGTTGACACATGGGAATCTTATTTAATATTATCATAAATTATATCGGCAAAATTATGAAAGAGGACGTATTATCTTTAGAATCGTGAATGTGGAGTATCATAAATGAAAAACAGGGCGGATTTCCCTAATTTAAACGCTAAGACTCCTGACGGTATAATTTCCGGCGGGCTTCACTACAAACTCATGGTTGTTGAAAGTAAGGAATTTCATCGAAAACAGCTTGCTCAAATATTTGAATCTGAAAAATATGATGTTGTTGCAACTGCTGCAAACGGCAGAGAAGCTCTGATGCATTATGACAGACTGAAGGGAAAGATAGATCTTATTACCTGTGAGCTTGATATGCCTGTTCTGGATGGTTATGCACTGGTCTATGAGCTGCAGCAGAGAGGTGACATGCCTCTCGTGGTATTTATCAGTGAGGATACGACCAAGGGAGTGATGAAGGACCTTATCACAATGGGAGTTAAAGATTTTATTCTAAAACCTATAAACAGAAGACTCGTTCTTGAACGTGTAAAGAATGTTATAGTCAGAAATTCGAAATAATAAAGATAAGAATTTATATGTCTTGAATAACGGAGATTTGTCAAATGTCAAATGATCTTAAAGCCGCTGCGAGTAATTTTTCAGAACAGGCAAAAAAACTTCAGGTTGCGCTGCATTATACTCTTGGAGATGATGATAAAGCCAAAAGAATGCTCAGCGGCTCTTATCAGGATATACTTGTAATTAAAGGACGTTTCCAGTCATCAAGCGTCTATGGAGCCATTCTTTTCTTCTTCAACAGCAATTATTTTAAGCTTATGAGTTCATACGCACTTGTGAGCAAGTCCTTTGAGCTGACTGATGTGAAGACAGGGAAAGACTGGCGGAATTTCGAAAGACAGCTTCTTGAAATAGCTGAGAAGGGGGGCTTCGATGAGATTTTTACAGCTCAAATTAAGGATAATATTGCCAAGCGACTGACAATTCAGGAAATAACCAAGATAGTAAGGCTCATTGATCAGGATAACGCCATTGCGGCAAATCACAGTCTGCAGAAATTTCTTACAGATGCTACGGGATTTCAGAATATAGAACTCATTGTCGACTATGAGAATATTTCATCATTAAGTATGGAGATTCACTCTCAGACAAGCACTAAAATTTCTCCCGAGGAACTTCAGAAAGATCCGGGACAGAGCTCTTCTGCACAGGAAATTAAAGTAGAAAAATCCGATGATCCTCTTGAGGGAAGGGATGTTAAGCTGACTCTGGGCGGAGCGCTTATTCTTTCACCTATAAAGGGGAAAAGTATATCCAGTCTCGTTGTGGGCGACAGGATTATGATCAGCATTGTTGATAAAAATCCTAAGGCAATTGATGTGGCCAAGGCCTTCAATGCATATACTGAAGAAGGGAAAATCAAACCTATTGCCGGCCGGATTGTTTCAATTAAGCATAGTGATGTATATCATATTTTCGTTATAGTTGCCAAGGGAATCTATGTGAAGATCGTTGAGGAAGAGGATAGTATTAAGGTTGCTCTTGACCCTACCTATAATGAAGCGGCTGCTGATGCATCTGAAGAGGATGGAAAGAGTAATTTTATGAAGCTTCTTCTTCTCTCTCTTGTTCTGGCTTTCCTCATCGGCCTTATTCTGTTTTTTGTGACCTGATCTCTGCGTTAAAGAGGCCTTATGGGGATTCCTCTGTTTATCAGATCCTTTTTTACCTCTCCTATGGAAAGTTCTCTGAAGTGGAATATTGATGCTGCAAGAACTGCATCAGCTTTACCTTCCGTAAGTCCGTCATAGAGGTGGTCTGTAGTTCCTGCTCCGCCCGATGCAATTACCGGGATGTCCACAGACTCCGATAGTCTGGAAGTCAGTTCAAGGTCGTATCCGCTTTTTGTGCCGTCACGATCCATGCTTGTAAGAAGAATTTCTCCTGCACCAAGATCACTGGATTTTTTTGCCCATTCAACAGCATCGAGTTCTGTTGGGGTGCGCCCTCCGTGGAGATATACAGTCCATCCTCCCCGATCGTTTTTCTTTGCGTCTATTGCAATCAAAATACACTGGGATCCGAACATCTTTGCTGCTTCAGTTATTATTTCCGGAGTCTCAACGGCAGCCGTGTTGATTGATACCTTGTCTGCCCCATTTTCGAGAATAAGCCTGACATCCTCCACTGTCCGTATCCCTCCGCCTACTGTAAAAGGGATATGAACTGTTTCTGCTACCCGCTTTACCATGTCCAGGATGATGTTTCGTCTGTCAGAGGAAGCTGTTATATCAAGAAAGCAGAGTTCATCTGCCCCTTCGCTGTCGTAGAATTTTCCATTCTCAACGGGATCACCCGCGTCGATGAGATTTTCGAAATTTACTCCCTTTACCACTCTTCCGTTCTTGACGTCAAGGCAGGGTATTATTCTCTTTGCCAGCATATTAGTCTCCTCTTAATTGAATCAAAAAAAATGGAAACAAAAATAATGTCAAGAGATTGTTTTAAAAAGACATTCTTTATAGTCAGTGTGATGCGGAATTTATAAATAGATGAAGTTTTTTAAAGTCCGGTTTAATTCATGGTAGACAGCAAAATCGGGCTGTGGGAAATTTTAAAAAAATTTAGAATAAAGCCGGGAGTTTTTTTACCATGAAGAAAAATACAGCTGACTACAGAGAACTCTTCCGGGAATTTTCAGATAAATATATATCTGAAACAGATTTATTTATTGCAGATTACTATGAGAATAAAATTGAAGGTGCAGCTGAGCAGTTTATGGTCCCCATGTACAGGGCTATCAGCGAGTACTGCCTGAGGGACGGAAAACGCATCAGACCCATGCTGCTGATCAATGCCTATCTGGGATATAAAAAAGGCTTCAAACGCACCTCTGAAATTGTCAAGCTTGGAGCTGTTATAGAGATGATGCATTCGCTCCTTCTCATTCAGGATGATATGATTGACAGGTCAACTCTCCGGAGAGGGGGGAAGGCTCTTCACATACTGATGGAGGAGGAGTATGCCGGCTTAACTCATAATCCTGCAATAGGTACTGATATTGCTTCTGTTCTGCCTGACATTATTTTTTCAAATGCGCTTGAGATTATAAGCGGCGCGAAAATAAAGATGAGCGTGAAGAATTCATTTCTGGAGATTTTCTCCTCCACCTATGAAAAGACAGTATGGGGACAGATTCTGGACCGCCTTATTTCACTGCCGCGCTCTGTGGCCCTCGAAAAGAATTATCCTATGAAAATAAGCCTCATGAAGACTGCATACTATACGATTGTCTACCCTGTAAAAATGGGATACGTTCTCAGCGGAGAGAACAGCCGACGGGAACTGCATAAGATCGAGGATTTCGGTATTCCTCTGGGTATTGCTTTTCAGGTCAGAGATGATCTCCTGGGCGCCTTCGGAGTGGAAGACGAGACCGGAAAACCCAGTGACTCGGATATATTGGAGGGGAAACTTACTCTGCTGATTCAGAATACTCTTGCCCGTCTGGAGGGGACTAAAAGACAGGATTTTATGGACCAGATTTTATCACAGGAGAAGAGCAGCAGCGATGTTGAACTGATCCGGAGCAGAATAAGAGATACCGGCGCCTTTGACGAGACGATTGATATGCATGGCGAGCTCATAGAGGCTTCTCTGAGGGGACTTGATAATATGATTATCGGCCGGAAAAGCAGGGAAATTCTCATGGGAGTAATCGAGTCAATAGACGAGCTTCCGGCTCTGGAATAGATTTTTTATCAGTCAAACTCTTTGAAGTCAAAGTATATCGGCTTCTTCTTCTCTTTCTCTCTGAGAATTCTGTCTTCCAGGATTATCTGCTTAATGCCTCTATTTTGTTTTATTACTTCAATGTAATATCTCTTCTTCACGGTGATTAAAAAACACGTGCCATATAAGGCACGGCATAGCTGGATGCCTCTATTGCTGTAGTAGCAGGATAATAGTCTGCCCGAAGAAACTGCATTACCAGATTTGCTGCATTGAAATGACCCGTCAAGAAATGATGTTTCGATATTTGAATATTCACCGGATTTCATCTTCTCACCGTAGATCCTCACAAGTTTCTTCTGAAAGCTGTTTATCTTTTTGTAGCTCATATTTGTTTTGACATCAATTCTGCAGAGCCTTTTTTTTGATGTAAATGTTAGAGTTATCAGGGAATCACTGCCTTCTTTTCCCTCAGACTTCAGTGCTAGATTTACTTCGCCGCCGGAACCTTTTGTTTCCTCAGTGCTGAATGAACTGTAGCTTTTTTTTATGAGATTATCCGAGGTCTCTCTGTCTGTGCCCAGAGTAAACCCTTTGTAGCCCATATTCTCCTCTGCTGTGAGCGGGCTGAGAATTGCAGTTATAATCAGTAAAAATATCAGTCTTTTCATCTTTCTCCATTTCAGCATTGTTTCACGGTTCTGTTTTTATATAAGAGCTATAATCTGTTTTATTCTTTTAATTTCTATTTCGTTTCTCTCGTTCAGTTCACGTATGAAGGGGTCACTCTCAGGCAGAGGATGAAATGATCCGTAGTCGTCGATTATTGCTGTTCCTCTGGTGAAATCTTTCTGCCTCGATGCATATGCAAGTTTTTCTATCACTTTGAGATTTTTTATAAGGCTTTCGAGATTTTCCTTCAGGGATTTTTCAGAAAGTCCTTCGGATTTCAGCAGTCTGAATGCGTGATTCCAGTATTCCGTTGTATCGTCAGTCTGAAAAATCTTATTCTGGTCAGGTTCTGTGTATTCTGATATGACTTTCCCTGTTCTCAGTGCGAGAAGTCTCAGGCAGTAGTGGCTTATGAAGAAGTCGTAGCTTTCTGCTGCAAGAAGACGGTTCTTTTCAGTTATGAAGTTCTTCCCCGTTCCGGGGATATCTTTGTCGGTATAGCAGTCCTTTTCTTCCTCTACACAGAGCAGCCTGTCTCTTGCCTGTATCATTAGATCTACCGTGTCTGGCCGGAACACATCTGTATTCAGTCCCTCCAGAGATGACCTGTTTCTCTTTTTGTACTTTGCCTCATTTCTGATTACAGAGTATATGTTCTCTCTCAGTACCCATGCAGGCGTCAGCTCATTTAAGGCCGGGGAGATATTCTCCTGAACAGAAGAGGGCTGGCTTATGAGGGAAAAGGGGAACTCCAGTCTCTGGGGCAATGTGATTATACCTGTGCTTATTATTGAATATGGAGAATTCCTGTAGTCTCCGGGAAATTTTATGCTTGATCCCAGGCCGAAGAACATTCCCTCTCCCGGATGAATTTCCTGGTCGGGCAGGCGGGATGTGTGGTTTGAGCCCACATTTGCCCCGTATCCTATATTTCCTCTGCCGCTGTTCCATAGCGCCGCAATAAGCAGCGACTGGTGATGGGCCGCAGTGAAAGGGCCTGCGATGGAGGATGTTACCTCTCCTCCTGCAATTGATGAGTTCGGGCCTACTATGCTGCTGCATATTCTGCATTGATTCTCCGCCTGAGAATATTCCATAAGCAGTGAATCGTGAATGATTGCAGTTGATGAGACTTCACAGCCCTGCTGTATTATCGAATTTAATACCTCGGCTCCATTTTCTATGGTTGTTCGTGACTGTTCTGAACCGAGCACAGTTGATCCGGAAATGATATCTGCGCCTGATATGAAGGTAGAGTCTGCAATATATGAATCGATGAGGGCCGATGTGTTTTTTATAACGCATCCTCTGCCGATGAAGCCGAATGGCAGGCCGCAGCCCTTTGTGTAGGCATGGATAAATTTTTCATAGGTCTCTCTGTCGTGACCGGCTTTTGAGATTTTGTTTAATACAGAGGGAGTAAGTTCTGCAAACACGGAGAGAGCGCGTTCTCCTGTCTCAGGGCCTGTGGTTATTTTCTGTCCATTTGCAAAGAGAAGATCATCTCCGGCTGTGACTGCATTTACGTGAAAGAGAAATGATTCAGGTGACACAAGAAAGTTGGATATTATTCCGCAGGACTCAATGCAGCATCCTGAACTTATCTCCGAGTTTTTTATTATTGAGCTGTATATGCCTGAGGGGAGACTGAGATTATCTTCACCCGTGAGGTCTTCTCCATTGAATACACCGAGAATACATGAACCTATAAACCTGCTGTTTCTGATGTAGTCTGCATTGAACTGATCTTTGACAAGAATGAGCGCCCAGTCCTCACAGTGATTATTTTTCTCTTCGAGTTTTTTGATTTCATTATCGTTCAGTCCCCTGAGTTTTCGTTCTGCAGGGGGTTTTTTCCTGAAGAGCCGGAGTTCTTCTGCCTCTTTTAAAAAAGGTGAATTTTCAAGAATCAGTGAGAGCGGTGTGCGAAGATCCATTGATTCCTCCATTTCTGTCTTATTATTGCAGATCAGGATAACCTCAATTTATTTAAAGTAAAGGAAAATTTACCTGCTCTGATGTGCAGAATATTCATCATTCTGCGGTCCGGTAATATTTTTTATATAGTTTTACTGAAATTATCGCTGTAAGCGGTATGGAGATAAACAGTCCGATACTGCCTATGGCCGATTTAACTATTTCACTTAAAACAGGATTGTAATTGAGAATCATCCATATGCTCATATCGGGCTGAAGTCTCATTGATATGAAGAGTATGAGCGAAAGCGAGCTTCCCACATATGCAAGGATCAAAGTGTTTACCATTGAGCCTAGTATGTCTGTTCCTATGTTGAGCACTGATTTGAAGGCTCTTTTCTCATCTATCTCCGGGTTGGCACTGAATATTTCAGCTGTTGATGAGGCTATGGATATGCATATGTCCATGATTGCGCCAAGTGCTGCGATTATCATTCCAGACAGGACCAGTCCCTTCACGTCTATCTTGACGGATGATGCGTAGAAGACGGTGAGCATGTCATTTGTTACTATACCAGACAGATGCATTATCCATCCGAAAAACATTGCAAGAAGAGACGCCAGTATGATTCCGCATACGGCGCCCATTATTGCCGCCAGTGTCTTGAGATGAAAGCCCGCAATGATGGGCAGTGTGAGTATTATGGATACTATGGAAATTATTACAGCTATGGGCAGGGGAGGATATCCCTTGAGTGTATATGGGATGAGAAATACGAAGACCATCATAATTGTAACAATCAGCGCAAACAGTGAGGCAAGGCCCTTTAGCTTTCCTACTGCAATTATTGCTGCCACGACGAGCACCATAAGAAAAATCATACTTTTGGTATTATCCACGTCATAGAGAGAAATATATTCAACAGATCCTTCGGTTCCGCCCTGAGCAATACCGATGAAAACAGTCTGTCCTGTTTTATACTGCATTTCTTCGGGCAGATCACTCTCTCCTCCGAAGACGGCTTTCTTTGTTTCACCCTTATATTCTCCATCCAGCACTTCCAGAAATATCCATGTTTCAGAGAGGTTTATTCCCTGTTCGTTTTTTATTTTGTTTATTTCAATTTTACTGATTGAGGCTCTTGCATAGATACGGTAGTCTGTGTAGTCTCTGTTCTCCTGAGCAGACAGAGATACTGCTGCGAATATAATTATTGCTGTTAAGATGCGTTTCATGCTGTGATTCTCCCGGGCTGGAGGATGTTCTGCTCCATTTTAGTTTTCTCTGCCGGAC
>CAYNFB010000081.1:0-12359 GCA_964396355.1 uncultured Leptospirales bacterium | reverse complement strand
GATTACTTTCTGATTTGCTGTTCCAGGAAACCTGAAGTCTTTGTTTCTGTTGATCAGTTTGAAGTATGAATATCGTTCTGTATATACTTTCGGGGTGATTTTTTCAGCATTGACCATAAATGAAGAGACCGGCAGAGATGTTACTATTGCCGGCAATAGCAGAAATAGAAGTATAATAGATAAATTTTTTAAACTCATGGCCTTGAACCGGGCTACTCTCTTGAAAGCTCGAAGATGTTATTGAGCATTTTTATTGTGACTTTTTCCGTTATTCCCCGGTTATTGAGATACATATCGATGCTCTTTAGTTTCTCTACTTTTTGTTTAATATGTATGAGCTCTGATTCATTGCCGTTTACATATAATTTCTCCCTGCCTATTACCTCAACTACCACCAGAATTGTCTCATCAATCTCTACTGTAGGCTCGTAAATCTTTGCAGTTATCCTTGTACCTGTTTTGAATTTTCTGTCTATAAGTTCATTGAGAAAGTAGCTGCCGTCGAGAAAAAAAGGCTGCTTCAGTTTAATCTGCGATTGGTAGTCTCCTGATTTAAGGTTTACCACATTGCCGTTAAACTCGGCTACCTTGTCGATAGTCTGTTTTTTCCCGGTTCTGCTATCCTCTACAGTATTGTGAATCTCGAGTTTAACCGGAGTAAAATCAGATTTTTCTATAGTCGTCTGCACTGAGCTGTTCCTGATATAGCCGGCATTGAGATACATTTCATTAGTAGA
Organism: uncultured Leptospirales bacterium; assembly: GCA_964396355.1. Taxonomy (GTDB): domain Bacteria; phylum Spirochaetota; class UBA4802; order UBA4802; family UBA5550; genus CAYNFB01. The sequence continues at coordinate 11,622 of CAYNFB010000081.1, read as the reverse complement.
TATATGGAGCCCGTCCTTCACCATATATGAGATAACAGCCTTTCCTGCTGTTACGCCGTTTATCTTGAGACTGTAATTCCACTTTCCGGAAGGAATTTTACCCGGCGGTTCGGGACTGCATGAGAACAGTGAGAACATGAATAGGGCGGTTGAGATAAGTATGGTCGATTTTTTCATTCTGCGTCCTTTTTAAAGTGATTGTATCCGCTCAGGTTCAGTGTGAGTGGTGTTCCCCGGGAGGTGATTTTTTTTCCCCCGGCGGTTATCCTGCCAATTAAACTGATATTCTCATGACTATCAAGTTTTTTGTTAGAGGTGAAGAGAAGTTCATACTCCTCACCGCTTGTGAGAATATATTCTATGACATTCTTCTTCCGGCTTTCTGCGTATCTCAGGAGTTCGGGACCCGCAGGAAGGCTGCCTGCGTCTACCTCGAATCCTCTTTTGCTTTGACTGCAGATGTGATCGAGATCTGATATTAAACCATCAGAGATATCTATCATCGATGAGGGATTAAAGTCCTTCAGTATGACCGGGAGCAGGCCGGAAGGTGGTTCGGGCGTGAGATGCTTTTTTACAGAAAGAGGGTAGTCGGATACATTGCCCCTACCGTTGAGTATCTCAAGGCCTGCCTGAGAATATCCGGGTTGTCCTGTCACATAAATATAATCTCCGGTCTGTGCTCCGCTTCTCATTACCGGATTGTCTGTTTCGCCGTAGATGGATATTGACAGGAAGAAACGGTCTGATGAGGTCGTATCTCCTCCTGCGATGAAGGTGCTGTGAGTATTCGCGCATTCCGCCATGCCCTGATAAATCTCCTCTATATAGCTGCTGTCGAAGTCCCGGGGAATGCCGGCTGAAATCAGCGCAAGGACAGGTCTGCCGCCCATGGCGTAAATATCAGACACATTTGATGCCATTGATTTAAATCCTATTTGATAGGGGGTTGCGTATGTTTTTCTGAAATGAACCTCATCAACGGATGCATCTATTGAAAAGAGACCGAATCTGTTCGTGGAGATCTCATAGACTGCACAGTCATCTCCTATGCCCTGTATCAGCGGCGGTGATTTCTGTGTGCCGCTGATAACACTCTTAATTCTGCCGATGAGATCCCATTCGCTGCTGATCATTTCTAACAGTACTTTTCCATGCAGAAGAGGATACGTTTTTTTACATTTTCATATCCGATAAGTGGAATTGCTCTGTCAAGGTCGGGACCGCTCAGTCGCCCTGTTACCATGGCTCTGATGGGATGAAAGAGTTTCTTTCCCTTCTGACCGGTTATCTCTTTAATGCGCGGCACCAGGATTTCTGTGATATTATCCTCCGTCAGTTCATCAATAATTTGACCTGCCGCAGATATAACCTCCACCGCGTAATCCTCTTTGAGCTGCGTATCTGTGTTTTCATCCGGTTCATTTACATCATTGAGGAAAATTCCAATAAGGTTACCTATGTCGGAAAGAATTTCACAGTTTCCTCTGATCAGATCAACTATGTTTTCCAGCTTTTCTCTCGTCACTGAATCTGTATCAAAACCGCTTTCTTTAATATATGGAATAAAAAGATCGGTAATTCCGGATAAGTCGTACTTCCTGATATACTGTCCGTTCATCCACTTTAGTTTCTGAAAGTCAAAGATCGCGGCACTCTTGCCGAGATTTGAAAGATCGAAGAGCTGAGTAAGTTCATCCTCAGGTACAATTTCATCTCCCGATTCTGTTGCCCATCCGAGAAGTCCAAGATAGTTCATAAGAGCTTCAGGCAGATATCCTTCTTTTCTGTAGAGTTCGACAGATGTTATCCCGTGTCTCTTGCTCAGTTTCTTCCGGTCATTTCCCATAATCAGGGGCATGTGAGCATACTCAGGAACAGGCAGGCCGAGAGCTTTTGCCATGAGTATCTGCTTGGGAGTATTTGACAGGTGATCCTCTCCTCTTACAACGTGAGACACCTCCATGAGTGTGTCGTCTATGATTACGATGTAGTTGTAGACCGGTGTACCGTCTGAGCGTACAATGATGAAGTCGCCTCCGATATTATTACTGTTGAAGCTTACTTTTCCCTTTATCTTATCATCGAATATGATTGCCTCATCATCGGGAACTTTGAACTTAATGGTGTACTCTTTTCCTTCATCTGCAAGTCTCTGCTGTTCTTCATCTGAAAGATCGCGGCATCTGTCTGTAAAGGGGATGTTTTTTTCTACCGCTATTTTCTTATCCTCTTCTACCTGCTCTCTGGTGCAGAAACACCTGAATGCACTTCGTGACTTAAGGAGTTTTTTTGTGTACTGACTGTATATGTCAAATCTTTCGGTTTGTCTGTACGGACCGTGGTCTTTTTCTTTATCCGGCCCCTCGGTCCACTCTATTCCCATCCATCTCAAATCCTCGAGTATGGAAATTTCAGACTCCATGCTGCTTCTTTCCTTATCTGTATCTTCTATTCTCAATATGAATTCTGCATCATCCTTCTTTGCCATTAGATGATTGATTACTGCAGTCCTTGCATTGCCGATGTGCAGAAATCCTGTTGGACTCGGTGCGAATCTGACTCTCATTGTTTTCTCCTTCTTCATGCCGACACTTTAAAATTTAAAAATATTGCCAGCGGTTAAGGCTAGACTGATTAAAAGATGAAATTTGTAAATGAAAAAAAGTCTTATTCTAATAAGATTAATTTTTCATTTACGAAAGAAATGAATATTTTTTCATATTTGTAAAATTGCAGGCCTGCAGAATTATTACTTGATTATTCCGGATAATTTCACTGATATGACTCAATATAATAATTGAATTTTTAATAACGGGTTATAAATATGAGCGACAATAAAACTCAGAATGAAGACTCTCCTGTAAGATCGAATTTTATAAAAGATATAATCAACGAGGAACTTCAGAATAACAAGCATGACGGCCGGGTGGCCACGAGATTTCCACCGGAGCCCAACGGCTACCTCCATATAGGACATGCAAAATCCATATGCCTTAATTTTGGACTCGCCCTGGAGTACGGAGGAACGTGCAACCTGAGATTCGATGACACCAATCCATCCAAAGAAGAAACTGAATACGTCGATTCTATACAGGAGGATGTGAAGTGGCTTGGATTCGACTGGGCTGATAGAATGTACTATTCATCGGACTACTTCGACAGACTCTATGATTATGCAGTATTTCTGATAAAGAAGGGCAGCGCCTACGTCTGTGACTTAAACGCCGAGGATATGCGTAAGTACAGAGGAACTCTTACGGAGCCCGGGCAGAACAGTCCTTACAGGGAAAGAAGTGTTGAGGAAAATCTCGATCTTTTCGACCGGATGAAGAAGGGCGAATTCAAGGATGGCGAGCGTACTCTGAGAGCCAAAATTGATATGTCCTCCGGGTATATCGCCATGCGTGATCCTGTGATATACAGGATCCAGCATTCCAATCATCACAGAACAGGAGATACCTGGTGTATCTATCCGATGTATGATTTTACACACTGTTTGTCTGATTCCATTGAAAACATAACTCATTCAATCTGCACGCTTGAGTTTGAAAACAACAGGCCTCTTTATGACTGGGTCATTAATGAGACTGAAGTTGAACACAAGCCCCGGCAGATAGAATTTGCAAGGCTTAATATTACCTATACTGTTATGAGTAAGCGCAAGCTTCTTGAGCTTGTCAACAAGGGCTATGTGAGCGGATGGGATGATCCCCGCCTGCCTACCATCACGGGTCTCAGAAGAAGGGGATATACTCCTGAATCAATAAGAGATTTTGCCGATAGAATCGGTGTTGCAAAGAGCGACAGCACAGTTGAAATAGCAATGCTTGAACACTGTCTCCGGGAGGATCTGAATAAAAGGGCTCAGAGGGTCATGGCGGTTATGGATCCTCTGAAGGTAATTGTAGATAATTATCCTGCAGGTCAGGTGGAGTACGTAGATGCTGTAAATAATCCTGAAGATGAGAGCATGGGAAAAAGGAAGATGCCTTTTTCAAGGGAGCTCTGGATTGAGCGGTCTGATTTTATGGAGGAGGCTCCGAAGAAGTACTTCAGGCTTGCACCTGGTAAGGAAGTCCGGTTCAAACATGCATATTACCTCACATGTACTGATGTTATAAAAGACAATGACGGCAATATCACCGAGGTTCACTGCACCTATGATCCTGCGACAAAAGGCGGATGGTCTGATGACGGCAGGAAGGTTAAAGGAACTATTCACTGGGTATCTGCAGCACATGCGGAGTCTGTAGAGGTGAGACTCTATGATCATCTTTTCACAAAAGAGAATCCCGATGATCTTGCACCCGGCGAGGATTACAAGACCTATCTTAATGAAGAGTCGATTAAGATAATTAGAAACTGCCGTGTCGAGCCGTTTATTAAAGAGTGCATTGCCGGCGACAGAATGCAGTTTGACAGGACGGGTTACTTTTGCGTGGATCCCGACACTGATGAAAAGGGAATGGTTCTAAACAGAATTGTTTCTCTTAAAGACTCCTGGTCTAAAATATTAAAAAAATCATAGCAGGTTCTGCTTTTTTATCTGATCATGCCGGTTTTTAACAGAATACCGGCATGATATTCTGTGCAGCTGTTATCAAAGTTTACCTGATTGCAGTTTTCAGTACTTTCCTCAGGTCGTTAAGCTGATAGGGCTTCTGAAGAAAACCGGAAATTTCATCAGAATTGAATTTACTGATTACTTCCTCCTCGCAGTATCCGCTGCTTATTATTACCGGGATGGTGCGGCTTATTCCTCTGATTTTTTTTAGTGATTCCTCTCCGTCAAGATCGGGCATTGTCAGATCAAGAATTATACATGCAATATCGTCTCCTCTTTCTTCTACCGCTTTTACTGCCTCGCTACCGTTTTGAACAATAAGGGGCACGTAGCCGGAACTCTTAAGCATCTTTGCTGCAAGGTCACGGATGTATTTTTCATCATCCACTATCATTATGGTAAATTCACTATTTTCTTTATTTATTTTGATAAAATCAGGTTTTGCCGTTTCTACCGGAACCTCAACAGTTGCTGGAAAGAAAATTCTGAATGAGGTACCTTTCTGCAGTTTACTCTGAAGTATGAGTCCTGAATTATGGCTTTTTATGATGCCCTGAACTGCTGCAAGACCCAGGCCTCTCCCTGTAAACTTTGTGGTAAAGAAAGGATCAAAAATATTTTCTATTTTATCGGGGGGGATTCCGCAGCCGTTATCGGTAATTTCAAGGCATACATATTCACCCGGTTCCATGTTTAGTTTTACAGTCATGCCGGTGATTTCTTCATCGGATAAGTAAATTTTTTCTGTTTTAATGAGGATATCTCCGGGCTTTTTATTAAAGGAGTCCGATGCATTGAGAACCAGATTCATAAGAATCTGTCTGATCTGGGTTGCATCACCTTTAATATGAGAGATTTCACTATGAAGTTCATATGAAATTTTTACTTTTTTTGAAATAGATGCAGCAAGGAGGCTTTCCATTTCTGTTATCAGATTATTAAGTTCTACTGAGCCTACGATGAATCTGCCTTTTCCTGAATAGGCCAGCATCTGATTAGTCAGTTCACTTGCTCTGATAGCGGTTTTCTTAATTTCATTCAGTTCGGTATAATGTTCTGAATCTTTTTTGGTATCACAGAGAAGCAGATCTGCATTCCCCAGAAGTCCCGTGAGAAGATTGTTGAAGTCGTGGGCAATTCCTCCGGCCAGAATTCCCAGGCTTTCGAGCTTTTGAGCCTGCTGCATTTTCTGTTCAAGTCTGATGCGATCATCTTCCGCTTCTTTCTGTTCTGTTATATCCATGATAGAACCTGAAATTTTAAGAGGCCTGCCTCTTTCATCATATTCTGAGATTTTGCCTCTTGAGAAGAACCACTTGTATGAACCATCGGGAAGTTTAAGTCTGTACTGGTCGATATAGGATTCACGGAGTCCCCTCAGGTATTTTTTCATTGCTTCCATGGAATTTTTTACATCATCGGCGTGAAGAAACTTAGGCCATTCTTTTTCTGAATCGGATATCATATGGATGTCAAATCCGAGAAAATCAGCCATACTCTTGTTAACAATCAGTTTGTCTTCTCTGATATTGTAGTCCCAGAGACCTATGACGCCGTTTTCTATTGCAATGTCCAGTCTGTCCCACATCTTTTGAAGTTCTGTTTCGGCTTCGTGTCTTTCTGTCTCATCTCTGCCTATGGCGAATATCAGCTGTAGTTCTTTGAAGGAGATGCACGTCCACCTGATCAATCTGTAGCCGCCATTCTTATGCATATATCTGTTTGTTATTGACATTGTTCCTTCAGTTATTTTCAGCTGTTTCATGAAGTCTGAAGTTTTTTGTCTGTCCTCAGGGTGAATTATTTCGATTCTCTTCATTGCGAGAAATTCTTTTTCCGTCCAGCCCAGTGTTTTAGTCCATGATTCGCTGAGCTGCTTGATTGTTCCGTCAAAATTATTTATAACCAGAAGATCAGCAGAATTGTTGAAGAAAAGATCTCTTTCAAAACGGGATGATGTCAGTCTGGTTATATCCTCTACAAAGGTAGTCAGATATATTTTTCCGGTAATGGTGCTTTTGCTTTTCAGGTAGCGGATGTTCAGGTGGATTGTATTACCGTTTTTATCAATACCCGATTGACTGAGTAGATGAATAATCCCGTCTAGATCTATGTCAGCAAGGGCTTTTTCTCTGACCTCTGAACTCTTATAGAATTCAGAGGTGTTTTTTACGTGATCTGTTAAATCCGAATAATCTTCATATTTAAATATTTTGAGAAATGTCGAGTTTACATTTAATATTTCTCCGTCGAGAGTTGACTGAATTATACCAAAAGGAGCATTGTTAAATATACTCCTTAATTTACTTTCACTTCTTGAAATTTCTGATGCCGCCTCTTCAAGCTCCATGTGATTGGCATGGAGCTCCTCCATCATTGTTGCCAGTTCCTCATTCTGAGCTTCTGACTCTTCATATAGGGCTTCCAGTTCCTCTGTGCGTTCCTTAAGCTCATTTTGTAATTTAAGTCTCGTGTTTACATCAAGCACCGTGCCGGATATTCGAAGAGATCTTCCCCTTCTTCTTCTGCCTATATATCCATTAAGGTAAATCCACGTCCATTGGCCGGCGGCATTCATTATTCTGAATTCATTTTCAAATTCGACTTCTTTCTTCTCTGATGCTGCTGTTTCAATTGTTCTTATCAGATTATCAATATCTTCAGGGTGAATAAGGGATTTAACACTGTCCGGAGTAACCGGTTTGTTTTCCTTATAACCCAGACGGGTAAACCAGTTATTTCGTATTACCAGGGAATTCTTCCGGGGTTTTAATTCCCAAAAACCTATTCTATTCACTGCAGGATTGGATTTTTTTCTGATCAGTGAATAGATTGCATTTTTTCTTTTTTTGACGTGATTCATCTATTTGTAATTTCTCTTTTGTATATTCTTTAATAATCGTATAGATTTGAAGAGGGACGGGCATTTACTATTTCATTTGAATCTCTTTCCAGCCTGTTTATCATTTTCTGTATTTTATCATTTGTTTCTTCAGAAAATTTAACCTCTTCACATCTCATGCATCGGTAAGCAGGAACGTTTTCAAGAATAAAAGTAAAATTTTTTTTACTTGTTCTATATGTACTTTTGCCTTCGATTAATACACCGCCGCATTTACATTCCATTCTATTCTCCATTAATCTATATTTCAGTTATTTATTGGTTACTATAGTGTTTTATCTATTTTCACAGTAGAACAGTTCTGGCTATTTTTGTCAATGTTTATCAGGTTTCATGGATAACCGGATTTTCAAAAATTTTAGCCGATTAATTAATGAGGAGTTAATGTTTTTTTAATAGTTCATATCTCGAATATAAACTGCCGTGGTTAACTGTTTTTAAATGATTTAGAGGGAGTTAATGCTTTTTTATTGACATCGTGAGATTGAGATTGTTCTTTAAGTAAAGCTTGTTTAATGATTTGATTTATTGAGGTAAAGTATGGAAGAAAAACTGAATAGAGTCGCAGATATTATAAAAAACTCCAGGAATATGGTAGCACTTACCGGAGCTGGTATATCCGTTGAAAGCGGAATACCCGATTTTAGAAGTTCTGGAGGACTTTGGGACAAGTATGACCCGGCTGTTTATGCTTCTATATATTCATTTAACACCATGCCTGAAAAAGTCTGGGATATGATCTTTGATCTTATCGATATAACCGGAAAGGCAAAGCCCAATGCAGCGCATTATGCTCTTGCAGAACTGGAAAAGATGAATAAACTCAAGGCAATAATCACACAGAATATAGACAACCTTCATCAGGAGGCAGGGAATAAGGTCGTTATCGAATATCACGGCAATGCTCAGAATCTTATCTGTCTGCACTGTTCAGAAGAATACAGCCCCGATGATTTTAAAATTGATCAGAGAGAGATTCCCCGATGTAAAAGCTGCGGGAAGATCCTGAAGCCTTCTGTAGTCTTCTTTGGAGAGATGATTCCTCATGATGCACTTTATCAATCTCAAAAATATGCAGAAAAGGCGGATGTCGTTCTGGTGGTCGGCACCTCTGCAATAGTCTATCCTGCTGCGGCGATTCCCAAGGTGGCAAAGACAAACGGTGCAAAAATATTAGAATTCAATCTTGAAGAGACTGAACTTACTCTGGCTACAACAGATATTTTTGTTCAGGGACCTGCGGAAAAAACTCTGCCGGCTCTCATTGAAAAACTTCGTAAATAAAGAGGATTTTTTGAAAAGAATAAAGCTGCTTCCAGATCACATTAAGCATATGATTGCAGCAGGAGAGGTCGTCGAGGCTCCTTTTTCTGTAGTGAAGGAATTAATCGAAAATTCCCTTGATGCAGGCGCACGTGAAATATCTGTTGAGGTCTTTGACAGCGGATTGAAAAAAATTGTAATAAGAGACAATGGTTCCGGAATATATAAAGAAGATATCAGTCTGGCCATAGAAGAACATGCAACAAGTAAAATTCAGGATATTGCCGGGCTTGAAAATATCAGAACCTACGGATTCAGAGGAGAGGCTCTCTCCAGCATCGCATCTATTTCAGACCTTGTCATCCTCTCGAAGAAGGAGGATCAGGATATGGGGGCCAGACTTGAGGTCTCGGCTGGTGAGGTGAGCATTGGAGATTATGCGGGTACTCCGGGAACTACTGTGATAGTAGAAAATCTATTCTTCAATATTCCTGCAAGAAAGAAATTCTTAAAATCAAGAAGAGGGGAACTGCGTTATATTCGTGAAGTATTCCTGAAAATGGCAATTGCCGCCCATGGAACTTCATTCTCATTTGATGTTGACGGCAAGCGGCAGATTACTCTTCAGGGAACAGATGATCCCGGTGTAAGAATCACTCAGATATTCGGTAAAAATATACTGGATAATCTTTACTTTGATTCTCTGCAGGATCTGAAGGTTCGAATAAGCGGTTACCTCTCCAAACCCGGGTTTGTCAAGGGGTCGAAAAATATGCAGTTTTTCTTTGTAAACGGGAGGTCTGTGGAATATAGATTTTTCTCATATCATCTCCAGCGCGCATATGAGGCTATTATTCCAAGGGGAAAATATCCTGCGGCAATTGTTTTCCTGGAAATAGAACCTGAACTGATTGATGTTAATATTCATCCGGCCAAGAGGGAGATTAAACTCTTTGATCAGAGATATATAGACAGCCTGGTTTTCGGGCTTGCAGAAAAAATACTCAACAGGGCTCACCCTATACCTGATGGTCTGTTTAAAAGGGATATTGCTCCGGATAATGATCCTGATGTTTCAGAAGACAATACCGGCTACAGGATGCCGGCTGCGGGTTCCGCTGTCCATGAAGCCGGAAATTACAGGGCACCTGTATACGATAGAGGACTCTTTGATTCATCTCTGAGCGAGATTGTTTCTGATGCGGCCCGTCTGTCTGTAATTTCCCGGGGAGATTTAATTATCCTGGGAGTTGTTTTTAATACCTATATTGCAGTTCAGGATGATGATAAACTTCACTTTATCGATTTTCATGCTGCTCACGAGAGGATACTCTATGATGATATTATTAAGAAACCGGTAGAGAGAGATATTCAGGAACTCGCCTTTCCTGTTACAATGGATCTGCCTGTTGATGAGTATAATGTTGTGCTTGAGAATACCGAAGTCTTCACAGGTTTCGGGTTTGAAGTTGAGGATTTTTCCGATACTTCGGTGGTTGTACGCTCTGTGCCTGCACTTGCAGAAAAGAATAATATTGAATCACTTATTAAAAAAATAATTGATAATATTAAGGATGAAAAGGATGATTACGACCTTAAGGAGAGGTTCGCTTCATCTCTGGCTTGCCATTCGGCAAAGAGAGCGGGAGACAGAATGTCTGATTCAGATATGAAAGAACTGGTAGACAGGGTACTTGAGGGGAAATTCGATTTGCGATGCCCCCATGGACGGCCATTTCTATATACAATAAATAAAAATGATCTTGAGAGGATTTTTAAAAGACTATGAAAAAGGTTATACTTGCAGTAAGTTCTTCTATTTCAGCATATAAGTCATGCGATCTGGCAAGGCTGTTTGTTAAAGGCGGCTATGATGTTTTTGTAGCGTTAACCGATAATGCTTCACAGCTTGTTTCTCCCCTTGCTCTTGAGGCATTAACAGGAAATCCTGTTTATTGCAATGAGACACTTTGGCAGAAGCGGGAGATGGGGCATATCTCTCTTAAAGACAACGCATCACTCTTTGTCGCGGCTCCTGCAACAGCAAATATCATGGGAAAGTTTGCAAACGGCATTGCAGATGATCTGGTTAGTACAACATTTCTTGCCCTGGAGTGCCCTGTTCTCATCGCTCCTGCAATGAATCCCAATATGTACAATCATAAAGCGGTGCAGATGAATATTGAGAGGCTTAAGAGCTGGGGAATGCACTTTATTGAGCCCGATGTAGGACTGGTAGCCTGCGGCGATGAAGGTAAGGGACGTCTGGCAGAAATTGATAAAATATATGAGGCAGCGTGCAATGTTATTGAAGGGCGCTAAAGTCATTGTCACCGGCGGGCCGACGCGGGAGTGGTTTGACCCCATAAGATATCTTTCCAATGCCTCAACCGGTAAGATGGGAGTCGCTCTTGCCGATGAGGCTTTCTCTGTTGCCCGTGAAACGGTTTTCGTTCACGGCCCTATAAGCCCTGAACTGATAAAAGATAAACCCTACCGGTGCAGGGGTGTTGAAAGCACTGCAGATCTTTTAAATGCAGTACTCGATGAAATAGAGGAGGAGGCAGTAATTATTATGTCTGCAGCTAAAGCCAAGGAGCTCGGTGTGCAGGTATTGGCAAAAATAGTCGGAACAGGCACGACTGGCGTTGATCCGGATATTATGGGTATTGGTCCTGTATCCTCCACTGAGAAGGCATTGGCAAAAGCTGGGTTAAAATTGGAAGATATTGGGCTGATTGAGGTAAATGAAGCTTTTGCCGCACAATATTTGGCATGTGAAAAGGCGTTGGGGTTAAACCGCGAAATTACTAATGTGAACGGAAGCGGAGTAGCTCTGGGGCATCCGGTTGGATGTACTGGTTTACGCATTATTGTCAGCCTTTATTAC
>CAYNFB010000080.1:0-12582 GCA_964396355.1 uncultured Leptospirales bacterium | reverse complement strand
GAATATCAGAGCAGGAACTCCAGGCCGAGCAAACCCGAGAATATCCTCATCGGGCAGGTGAAGAGCCGACTGATGCCATATAGCAGGCATCCTGTTTACCTCCAGATGAGGATCTCCGCAGAGTATGGGGAATCCGTTCCTGGTCTTTGATCCGGACACAGCCCAGTTATTGCTTCCTGTAAATTTTGGAAGAAGAGAAAGCCATCTGACTGCTCCGGGTACAATTGGAGGGGAAAGGTTCACCTTCTTCAGAAGTTCCACATCGATATTTTCAGTAAGATAGGGAAAGAGTTCCTTAATTCTGTTTTCATCTATGTCATTCTGCACCATCTGAACTATGAGCTTCTCCATGTTTCCCTGGACGTCAGTTAGTCCGAAGTAAGAGAAGACCTTTGCCAGCATCATCGTATCCATAATAGTCCACTCTTCAGGCCTGTAGCCCAGGAGCTTAAATTCGAACACCCTTCCGCCTTCGCGCATATAGTCGTTTATACCTTCAGAATAGGCCATAACCATTTCAAGAGTATTCTGATCGAGTTTGGCTATCTGTTCGTGTACATCAGGATAAAGATTGAGGCTTCGGATATACTTATCAGCTTCAACAAGTTCATTATCATCTGCGAGTTTTTCGGATGAACGTCCCTGGAGTACTACCCGCGTAAGCATAAGCTGTAGCTGCCTGTCATTGGCGTGAACCCATCCCATGGCATAGGTTCCATCTCTATAAGAAAGGGCAGTGATTTCAGGAGTCCCTTCGGAATTTCTCTTAATGCTTACAGGGCCGTCCCTGCCTTCGAGAACTACAGGTTTATCCTTAAGAATCATACCTCTCCTCCTTGAGCACTTCTATTTCACGCCTTAGCACATCACGTCTGGTCATATCATCCCTTATTTTCGCATAGCCGCAGAGGTTCGACAGCTGATAACAGTAGGCTGTTATAAATATCAGGATGCCGCCCTTAAGCGATTCATTTATAATTTTTCTGCCTTCTATTCGTCTTGCAAGCGGAGTGCTGTCTTCAAAATCTTTGAATCTGCAGGAGCTGAAGGGAATAATTCTTCCTGGAAGCGCCGCCTCTTCATCATCCCTGTCAAGAGGAATACGGGAAGGTTCCCCTCCGCCCTGACCTGAAGCATGTGCCGTCAGATGAGAGTGATATACCTCGTGAAGCGCTGAGGCCAGATTATAGAAAACACTTCCGGCCTTAAAGAGCAGTCTCTCTACGTGAGTCATTGATGAAATTTTCCCGCTTATTATCCTGTCCACTTCCTCTCTGGATATTTTCAATGTGGGATTGTTATTTCTAAAAATATAGATCTCCTCATTCAGAGACTCCACATCTCTCAGCTCTGATTCAAAATAAGAAGGAGTAAAGAGTGCACCGGAAACCTCCTCCCTGGAACACTGGAATGTAACCGGCTGACCATTGAGCAGCGGATGTATGAGATTTCTAAAGTAGTTGACCAGACCTTCAAGGTATACAATGAAATTCCCGGACTCGGAATCGCCGGCATCCCGGTTTATACGATCGGCAAGTTTCCACTGCTCATCTGCCGACCGGAGAAGTATATTCTGTCCGTTATCTTTTATATTAAGCATCTGGTAAACTGCATCAAACCAGAGAAGTTCGCTCTTGAGTCTCATGACTCTTCTCTCTTTTCTTGATTCAGGATCCTTCCCGAATTTCTTGAGTTTATCCTGACTGTAATCCCACTTGTCGCTGCTCACTGCTATGGTTCTTATTTCATAATAAATTCTCAATTCATTCGCTGAATATGGCCTCTGAAAAATAAGGGCCTCAACTACCATATTTATGAGATCTTCCAAAGTATAGATACCGTACTTCTTGCGCAGACTTTTTGCAACGAGACTGTCGGCCTCCCCAGGAAGAGCAATGAATGACCGCAGGGCACCCATATATTCAAATATCTGTTTCTCTCTTGTGTAATTTCGCTTTTCCTTTCCTGCAAGAAATGATTTCTCTTCATTTTGTCCTATTTCTTCCTTTACCAGATCAGGTTCATCTCTCAGCAGATTTTCAACAAGGAGAAGGATTCTTTCTCTGTGTTCCTGATCAATTCTCATAAATGAAAAGAAATTAACAATATATGATTTGAACTCTCTCTCAAAGCCCCACTGCTCCATCCACTTAACACGGTCATAGGTCATTGCAGAGAGAGGGCTGTCGAGCATCCATCTCCTGAGAAGTCTGAGATAATTAAACTCAAGAGGCCCTTCTATGGATTCATTTTTTAATATTGCTTCAAGTATTGAAGGGAGGCGGGATAGAATGAGCTCCTGAAATGACCGGATTTCTGAAAACAGAAGAAGAAGTTTTCTTGAAGGAACGAGCCGCTTTCTAAAACCGAAACCGATCCGGTTATTCCTCTCCACGAGATATCTTTTTTTGAAGAACTTGTACTTCTTATGTTTAAGATATATATCGTTTATGTACAGCTTTGTTTCTGTGGGACCGTTTATATCAGGGAAGGATGGGATATCTTTAAGCGCAGGCAGAGAGGCTTTCCCTCCAGGTGTTTTGACAGGCATTTTTTTTGGGGCAGACTTTTCTTCGGGTTCCGGGGGAGCATCATCTATTTCAACAAGCTCTTTCTCGGGAGCATCCCTGAGAATTCTAATTATTGAAGAGAATCTTTCTTCCTGATCCAGTTCCTGGTTCTTCATCAGGTTGTTTATCCTGGCTCTGTTGGTCCCCGATATTTCACGGGAAACAAGAAGTGCCCGGGCCTGCCTCTCAAGACTATTTCTGTTTTCATCACTCATGCGTGTATTTCCGTTTCATGTGGAATCCTTTCAGATAAGTCTTAATTATGCGATAAGTCAAGAATAAAAGAATCGCCAGACTGAGCCGTCAGTATCTCAAACCGAGATTAACCTGAAAAGTGTAGTCATCAATATCTCTCTTGCGGAATACACTGACCTCAACAGGGCCCAGAACTGAGCTATATCCCAGGGTTAGACCAAATCCTGCATCTGTATCGCCGTATTTAAAAAGCTCTTCAAAACTGTCAGTGGCCTTGCCCTCATTCCACTTTGCTGTTATAAAAAAGTCTTTAATAAACTCATACTGGAGATGGGTGAAGTAAACCCATCCATGCTGCGCCATCCTTTCCATAAAATTATACCCGTTGAGGGGATATATCCAGTCCTCAAAGCGCTGATAACCACCCATGACGAACTGATAGACAGGAGGAACATTTTTGCTGTTCGTGAAACCTGATGCTCCTCCTCCGATAAATGTCAGTTTTTCTCCCAGGGGTATTGCAAACCTTGTAATAAAGCTGTTATGCCAGAAACGTTCGGCGAATATATTCTCATCTTCCATAGCCAGGTCTGTATAAACGTAGCTCGCTTTATCTTCAAAAGAAAATCCCGAAGAGGGATAGTGGTATTTATTGAGAGTGTCTATTTTAAGTTTTACTGATCCTGCAATTATATCAAATTTAAATTCCTCATCAGCACTAATATCTGTAATTTCCGCCTCATATTCGAAGAATTCTTTTTTTACTGATGCAGAAAGGTTAAACCAGTTTGAGAAAAATGTACTCAGGAATAATGAAGTGTTATAATAGTTAAAATTATAACTGGCAGTCTTTATACCGTTTCTGTAAAGATAGACATCCATGTCATAGAGATTACAGCCGATACCTATTCCTACTCCCGGATCTATGGGAGTATAAAGAAAATACTGCGCATCGAGCTTACTGTATTCTCCCACCCTGGCATTTACTACTGCAAGAGTATTGTCCATCCATAAATTCCTCACCATCCCTCCGATGAGAATTGCAGATTTCATTTCTATATCATAGCTCAAACCGAAGTTTATGCTGCTCTCAGGTTTCTCCTTAAAGTAAAGATTAAGGACAGAGCCATCATCCCTCTTTTCGATACTGTATGAAATTCTCTTAAAAAAACCGGTGCCGTAGAGATAAGCCACAGCTTCTTCTACGTTATCGGCCGAGGCCTTATCCCCGACTTTAATACGCACGTTCTCCCGGACAATTTTCTCAATTTTTTCACGGAGTCCGTGAAAGACTATTTCAGAGATATACCTTTGAGAATTTGTTTGTGAAGGAACGATTCTTTTCCTGGGTGCTATGCTGTATTTTTTAAATTTTGCTGCAAGATTGAGGAGCTTATCTATCTGCCGATCTGTAGCCTTTTCTCCTGCAGCAATTATCTCCGCAGTCTTTTCAAAGCTTGTGGCAGTAAAATCTGTTATATCAGGCGTGATCAGTATATCGCATCGCTTACGCTGAGCCTCGATTGTCTTCATTCCGGCGAAGGATGTCGCCTGTTCCATGACTGCTGCTAAAGAGTTGAGATCCTCCCTCCGGTATAAAGGCGCGCCGACATCTACACCGATGATAATATCCGCTCCCATGGAGATCACTTCCTTTACAGGAAAATTATTAACAACTCCCCCATCAAGATAGATTCTTCCGTCTATTTCAACAGGTGAAAAAATTGTAGGAATAGCCATTGTTGCACGGAGGGATTCTGCAATATGACCTCCAGCCATAACCTTCCCTTCTCCTGTCTCCATATCTGTGGCTATACAGATGAAAGGAATATGCAGCTTCTCATAATTGCTGATTTCATGGGCTCCCCATGTAAGTTTAGAAAGAAAAAGACCCATTCTCTGGCCGTTTACGAGACCCCGGGGAATATCAATACCCTTCTCTGCGATATTCAGACTGAAGGGATAGAGATCCTGAAATGACTTTCTCATGCTGCTGCGGTTTGACCGCTTAACTTCATTACTGAAGTAGGAATACCAGTCAGTATCATAGGCTATTCTTTCAAGCTCATCCACAGTATAACCCATGGAATAAAGAGCCGCTACTGTGCCGCCCATGCTGGTGCCGCCGATATAGTCAACGGGTATACCAAGCTTTTCCAGCCGCCTGAGAATGGCAACGTGGGCGAATCCCTTGGCTCCCCCTCCGCTCAGGACAACCCCGACACGGGGCCTTCTCTTAACAGAGCTCTTTTTTTCCTTTCCCGCAAGAGGAGGGAAAGAGCAGAAAAAAATCAAAACGACAGCTGCATGCAGAATTAATTTAAATTTCATATGTTATCCGTATAAAACCGACAAATAAAATCAACATATATTGATTCCCCGGTTAATCAATATTAAAGAGTAAGATATAAAATCAGAATATATATGCATGTGCAATTTTCCAGCACAAAACAGGCTCTGTTCAGTAAATTATTGCCTTTATCTCATATAAAAAAACCGGTATTTTACCGATAATATAAGAACAGAGATATTAATGTTTTAAACAGGTGATTCCCGATGAGATATACAGCTCCATTTATAATATTGCTTCTTATCACCAGCCTTTGCTACGGTGCGGATTCTCGGACAGAGAGATGGAAAATCAGACTCGACGGCCTTAAAAAGACCGCAGAGGCAAACGCTTCTGATGCCCGGATACAGTCCCTTTTAATAAAGGAAGCAGAAAGAACAGAAGAGTTCATTTCTATTCTAAACAGAAATAGTTCAGATGACGGATCCCTCAGAAGCGCAGAAAAAAAATACTCTGTCCATGAAATTGAGAAAAGGACTGCAGAGATATCAGAACCTCTTATTGCGATCTGCATTTTTTCAGAACTGGTAAAAAAACTCCGCAACCCTCCGGCATTGCATGAACTTTCTCAGAAGATTGACATTTACATAAAAAATATTCCCCACGACGGTTCTTTCAGAGCAGATAAGCGAGAGCTTCTAAACATGAGTACGGAGTATTTCTTTGAAAAAGTAATCAAGCGATACGCCGAAGCGTATGGCTTGAAGTACACTATTTTCCGTTATTTCAATGCTTGCGGGGCAACTGAGCAAAGTAAAGAACAACATGCCCAAGAGTCACACCTAATTCCTCTGATAAAGTAATGGCCGGAGAAAAATCAGTTACGAAAAAACAATATCTCAATATACTGAGGAAGGTAGAACTGGAACTCAGCACAAATGACTATACAACCAACAGCATTGATCTGGATAAGCTGATATTAAATAAAGCCTTTGAAACTTTTCACTCAAATGTATTCTTTGATGATTCGGAGCTGGATACTTCATCTCTCAAATATGCACCTCTGTGGAAATTCATGGAGAGACGTTTTTCCCAGAGCAGAGGCAGGATGGACGAGGCGCTTAAATTCGCCTCCCTCTCGGGAATAACAGTGCCTGAAAAAATTTCTAAATCCGGCCTTGAAGATACAGAAAAATTTATATTCAGCGTGAAAAAAAAGGAAATCATACCTCTTATTGACAATACCATTTCAACCGGCAGCAGGAGCTATAACACTCCCCTATACGAAATTCCTAATCTAAAAAACCTCAAGGATGCACTCCATGAAATAGACAGATATAGAGACAAGGTGGTCAGAGAACTCGACGGGACAAAGGACAGCCGGTACATTGCAAGAGTTATGAAAAACATCAACAGTATTGCCTCACGTTATATAACTCACTATGAAAAGACATTCACAAGGGAGACTGCACGCATCGCGAGACTAAAGAGGACGAACAATATTATTGTGTACAATGAAGAGATATTCAAAGCAGCCTCATCAAACTTCATGGAGATAAAACAAAAAGTATCGGACTACGGAGAATCATCAGGAGATTTTATTGAACAGATATTTCTTCCCGGGAAAATAAAAACCGGCCAGTTCATTAAACTATATAAATACAGGAATAACCGCTACAATGAATATCTTTCTCTTTTTGAAAGTCTTACTGCAGATTCAAAAAATCTTGCCCTCACAGGCTCAATAGATGCAAACACAATATACAGAGCAGCGATGAGAGGATCTGTCGAAATCACGAAGAGTCTGATGAAGCCGGCCGGTATTCCCTCTGATGTGAGAAGAACAATGACAGAGGAGAAACTTAAAGAATGCAGAAAGACCGGTGCAGATTTTAAGAAGAGTGCGTCCCTTCTGGCTGGAGCAATAAGGAAAAACTACAATGATTACGCTGCAGAACATTCCGGCATTATGAAAAAAAGGAAGGAATCGAAGAAGGAATCAGAGATTAAAATTGTCCAGGCGGAACTCGACATACTCTTTGACTATGCGATATCCTGTTCTCAGCTCAGGAACAGTATGAATTACACGAAAGAGGCTTTACGCAGATACGAAAATACATACGGCCTTATAAAAAATAATATTTCGAAACAAATATACAGCGCAAAGGTGACAGCACAGTTGAAGCAGGGATCACTCCTCCCGCTGATAAAAAATTTTGATACCGCAAGAATAGATGCTGAAACTTCATCAAGAAAAATTCTTGAGAAGGAAGGGATGAATTCCCTGAGCGGAGCAGTTGGACTCTACAGATACTATATCAGAAACGGGATACGGGCAAAAATAATACCCGAAGATGGACAGATCAGAGAGACCAGAAAAAATCTGACCAGCCGTACATCTGTAAAAGTCGCATCATGGACGATGAACGAAAACAATTTCAGAGAAGTAGACCTGAAGGCTGCGGCAAATCTCGGGAAGTTATTAAATATCAGCGCATGGAATATAAGCCCTGCAGACGAGAGAATTCCCAGTGTCCTGACGGCAGACGGCAAAGCCCTCCGCATATCCATGACAATTCCGGGAGGCTGGACTATATCACCAAAGGAAGAGAAACTGTCCGGATATTCTATAAATAAATCATACCTCAGCCCGGACAGAAACGGCGAGATAAAAATTACTGCAGTAAAAGACAGTGATTCGGGCCTCAGGGCTTTCTCTGAAGAATGGTTCAGACGTACCGGTTTCACCATGATTAAAAAAAATTGGGGTACCCTCAGGAACACAGAGTTTTTGTGGACTCTGGCGTCAGGATCAATGGAAAGAGTTATGGAATCATATATGATCAGGAAAAACGGCTATGTGATCATTCTCTCAGGGAGATGCATAAAAAATAAATACGATTTCATGAGAAGACAGATGGCTGAGGTTTTCACATCAATGCAGATTTAACACATTCCCAGGAAGTATCAAAGAGTTCCGATTCACTCCAATTGCCTGTTATACCCTCCTTTTCCAGGGAGGATTCGACTATATCGATAAAATCCTCTCGCGGAATATCTATGGCGCCCAGTGATTCAAGATGAGCAGTATAGACCTGACAGTCTATTATATCAAAATCAAGCTTTTTCAGGGCGGCTGCGAGTGTTATGAATGTGGCCTTTGATGCATTGCTTTTTTTAGAAAACATGGACTCCCCGAAAAAGCATCTGCCCAGAGATACACCATACAGCCCTCCGGCAAGTTCTCCATCAGACCATGCCTCAATAGAATGAGCATATCCCATACTGTGGAGATGTCCGTATGCCTTCATCATCTCGCTGGTTATCCAGGTCCCGTCCTCGTGTTTACGAGGCATACTGCACTGTCTGACAACTTCATCAAACTCCCGGTCAATGGTAATAGTAAAATCTCCTCTGCGCAGCACCTGCCTCATCGATTTTGACATATAGACATCACCGGGAAATATTACAAAACGAGGGTCGGGAGACCACCAGATTATGGGGCTGTCGTCAGAGAACCAGGGGAATATGCCCCTGCTGTATGCGGAGAGCAGCCTTTCTGCGGACAGATCCCCTCCAACGGCGAGTATGCCGTTGGGTTCTGCCAGATCAATGGGCGGAAAAATATTTTCTTCAGAAAGATAAAATACAGGCATACTCTCATTTATCAACTACTGAAATTTTCACGTCATTGTCCTCAACATCGGCAACTGCGTGACCGCCGCCCGTGAGTTTACCGAATAGAACCTCATCGACGAAGAAGGACTTGAGTTTTTCCGGTACAAGCCGGCTTATCTGCCTCGCTCCGAACTCGCGGGAATAACCCTTATCTGCCAGCCAGTGTCGGCATTTTTCTGTAACATCGAGAGTCACATTTTTACTTTCAAGCTGACCGGCAAATATAGTAATCTCCTTGGCTACTATATCAAGTATTACCTTTTTGTCCAGATCATTGAATGTTACAATTGAATCCAGTCTGTTTCTAAACTCAGGAGAAAAAATTCTGTCAACAGCTCCTCCTATTGCATCATCCTTTACACGCCTCTCGTCAAATCCAACCTGTTTCTTTCCAATTTCCCTTGCGCCGGCATTGGAAGTCATAATTATTATAACATTTCTGAAGTCTGCCTTCTTTCCGGCATTGTCTGTCAGTGTGGCATAATCCATCACCTGAAGCAAAGTGTTGAATATATCGGCATGAGCCTTCTCTATCTCATCAAGAAGCAGAACAGAATAGGGAGTCTTTCTTATCGATTCGGTATGAAGACCTCCCTCATCGTATCCGACATATCCCGGAGGAGCTCCGACAAGACGCGCCACGGTATGTCTTTCCTGATACTCACTCATATCGAACCTGTGAAGCTCTACGCCCAGATTAAGAGCAAGCTGTCTGGCAAGCTCTGTCTTTCCAACCCCTGTGGGCCCGACGAAGAGAAAAGATGCAATAGGTTTATCCGGATTACCAAACCCGGCCCGGCTTCTTTTAATTGCATCAACCACCATACCAACAGCACTGTCCTGACCAAAAATAGTTGATTTCAAATCTGCGCCGAGATCCTTGAGATGCCCCCTCTCTGAGGATGTAACACTTTTCTCCGGAAGTTTGGCGATTCTGGCAACGACCTTCTCAACGTCTCCGGACTCAATCGTTACGGTTTCGCCCTCAACTGCACGATAAATCCTGGCATAGGCTCCCGCCTCATCTATGACGTCTATAGCCTTATCCGGGAGATGCCTGTCGTTAATGAATTTAGCAGAAAGATCTGCCGCTGATTTTATGGATTCTTCAGTATATATAACTGAATGATATTCCTCATACCTGTCTTTTATGCCGTTGAGGATAAGAATGGTATCTTCTATAGTCGGTTCGGGTATCTCTATCTTCTGGAAACGCCTGGACAGAGCCCTGTCCTTGTCAAAAAACTTCTTATATTCCTCATAGGTAGTTGTGCCCATACACTTCACCTCACCGGATGTTAATATGGGTTTGAGCATATTGGATGCATCCATCGAGCCGCCTGAAACCGCACCGGCGCCGACTACTGTATGTATCTCATCAATAAAAAGAATTACATCATTCATCTTTTTAAGCTCATGAATAATCTTCTTCAGTCTGTCCTCAAAATCACCTCTGAATTTTGTCCCGGCAAGAAGGGAGCCCATATCGAGAGAAAAAATCTTCATATCCTTAAGCTTATCGGGTACATCACCATCAGCAATTCTCTGGGCAAGCCCCTCGGTTATTGCAGTCTTTCCTACTCCCGGATCACCAACGTGAATGGGGTTATTCTTTGTTCTCCGGCAGAGAACCTGAATTGTCCGTTCAATGATATCATCTCTTCCGATCAGAGGGTCTATTTTTCCGGCACGGGCCTTTTCAGTCAGCTCATCAGTGAAGGCCTCAAGAAAGTTAGTATCCTTATCCTTTTCCTTACCCTCACTCTCTTCCTCTTCTACAAAATCATCCTCATCCATGCTGTCAGGCAGGAGGGTTACTCCGTGAGAAATATATTTCAGAAGCTCATACCTGGAAATTCCTTCAAGACCGAGAAAGTAGGCAGCATATGACTCCTCCTCATCCATTATAGAGACAAAAACATCACCCAGATCGAGTACGTCCTTCTGAGCAGAGGCGGTATGCCAGATAGCTCTTTCCATAACATTCTGAAAACCCACAGACTGCTTGGGCTCTTCGGTATCGACAACTTCCATCTTCTTCTCAAAGTAATCCTCAATATTGCCGCGAAGGCTCCCGATATCCCCGCCCGTACCTTCAATTAATTTTTTACCATCATCAAAATAAAGTGAAGCGTACAATATATGTTCAGGAGTAAGATATTCATGTTTCTTTGACTTGGCCTGATTAAAGGCCGCCATCAGCACTTCGTTTAAAACAGGATTTAGCTCCATAAATAAGTCCTCATTAGATAAATTTAAACACGCTCGTATGAACACTTCAGCGGAAACTGCTGGTCTCTTGCCATCTGATGCACCTGCTCGACCTTGGTTGCAGCAATATCAAAAGTATAGACCCCGCAGATTCCTATGCCCTTCTTATGCACATCGAGCATTATCTGCGTCGCCTTAGCCGCCTGCATATGAAAAACCTTTGTCAGAACTTCCACTACAAAATCCATTGTAGTATAGTGGTCATTATGCAGAATGACCCTGTACATTTCAGGTTCTTTTATCTTCTTCTCAACATCAGTCTTGATGCCGCTCTCAAATCCGCTTCCCGGGCCATGGGCCATGGTAATTCCTCCATGGATATTATACATAAAATATAATGAATTTTTACAATATTCAAAGAACTTTTATTTTCCCGTATCTCGCAATTGACTTAATCAGAAAATAGCCGAATACGGGAAGAGTCTCACCCTGAGTAAGATATATTCTCTTAATAATAAATGCACAGGCATATTGTTTCATGTCAAGACTTCTTACAATTCTAAACAAAGAGCTGAAGGTTTCTTCAAAAAATACCATAAACAGATGTGTAACAAAATCCTCTATCTGATCTTTATTTTCATGATAAAATCTCGAAAAAGGTATTCTGCGGTCATCATAGAAGAACTTCTCGGTAAAAAGTTTTAAACCGTAGTCCTGTGCAAGCAGATAATAGACTGTATTTATGAGCATATCTCTGGTTCTGTCAAGAGTCATCGAGCCGGGCATTGTTTTATAGATCTGCATGAGAGAAGAGGCCATCTCTGCTATCTGCGCCTCTTCATGAAGAGCAGCATTTTCAATATTTTTGCTGTTAAAAATTTCATTGATAATACCGTCAATTTTTTTACCGTACTGCCTTCCAAAGGGGGTTATCATCAGTTTATCTGAAAAATCATTAACAATAGAGCTGCCGTTACCTAATCCATTCCCCTTCAATGCCTCATCATCCTCCAGAGGTAATGCAGCGGGAGGATTATTCTTTGCGATACTTATATCCTCAAAATAAATCAGAATTTTAGCAATATTTGATTCAATCTCAGAAAGCGTCAGACGGGGAGTTCTTCCAATGAGGCGAAGATTCCTCTTCCCGGGGTCATCTTCATTAAAAAAGAATTTCATATAAGATCTGTCATCCCACCAGTCTGGCCTGTTGAGAATGATTATATAGGCATCGTGGAGTGATGCTGCGATATATCCGTGCTGTGCCTTATGGGAAACCGTAACATTGTTCAGGCTCAGCTCCTTATGAGTATTAACATGGCCGTGAAGTTCACTTACAGGCATCGACATTGTGGTGTTGCCCTTATTCATATTCATATTATACTGCTGAATCTGATGGTTCAACCGGTTTTCCAGTATATTTCTAATACTTATGTATGAGGAGGTATTAGACGGATTATTTACGTCAGAGAAAACATTGGATACGTACTCCTCCTCAAGATCTTTTTTCCCCTTCTGGGCAATAAGATAAATTTTAGAAATTGCCTGCAGGTCGCTGAGAAAATCGACTATCATATTGGTCTGTATACAATCTCCTTATCAAGGGGGAGAGGATCGATGGCAGGAAATTCGATCAAT